>PWLM01000060.1 GCA_003560495.1 Bacillus sp. (in: firmicutes) | reverse complement strand
TATTCATTTAAAAACAACCTTTCTATCCGTTCTTTTGAAACGCACGCCCATAATTATAACGATGCTGCTTTCATGAGTAAACCAGCATAGCAGCAGTTTAAACACCTCTTCAGCGTTTCAGATACAGCCAGATAGGATAGATCACAGTCTATAGTAAAATACCTCGTTTATTAAACGCTTTCACTATGCGAAATGGTTCAACTTGTGCTCAAATGAATTTCGGCAGTCTTTATAAGAGACTAGAAAACAAAAAACCTCTGCTTTCGTGGAGAGGCTTTTCAAGCGGTCCGGCCTCAGCCGGAGGGGATAAACTCCCGATGATAGAGAACGAGGCAGAACAGGAAATCACATCCTATAATAACACTTTAGAACGACTTGACGGCACCGGGACGTGGTGTCCCGGTGCCGTTGCAATGTATCTATTAACTCTTTCAGTTCAATACGGCCGAAAAAGCGAGCCGCCTATAAAATAATTAATGATCACCTTATATTATCGTTTATCAATCTCTTCCTGGAGAAGACTGTTAACGAGCTGCGGGTTCGCTTTCCCTTTCGATGCTTTCATCACCTGGCCGACGAGAAAACCGATCGCCTTGCCTTTTCCATTTTTGTAGTCTTCCACCGACTGAGCATTTTGATCCAGCGCGTCGTTGACCATGCTGCGTATCGCGCCTTCATCACTTATCTGCACAAGCCCTTTGTCTTCCACGATCTGTTTAGCGTCGCCGCCCTTTTCGATCAGTTCCTTAAATACTTTTTTAGCAATTTTAGAAGAGATCGTTCCTTCTTCAATCAGCTGGATCATACCGGCTAAAGATTTTGGTGTAAGCGGTACGTCCTGGAGTTCTTTTCCTTCCTGATTCAGATAGGCATTCACTTCTCCCATGAGCCAGTTGGAGAGCGGCTTGGCAGGAGCCCCTTGTTCCAATCCTGCTTCGAAGAAATCGCTCATTGCCTTCTGCTGGGTCAGCACACCGGCATCGTACTCCGGCAGTTCATATTTTTTAACATAGCGCTTTTTACGTGCATCCGGAAGTTCCGGTATTGTCGCACGGATTTCTTCCTTCCACTCGTCTTCGATATACAGGTTTTCCAGATCCGGATCTGGGAAATAACGGTAATCGTCAGAGCCTTCCTTTGTACGCATGAGAAGCGTCTGTTTCTGCGCATCGTCCCACCGTCTTGTTTCCTGGCGGAGGGTTTCGCCCCTGTCGACTGCTTCTCTCTGGCGTGTTTCTTCATAGGCAAGACCTTTATGAACATGAGCGAAAGAGTTAAGGTTTTTCAGCTCTGTTTTTGTACCGAATTCTTTCTGACCTTTCGGACGGATGGAAATATTGGCGTCACACCGGAGGGAGCCTTCTTCCATTTTACAGTCGGATACTTCCGTGTACTGCATAATCGCCTTCAGCTTTTCCAGATAGGCATAAGCCTCTTCCGGTGTACGGATATCCGGTTCGGAAACAATTTCCACGAGCGGAGTTCCTACGCGGTTGTAGTCGACAAGGGAATAGTCCTCGCCGTCCACATGGGTCAGTTTCCCGGCGTCCTCCTCCAGGTGAAGGCGGGTTATGCCGATCCGTTTTGTTTCGCCGTTAACTTCAATATCGATCCAGCCGTTTTCTCCGATCGGGTAATCGAGCTGGGAGATCTGGTAGGCTTTCGGATTGTCCGGATAAAAGTAGTTTTTCCGGTCAAAAACGCACATGTCGTTGATTTCACAGTTGATAGCCATTGCAGCCTTCATCGCATAGTCAACAGCACGCTTATTCAGTACCGGCAGTACCCCCGGGTGCCCGAGGCAGATGGGACAAGTCTGCGTGTTGGGCGGTGCTCCGAATTCGGTGGAACAGCCGCAGAATATTTTCGATTCTGTTTTTAGTTCTACGTGCACTTCCAGACCTATAATTGTTTCATAACTCATGCGTGGGCACCTCCTTTGAATTGAGGAGCATGCTTAAAGTTAACAGCCTGCTCGTAAGCATGCGCCGCCCGGTAAATAGTCGCTTCATCAAAATGACGTCCGATAATCTGCAGTCCGACCGGCATTCCGTCAGACAAACCGCACGGTACGCTGATAGCCGGAACTCCTGCCATATTGATTGGAATCGTCATAACATCATTGGCATACATCGTCAGTGGATCGTCGACATTCTCACCAATCTGAAAAGCCGTCGTTGGAGAAGTTGGTCCAATGATCAGGTCGTAATTCAGAAAAAGATCCTCAAAATCCTGTTTTATTAACGTTCGGACCTTTTGTGCTTTTAAATAGTAAGCATCATAAAATCCGGCGCTTAATGCGAAGGTACCGAGAAGAATACGACGCTTCACTTCATCTCCAAAGCCTTCTTCACGGGATTGTTTATACGTGTCGATCAGATTTTCCCCTTCGCTCCGAATCCCATACCGGATCCCATCGAAACGGGCCAGATTGGAAGAGGCTTCCGAAGAGGCAAGCACGTAGTAGGCTGTCATGCCGTACTTTGTATGCGGCAGGTTGACTTCCTCCACCTTGGCACCAAGTTCCTTAAGAACTTCCAGTGCTTCCCATACACGGTCACGGACACCCTTTGAGACGCCTTCTCCCATATAGTTTTTTGGAACTCCGATGCGGAGACCTTTAACATCTCCAGTGAGAGCTTCCAGATAGTTCGGCACTTCTTTACCGACGCTTGTAGAATCACGCGGGTCGTGTCCGGCAATCTGCTGGAGCACGTAGGCGTTGTCTTCTACAGAGCGGGTAATCGGTCCAATCTGGTCCAGGGAAGAAGCAAAAGCTACCAGTCCAAAACGGGAAACCCGTCCGTATGTCGGCTTTAAACCGACCACTCCGCAGTAGGCAGCCGGCTCGCGGATGGATCCTCCTGTATCAGACCCTAAAGAAAAAGGAACTTCCCCTGCAGCCACCGCAGCAGCAGAACCTCCGCTCGATCCGCCTGGTACGTGACCAAGGTGCCAAGGATTCCGGACAATTTTATACCCTGAGTTTTCATTGGACGAGCCCATCGCAAATTCATCCATGTTCAGCTTTCCTATCATCACCGTTGAAGCATCATACAGTTTTTCAACGACGGTGGCATCATGAACCGGTACAAAGTTATCAAGAATTTTACTCGCACATGTTGTACGTACTCCCTTAGTAACCATGTTGTCCTTTATCCCCATCGGCAGGCCAAAAAGAACGTTATCAGCATCCGCCTCACCATTTTTCAGCTGTTGATCCAGCTCTTTCGCTCTCTCCAGAGCATTGTCCCGGTCCACATGCAGAAAAGCACCTATCTGCTCATCCACTTCTTCAATACGTTTCAGGGATGTTCTTACGAGTTCCTCCACAGTCGTATCCCCATTATGTAAACGACGGCTTAGTTCTTTTAATGAATAATCAAATGGTTCCATGCTATACTGCCTCCTATTCCAGTACGGAAGGTACTTTTATCTGTCCATCTTGTTGAGCCGGTGCATTTTTCAGTACGTCTTCCTGGGAAAGCGACGGCTTTACTTCGTCCTCCCGCATTACGTTTCTTACGTCAACAACGTGGGATGTAGGTTTAATATTGACGGTATCAAGTTCATTGAGCCGCTCTGCAGCGGAAATAATATCGTCCAGCTGACTTCCGAGATGCTCGACTTCTTCCTCCTGCAGCTGCAGACGTGCCAGATCGGCAACGTGACGAACCTGTTCTTTTGAAATTCGTTCCATCTATTTCTGCCTCCTTATATCACTGTATTCGCAATAGTATGATGATACCAGAGAAGCACCGGATAGGCAATCAGCACGGGCTTTTCGAAAGCCTTAGACAGTGATGGATTCAAGTTTTTATGAAACCTCGCCCTCTCCGTGTCACTGTTATTCATCAACCATTAACTCAGGCTGCTTTTCTGTGCCATTATTCCGCTTATATGTGCCTGAGCAGCTGCTCCTCTCCCGAAATGCTCCCCAAAAGCCCCGCCGGGATTTTAAAAGCCTGTCAGAGCGGTGTCTGACAGGCTTTGGTTCATGTGAAGCCGTATTTTATCTGTATACGTGCATCGTCGGCTCTTCCCCAGGATTTTGAATAATTATGGCTTCGCGCCCTTCGACCGAATCAAGATACACATAGACCGGTGCCTGGGATTGAAAAACCTCTTCCATTCTGCTGGAAATAAACTGAGTCAGGGCAATAACTTCAGCTTTTCCATGTGACTGCAGATTGATTTCCACTTTCATTTCATCCAGATTGCCGTCTTTATACCGTCCTCTTCCTATAACACCGGCGGGATAATCAAAAAAGTCGTTGATATCTTCCTTAAACTCGCTGAAGCGTTCAGCGGCTGCCGGATGTTCATCCCGTGCAGCGTTGGAAGGAAATACGAAATTCTGCTCGTTGATCGAATCCCATCCGGAGAGCTCCGTGTCTCCGGAACCCGCTTCAGCTGTCCGTTTGAAGGTTCCCGGGTTCACGGACCCCCGCGGCTGCTCGTGAAAAATGGCAAAGGTTACCGGAACGTTCTCCAGTTCTTCAACAGACCGCATACGTTCCAGCATTTCATCGGCAGCTTCCTCAGCATAATCAAGCGCTGTCTCTTCATCTATAGTCTGCTCATGAAAATAATAGCCGTCTTCATCTTCGGTACGGAAATAGTACACCGAACGTACGGAGATACCCATAACAACTCCGCTCAGTTCCACGTCTTCATCGTCTCCGGAATAGTAATTATGTTCAATAATATTGGATAGAATAAGCGGGGCTTCCCTCATCGCTTCTTCGTCATCGTCTGCGTCAGCGAGCGGCGGGTTAAGCCCCGCTGACTCCTCTACTTCATGCTCTTCTTCCACCGATTCATAGGCTTCATCCTCATCTTCATCCAGATCTTCCTCATCCTGGGATGACTCGTATCTTCGGAGCCAGCTGTTCAGCACCTCCCCGCTGAGATTATCCCCTTCCTGAAAGTAATAATCCTCCGGGTCAAATCTTCCCATCGCTATTTCCATGAGACCAAGCTCAAATTGTTCAATATCAACCCGGTTATTCATCGCATGTGCCGTATTTCCTCTTGCATCACTGCGTATGTAAGTACCGCCTTCCAGTACATTACGGTAATAATTTTCTGAAGTATTCAAAGAGGGGGTAATAACGTATTCTTCCTCTTCTTCCTCCTCCACTTCCTCCACTTCTTCCACCATTTCCGGTTCTTCCTCATTTTCCTGCACTGCCGGCGAACATCCTATAAGAAATCCAAGCGGTATGAGCCCCGCTGCCATCCATACATTTTTCATTTGTTACACTCCACCGCCCCGTTTGTTTTCTCCCTGCATTTTCTCACAAACAGCACCGACAATCCAGCTTCTTTTCACAGTATAAACTAAGTAATCATTCTTAAAATTCAGTTCTGGCCTGACAGGACATGATCTTTGCCGCAGACTGTCACAGTGCCTGCCTTCATTCTGTCTGCCAAAATTCATCAATTATCGGAAGTCACTTTTACATTTTTTTATCGCTGATATATCAGTGACTCCCATGGAAGCTTCAGACCTCCTGCACTTCTAAAGCGGAGTTCTGTCCAGCAGCCACGAGCGAACAAAGCCTAACGAGAAAGGAGCTCCTGGTGCTTTTAAAAACAACCAGGAGCTTTTAAGAAACCGCAGATTAAACAAGTCTGTTATTCCCCGTTCTTCAATTGTTCGATAAACGCCTGCTCGTCCCAGACGCTTATTTCAAGATTTTCAGCTTTTTCGAGCTTGGAGCCTGCTTTTTCTCCGGCTACGAGCACGTCGGTGCTTTTCGTCACGCTGGAAGTTACTTTTCCACCGCGGACTTCAATTTCTTGAGCTGCTTCTTTTCTCGTCATTTCATCCATAGAACCGGTCAGTACAAAAGTTTTACCGGAAAAAACCGAATCACCGGCAGCGGCGGCAGGCTTAGGACCAGTATATCTCATATTGATTCCCAGTTCTTTAAGCTCTTTCAGAAGCTGCTGTACTTCTTCATGCTCAAAGTAGGCAACGATCGCCTCTGCCATTTTTCCGCCTATTTCATTGACGGCGATAAGATCTTCTACGTCTGCCTTCTGCAGTTCCTCCATAGTTTCAAAATGCATCGCAAGCGTCTTTGCTGCTTTTGATCCGACGTAGCGGATACCAAGACCGAACAGGAGTTTTTCAAGCGAGTTGTTTTTTGTTGCTTCGATCGCTTCCAGCAGATTATCGACCGATTTCTCTCCCATACGTTCGAGCTTCAGAAGCTCCCCGCGGTCCAGCCGGTACAGATCCGCTACATCCTCTACAAGTTCGTGTTCAAAAAGCTGCGTGATAACTTTTTCACCCAGGCCGTCGATATTCATGGCGTTCCGGGAGACAAAATGAATCAGCCCTTCCCGGATCTGTGCCGGGCACTTTGGATTTACGCAGCGCAGAGCTACTTCTCCATCAATCCGAATCAGTTCGCTGCCGCATTCCGGACATTCTGACGGCATGACAAAGTCTTCTTCTTCCCCGGTCCGCTCATCGGACAGCACGCGGACGACTTTAGGTATAACGTCTCCTGCTTTTTTTATAACAAGCTTGTCTCCGAGCTTCAGGTCCTGCTCCCGGATCAAGTCTTCATTATGAAGCGTTGCCCGCTGAACGGTACTGCCGGCTACACTGACAGGGTCAAGAAGAGCAGTCGGCGTTACCGCCCCCGTCCTTCCGACATTCAATTCTATGGATCGGAGCCGGGTTACGACTTCCTCTGCGGGAAATTTATAGGCGGTTGCCCAGCGGGGGTTTTTGGCTGTGAAACCGAGCTTCTCCTGATCTTCCAGCTTATCAACTTTTACTACGATTCCATCGATTTCGTACGTAAGGTCCTGCCGTTTCTCGAGCCAGCCTTCACAAAACTCTATCACGCCTTCAATCGAATCAAACTGGCGCGTTTCCGGGTTCACCTTAAATCCAAGCTCTTTCGCGTATGACAAAGCATCGTGATGGGAAGTCAGCTGCTGGTCTGAAAGCTTCCCTACAGAATAAATAAATATGTCCAGATGCCGGTCGGCTGCGATTTTAGGATCCAGCTGCCTGAGAGAGCCGGCTGCTGCATTGCGGGGATTGGCGAATGGCGCTTCTTCTCTTTCCGCTTTTGCTGCGTTCAGCCGTTCGAATGATTTCTTCGGCATAAATGCTTCTCCGCGTACTTCAATAGAAACCGGTTCTTTCAATTTCAAAGGGATGGAAGGGATCGTCCGAAGATTGGAAGTGATATCCTCTCCCGTTTCTCCGTCTCCTCTTGTAGCACCGAGTACGAATTTCCCTTCTTCATATTTTAAATTCACCGCCAGACCGTCAATTTTCACTTCGCAGCTGTAGACCGGTGCGTAGCCGAGCCCGTCCTGGACCCGGCGGTCGAAATCACGCAGTTCGGCGGCATCAAAAGCATTGGATAAAGACAGCATCGGTACGTCGTGCTGCACTTTACGGAAATAGTCGAGCGGTTCTCCACCGACGCGGACTGTCGGTGAATCTTCATGCTGATATTCCGGGTGTTCTTTTTCCAGCTCCATCAGTTCCCGGAGCAGCTGATCGTATTCAGGATCAGCTATTTCCGGGGCATCAAGAACGTAATACTGATAGGCATATTTTTTCAGCTGCTCTGTCAGCCGGTCAATTTTTTCTTTAGCTTCATTCAACGGGGCCACCTCTATTCTTTCGTAATCGGTGCGAATTTGGCGAAGAGCCGTTTCACTCCTGCTTCAGGAAAAGCGATATCCAGTTCGATATTTTCGCCGCTTCCTTTCACGCTGACAACCGTACCGGTTCCCCATTTTTTGTGTGCGGCCCGGTCCCCGACGTTCCAGTCAAACGTGGCTCCAGCAGTCGTCGTTGTTCTTGGAGCAGCTGCACGTTTTCCGGGTCTGCGGGATGCCGGCTTTCCAGCTGAACCTGATGATCCGCGTGAGGACTGTGCCCACGGCATCGCTTCTTTTTTCTCCGCCTCTGGCTGTTCCACCAGTTCCTGAGGCAGTTCATGCAGAAAACGGGAAGGCGGGTTCATGTTTGTTTTCCCGTACAGCGTGCGCATACGCGCCCGGCTGATAAACAGCTGCTGTTCGGCCCGCGTAATACCTACGTAAGCCAGTCTCCGCTCTTCTTCCATTTCGGCTTCCTCCATCAACGAACGGCTGTGGGGGAAAACCCCTTCTTCAAGGCCAATAAGAAATACGATCGGGAATTCGAGCCCTTTAGCGGAATGCAGGGTCATGAGAAGCGATTTTTCCTTTGCCTCTTCATCTTCTTCGTCCACCTGATCAATATCGGCAATCAAAGCAAGGTCTGTTAAAAACGCTGTCAGCGTCTTATCTTCACTTGCGTCCTCGAATTCTTTTGCTACCGTGAGAAATTCGTTGATGTTTTCCAGACGCCCTTCCGCTTCCAGGCTCTTATCCTGCTTCAGCATTTCGCGGTATCCGGTTTTTTCGAGCATTTCCTCAACAAGTTCCATTACGGGCAGATATTCCTGCATTTCCACCCATCCCCGCAGCTGGCCGGCAAATTCCTTCAATGTTTTCGTAAAGCGTGCACTGAGGTTCACCTGATCAATTTCCTGTACTGCATCGAATAAAGAAAGATCATGATGAGTCGCATACGCCTGAATTTTTTCCACCGTTGTCGGTCCAATGCCGCGCTTCGGAACGTTGACAATTCTGCGGAAGCTGATGTCATCGGCGGGATTGGAAATCAGCCGCAGATAGGCAAGCAGATCTTTAATTTCTTTTCTATCGTAGAATTTTGTACCTCCGATAATGGAGTAGGACATGTTCGATTTGACGAGCAGTTCTTCCATGACCCGCGACTGTGCATTGGTCCGGTAAAGTACAGCAATATCCGACGGCTTGTATTTGCCGCTGTCGATCATTTCTTTCATTTTCCCGACTACAAAACGCGCTTCTGCATGTTCATTGTCTGCCTCATACATGATGATTTTATTTCCATCCACATTTTCCGTCCACAGGTTTTTAGGCTTCCGTCCTGAATTTTTATCAATTACCGCATTCGCTGCATTCAAAATTCGTTTAGTGGACCGGTAGTTTTGTTCCAGCATAACAACTGCTGCGTTATCATAATCCTTTTCAAAGGAAAGAATATTTTGAATATCCGCTCCTCTCCAGCGGTAAATCGACTGATCGGAATCCCCTACTACACAAAGGTTTTTATGCCGGTCCGCCATCATCTGTACGAGCTTATACTGAGCACGGTTCGTATCCTGATACTCGTCCACCATAATATAACGGAAGCGCCTCTGATAGTATTCGAGTACTTCCGGCACCTGTTCAAACAGACGGATGGTCGTCATGATCAGGTCATCAAAATCAAGCGACTGATTGCGCCGCAGTTCTTTTTCATACCGTTTGTACACTTCAAATACCGTTTCCTCATAAAATCCATTCGCTGATTTACCGAATTCGGCAGCAGTTTTCAGTTCGTTTTTAGCACTGCTTATCGATCCGAGCATCGACCGGGCGTCGAATTTTTTCGGATCGAGGTTCATTTCTTTAATAATCCGCTTCAGGACAGTCTGCTGATCCCCGGAATCGAGAATAGTAAAATTCCTGTTAAAACCGATACGGTCAATATCCCGCCGTAGAATACGCACACACATGGAGTGGAATGTGGAAATCCACATTTCTTCTGCTCCGGGACCTATAATGGAAGCGACACGGTCCTTCATTTCTCTGGCTGCTTTGTTTGTAAACGTAATAGCAAGAATAGACCAGTGAGGCACTCCTTTTTCACTGATCAAATAAGCTATTCTATGCGTAAGCACTCTCGTTTTACCACTTCCAGCTCCTGCCATAATTAACAGCGGCCCTTCATCATGTCTGACCGCTTTCTGCTGCTCCGGATTCAGCCCGGTTAATAATGCATTTTTCATAATTTACACCCCAAACATTTGTTCTTAATCTTTACATTATAGCTTACACCCCGGCCGAAGTACAGTTTTTCTACTGAACAGCACGGACGGTTTTCAATGCTTTTTTCAAATCTTCATAAATGATGTTTCCAACGACGATAGTATCCGCAGAGCGGCTCATTTCTGCTGCCTGTTCGGGCTCTCTGATTCCCCCGCCGTAGAACAGCCGGGCTTTTTCAAGAACGCGCCCCACCTCATCGACCAGTTCGGGATCCCCGTACATGCCGCTGTATTCGAGATAAAAAATCGGCAGATGAAACAGCTGGTCCGCCATTCTCGCATAAGCTGTTATATCATCTGTATCGAGCTCTGTTTCAACATCTGCTGCATGGGCTGCCTTCGCATCCGGGTTTAGAATACAATAGCCTTCAGCAAGAATTTCTTCATCGCCAATAAGGTGTCCGAACTCCTTCAGGGCACGGTGGTGGAGGCCGATGATCCATGTTTTATGGCGGGAATTCAGGACAGAGGGGATTAAGTAATAATCAAAACCGGGGACAACCGCCTGCATTGTGCTCACTTCCAGCACACAGGAAACACTGTAGCGCCGGACCCGCATCAGCAGATCAAGCGTATTGTCTTCCGTTATCCCGTCCGTGCCGCCGATTATCACTGCGTCTGTCCCGGATTCACAGATTTTTTCGAGGTCTCCATCGGATATTTCCCTTGCCGGATCCAGTTTGAATACGTGCTTCCATTCATTATAGGCTTTCATAAAACATATTCCCCTTCATTCGATGAGTTTTTTATCTGTGCAATAGTATATCAAAAATCGGGTCGGGACTCGATTGAAATTCTTTCTTCTTTGTACAATGCTACCTTGAAAATAAAAAAAATAAACGTTCGCTTTCGTTTCCATGGAGAGGCTTTCCGAGCGGGCCGACCTCAGCTAATTCTGCCCTCCTTTTCTCGGTCAGAATGGATCTTCGGCTCGTCCTTCATCGCTCTGGAGTCCCTCCATGTCCACTCCAGCTTCCGATAAAACGACCACGTTCGATCGTCTTTTGAAGGAACAAGAAGAAGATGTAAAACGAACGTTAGAGAAAGGTGTTTTCATCCATCATGGTTCAACAATTTTGCATGAGTGTCTCTGTTAAAGCTCCGGGTTCTCACGTAAAGAAAAGGAACTTGGCTTTCCAGCTTCTGATTATGCAAGGAAACTCTACTTAAAAAGCTGTTGGGGCGTTCCAAACGATAGTGGACTTTTAGGTTAAATTATTTTTTTTGTAATATATAACATATTTTTCACCAAAGGTGCGTAAGAAACAAGCTCCGTGTTGTTATTCAAGGCTGCCGGCCGCTCTTTTTTCTTCGCTTGCCGCAGAGAAAGCCTTCAAGCTATCCCGTCCTTTCGTCAGGGAGGATCTTCATGCTTTCTTTTTCCGCAGGCGTCTCGAAAAATCACCTGGGTATCGGTTTTACGGAATTAAGAGCAATGCTCATAAAAAAGCAGAACTTTTCTTTTCCTTTGAAGATAAAACGAAGCGGGAGCCGGCCCGTGGGAGAAGGAGATTGGAAGATCCCGCAGGGCGTAAGCAAAAGGAAGCTGAAAATCTCCTCCACGGCAGGCCGGTGGAAAGCGAAGTTTTTCTCCAATTAGCAACAGCCAACTTTAACATAGCTTTCTACAAAAAAAGCTGTTCTGCTGTACGGGGCCTCCCGTTCTGCAGAACAGCTTTTTTTATTATTCCCGGGCTTTTTCCGTAGCATAAACCCGGTCGAGCGTGAATTTGTATCCGTCGTTGCCGTAGTTGATACAGCGTTTCACCCGGGAAATAGTCGCAGTACTGGCACCTGTCTGCTGCTCGATACGCTGATACGTATCTCCTTCCATCAGCATCCGAGCAACTTCCAGCCGCTGGGCAAGGGACTGGATTTCATTCATCGTTGCCAGATCATCAAAAAACTGGTAGCATTCCTCTTTGTCTTTCAGGCTGAGGATCGCTTCAAAAAGCTGATCCAGTTCTTTGCCTCGCAGCTTATCAATCTGCATGCTCTCACCTCACTTCCAAATTATCTTCCGCGGCGCGGAAAAACGCCGTTATTCATAAGATACGTGTTCCTCCAGATCTTCTGGTACAAAGCTGATCCATGTCATTCCGGGAAGAAAAGGAACAACTTCTCCATTCTGGACTGGAAGCAGACGTCCCTCATTATTTTCCCATTCCAGTTCCTGCACATGACCATCCTGGAAAAGATAAGCCGGGCCACCGCCCTCCGTATCTATTTCCCTTCTGCCGGAATCATCAATCACTTCATGGGAAGCTTCCACAATCAGCACATTTCGGGGAGCAGCAGGTTCTCCGGAAGCAGGGTCCTGATTTTCATGTCCGCCGGCAGAACGAAGATAGCCTTCCGCTTCCTCCTCAAAATGAAATTCCATTTCATTACTGCTTCCACCGTAGGAAACCGAAATTTCTCCAGCTTCCTCCCACTCTTCCGGTACTTCCTCTGTGAAAGTAAGAGCTTCCGGTTCTCCTGTCCATTCATACCCGGTTTCCTCCACAGCTGCTTCAAGGTCATCGTAGCTCGTGTATAGATTATGAGGAGCTTCTCTTTCTTCCGAACGTTGAAAGTATGTCCCCTCATACGCCAGGCCGCTGATATAATCCACTTCTCCACGTTCCATCATATCGAGGGCATCGGGGCTTCCGCCGGCTGAAGCGAAAATAGTATCATAGCCGTTCCCGAGATCAATATAATAGCTTCTCGCACTCCGCACAGGGCCGATTTCTTCCGGGCGAGTGCTGTGATAAATGGCGAGAAGACGCGTGACATTTCCTTCGGCAAGCACTTCATAGACAATATCTGCTTCATGAAGACCGGACTGTGGTCGGGCGTCACTGGAATTCCCAAGCATCACGCCAAGCGTCCGGTGGTTCATCTCTTCGTCGGAAGGAACACCTGTAAGCGGTGCCGTGTCGTCCGTTTCCTCTGTATCGTTGTTCGTTTCATTGTTATTCTCTGAACAGGCTGTCAGAAGTGCCACAAACAGAAAGCCGCTCCACAGGTATACCCCGGAAACCTTTTTCATATCTTCATCTGCCTTTCTCATATTGACCTTATACTTTTATAGTTTAACGCATAAGTGCGGGAAAGAGTACCCTTTTCTTCTTTACGTCCACAATCCCTTTCTGGGTTATCCGCACGTAGGGAAGATGGGTTGCTGAAAAGAAAAGAAGGCTGTAAATCGGATCACTGAAGGTGTATCCTCTTTCCCTGAGGGCCTGCCGCATGTCCTCTTCCTGGGATACAAGCCCTTCATCAAACGTTTTTTCGGAGAAAATACCACCGATAGGAAGGTCGATTTTTGTGACCTCTCCTTCTTTATCCATAAGAATAATTCCGCCCTTGTTTTCCTTTAACGCATAAAACGCCTCCCGCAGTCCCTGCTTGCTCTTTCCAATAAGCAGAATGTCACCTGTATTCGAAAAGGAACTGGCGAACCCGTGAATATTATTAGCAAAGCCTTTTACGAACGTTGACACGTTCCATCTGCCGTTTCTGTCCAGAAGCACCATAAAGTTTTCATCGGAATCTTCCGGAAGTTCATCCGCAGCCTGGTTCTGCTTTGTCTGGTAAGGCTTCATAATGACCTCATTTACCATTTCCATTCCAAGCGGCATCGAAAAATGAAAATCACTTTCTTTCAGCTCCCAGCTTAAATCCAGCTCTTCAAGACCGAAGGAGGCCCAGTCGATTTCTTTTTCCGGGAAGCACGGCTCGTGATTTTTTCTTACCCATTTCCCTTTTGCAAGTACATCACACGGCATCGGATTCTCCCGGCTTTCAAGGAGATTAATATTTGCAATGCGCCCCGGCGCCAGAATTCCGAGTACGTCATCCATGTAAAAATGTCTTGAAACGTTCCATGTTACCATATGCACCGCATCGATAAACGGCACCCCTTCATCCAGAGCGATCTGAATCAAGTGCTCCATCATCCCGTCTTTCATGAAGTGCGGTGGTGAACCGTCCGTTGTCATCAGCAGGGAATCGTAGGAATGGAGGCCTTCTTTATGGAGCCCCCGGAGCAGCTCCGGAAGATCCGGCCGGATGGAGGAATAGCGAAGCGATGCTGTCAGGCCCGCATCAAGCCGGGCAAATACATCTTCCGCTGTCATCGATTCATGATCTCCGTTCACTCCGAGAAGGGCCATCTGTGTCAACGTCCTTCCACCGGCACCCGGCAGGTGTCCTTCGATCGGCTTACGCAGATCCTTCGTTTCAAGCATACTGTGAAGCATCTGCTCGTCTCCATTCAATACCCGGGGCCAGTCTGTCAGTTCTCCCCCCTGAACAACATACGGATGATTAAGCCACGCACGAATGTTGGCGTAGGAAAAAATATCTGCTCCGTTCTGCAGTTCTGTCTGCGGGTCAAAGCGGGCGAACCAGAGGAGCGATGCCGGCGTACGCTGCAGTTCCTCAAGAAGAGGAGAAATCTTTTCACGCGGAAGATGAAGCATAAACGGGAGATTATCTCCTATAAGCGTCGTCGTCCCCCGCTCGGCCGCAAATTTCGCCAGTGTCAGCGGATTATAAAGCTGAAACGGGTGCGCATGGTGCTCAATATATCCTGGTACAGCAAACTTTCCTTCTGCGGGAACAATTGTTGTACCGCTCGTGTCCGAGGGCATTTCCCCTCCGATATATATAATCCGGTCGTAATAAATCCATATGTTGGCTTTGATCCAGGAACGGCGCATACTGTTTAAATACGTCACGTTCTGAATAACCATCGTTGGAGGAACTTCTTCTCTCACTGCCGCCAGCTGTTTTTTTATTTGTCTTTTTGTCCAATAGTGGGAAAAACCTTTCATCATCGCATATCACCTGCACAACCTTCACTGTATGTTTTCAATTTCACAAACCATTCCAAAAAAAAAGCGGATTGCCGCTGTATATTATCAAAATCCTTTATTACCAACAAAGAAAACGTTTACATTATTGTAACACACCTTCACTGATATCCGCACGTGACAATTTTGTTACCATATTAGATTAAACTTAATAATTAGTTTCTGCCTTGGTAAACAGACTCCTTTGTTTCCATAGAAAGGCTTTCCGGGCAGACTGTGGTGGAGCGAAGTTTGTCCTGTTGTCCTCAACAACGAAAATTAACAGAGGCATGGATGCAGTTAAAAACGGCACCATGAAAAGTGAAAATATCTAACGCTGTGTAACGAAGGCGGGGACACCCAGAGGATCAGCGCCGTTCGGGAAACCATTTTGACCGACGGTTCTCCCGCCAAAATCAGTCGAGAACAAGCCCTCGGGTAATCTCCGCCAAGAGTGCAGCAGCGTTATGTCCATCTCATAAACGAGCTATTTTCAAGGCAGCCGTCTTTTAAAAGATCGGTTCTAAGCATGCCACTGACCTGCGAAACGCAATTTAAATAATGTTACTTTTATCAAAATTTCCTTCTTCTGTATAAAAGAGAAGTCATAATGCGTTAAAAATGTTAGAATAAAGGGTAAGCTACCTATTATACGGTTCTCAAAGGGGGAGTTGGAGAATGAAGCGACTTGCAGTATACAGTGGATCCAGCAGAGGCAAAAAACCTCTGTATGAAGAAGAAGCAAGAAAGCTTGGAAAAGTTCTGGCTGAACGGGAGATTGAACTCGTCTACGGAGGCGGCGCCGTCGGAATGATGGGTATCACAGCCAACGCAGCCCTTGCAGAAGGCGGAAGGGTTACCGGCATTATGCCAAAAATGCTTCAGGAAAGAGAAATTGCCCATCCTATGCTTACGGATTTAATCATTGTGGATTCTATGCACGAACGTAAATCCATGATGGCCGATACGGCGGATGCTTTTCTCGTTCTTCCCGGCGGTGCAGGGACGATGGAAGAATTCTTCGAAATTTTCACCTGGGCCCAGCTTGGTCTTCACAAAAAATCCATTGGTATTCTGAACATTGAGGAATTTTATGATCCAATGCTGAATATGCTGGATCACATGGTTTATGAAGGCTTTCTTCACGAAAGCTACCTGTCCATGATCCAGATTGGTACTGACTCCGCCCGGCTGATTGATAATATGCAGGAATATGAACCACCTTCCCTCGAACGCTATATCAACGAACCGGAAGATGACTGATCCCTCCCCCTTTTATAAACAGCTCTGTCACTATCCTCCTTCGTCGCAATGGAGAAGCGGCAGAGACTTATAAACAACAGAACCCCTGCAGCTGCAGGGGTTCTTTCGTTATGCCAGTTTTCCCGGCTGAAAGATCCGAAAATAAATCTATACTTTATCTTCCCATGTTTTCTTTTCGAAGTCCTTCATCTGATCTTCTGTATCCTGCGGATGGGCTGTTCGGAAGGCGTGCTGATCCGCTTCGATCACTTCGACCATTTTACGGATCATATCTTCCGGATCAAACTGCTCATCAAGGATTTTTTCCGTTTCACGTATCGATTCCAGCTTCGTGAAGTTTTCGTTTTCATCGTACCATTTCCATTTTTCTTCAAACATACGGTCATTAAAGCCGGTTTCAAATGGTCCGGGATTAATAGTTGCAACCTGGACTCCATGCTCTTTAAGCTCCGCTCTCATCGTCTTCGCGATTCCTTCCACAGCGTGTTTTGAAGAGCTGTAGGCCCCGAGATACGGCATTGCCACAATACCTACGATCGAACTGAGGAAAATAATTTTCCCCTGCTTTTTCTCCACAAATTTCTTCGCGGCAATCTGGGCGTTTTCCAGCGTGCTGAATACGTTTGTTTCGTAAATTTCCCGTACCCGGTCCACCGGAATTTCCGAAATCGGACCACCTTCTCCAATGGCTGCATTGGCGACGAAAACGTCGTAATCGTAATCCTCAATAATTTTTTGATCTTTTTTATCTGTTACATCAAGCTTAATAACTTCCAGGTCCACTCCGGCAGCTTCCGCTTCTTCCCTCAGCGGGGTGACCTGGGAAATGATCTCGACCGCCGCTGTTACTTTGTGTCCTTTTTTAGCGAGACCGAGAGCAGCTCCTTTTCCGAGGCCGGTTCCGGCTCCAGTAATAAATATTGTTTTAGGCATTATACTTCCTCCTTGATCAGGCTTAAAAGTTTGATACCCTTCTGAGTCTTTCGTGAAACTTTCTTTAGGAAACAGAAATATTTTACCGGACCTCAGCGGCGCTTATACGAAACGGTGTCCGAATATATTCAAATATCCGAGCTGGTAGGAAGCCAAAAGCGTAATAATGAGCGCTCCATTAATAACTCCAAAGAACATCCAGTCTTTTCTGCTGATTTTCATCTGATGGTAGTGCGTGCGGTCCGCTGAACCGGTAAAACCTTTCGATTCCATCGCATTTGCTGTTCGTTCCGCCTTCCGGATGGCATTGGCCATCAGTGGAATCGCGTAGCGCCTAAATTGATAAATTCGCTCGCGGATTCCTTTCGCCCGGCCGATCCCCCGTACCCTGTGTGCCTGCCTGAGCACCTGATATTCATAGCGGAACGTCGGCAGGAAGCGGTATCCCGCAAGAATTCCGAATGTTATTTTCGGCGGCAGCTTAAGCTGCTGCATCAGGCTCAGCATAAATTTTGTTGAATCCGTAGTCAGAATAAACAGGAGTGATAAAGACACAAAACACAAAGAACGAAGCGCCAGGCTGATCCCGACCATTACGGAACCGGTAGTCACTTCAAATCTCCAGACGGAAAACAGATGCTCTCCTCCGGCAAAAGCATCGCTCGTGTACAGCATCGTCATCCAGGCAAATCCGAGTGCGAGCAGAATAAATGGACTGAAAAAAAGCATCCACTTCTTTATCGGAATTCCGCTGAACAGCAGCGTAAAAGTTATCATAAATACGAGAAAGACGAGCGGGGTGAATACATCAAACGTAAAGCTGAGAAGGAGACCTGGGATCAGGACGGTTATTCCTTTCAAGGCTGGGTTAATCGACGACACGATAAGCTTCCCCCTCCCTTATCCGGTGCGGCAGGCGGAGTCTCGCCCGGGCAAGAAGTTCATCCTCTGTCCAGAGAGTTTCCGGCTTCCCGTTAAAAACTGCTGTTCCTTCCGTCAGTACCAGCACTTTTTCACAATATTTGTCTACAAGGTCCATATCGTGAGTAACAAAAACGATCGCCGTTCCTTTTCTCCGCAGTTCCAGTACGATTTTCATTAACTCTTCTGTCGTTCTGGCATCCTGGCCGAACGTCGGTTCATCAAAGAAAAGAATGTCCGGCGTTTCTTCCAGCATCGTTGCTACGCTCAGACGCCGCTTTTGACCGCCGCTTAAGGAAAAAGGACTCGCTTCGCGCTGCTCTGTGAGGTGAAATGTCTTCAGCAGCCGATGCACATGGGCTTCTGCGTCTCGTTTCCCATTCAATTCCGGTCCAAAAGCGAGTTCCTCGAATACCGTATCTGTAATAAACTGATGTTCCGGGTTTTGAAAGACATACCCGGTACGCTTTCTGAGTTCCCCTTCTTCCCAGTCGTTTATATTTTTTCCTGCAAACAATACTTTACCGCTTTCCGGTTCGAGAAGCCTTGCCATAAGCTGGAGAAGGGTGGATTTTCCTGTGCCGTTTTCTCCGGTCACTGCTGCAAACTCTCCTGCTCTTATGGAAAAGTTAATATCCGTCAATATTCTGCGGTCTTTTCTGGAGTAAGACAGGTTTTCCACACGAATAATTTCTTCCTCCCGGCTTTCAGGAAGGAGCAGCGGACTTTCCGGTCTTCGGAAAGTCTGCGGCAGGTAAACACCTTCCTGTATCAGCAGCTCCTGCTCCTGCAGGTACACCTGTGCTGGAGGGCCGTCAGCTTTCAGTCTTCCGTCTTTCCCAAGCAGGAGCACACGCTTTATAAACGGCATCCAGTCATCCGGCTGATGTTCTATCACCATGACTGCACACCTGCGTTCATTCTGCACAGCGGCTGCGAGTTCAGCAAATTCCAGGCTGGACACCGGGTCCAGATTGGCTGTTGGTTCATCCAGTATTAATAGATCCGGTTCCATGAGCAGCACGGCTGCCAGGGCTATTTTCTGCTTCTGCCCTCCGGAAAGCTCATGAATCAGCCGGTGCTTCTGCCCGGATAAACCTGTTTCACGAAGTACACGATCAATTTTCTGCTCCATTTCCTCTGATGGAACTTTTTGATTTTCCAAAACAAAAGCCAGTTCATCCTCTACTTTCATCATGCAGAACTGACTTTCGGGGTCCTGAAACACAACTCCGACGCGCTGGCTCAGCTCTCCTTTTTCGTAATCTTCCGTTTTTCTTCCGTGAATTCGGACAATTCCCTTTTTATCTCCTTCCACTGCTTCCGGATAAAGTCCGTTCAGGCAGAGTGCAAGCGTGCTTTTTCCGGATCCACTCGCTCCTGCCACGAGAACGAATTCTTCTTTTTCCAGTGCAAACTGCAGGTCCTTAAGAAGCATATCTTCTTCGTAGCCGAAAGAAAACTTTTCCGCCTCTGCTAATGGTGTATTAAGATGCTTTACGCACACGTTTTTTCTGCCTCTCCTTTCCCAGCGCATAGCCGCGGAGAACGCCTGTAGCCGCCAGCTGATCGCTGATCCACTTACCAAGTACGCCGGCAAGAAGAGCTCCGCTGATAATTCTGACGAGCAGTGTAGCAATAATCAGCCCCGGGGTTAAAGCTGCCAGGCCGGATTGGAACCATCCCCACGCATAGCTGAACACTGCAGCGGACATTCCGGCGGCAACCAGCACTGTAAGGGAGTAGTTTTTCCATTTGGTAGCGGCAAATGCTGCTTCTGCTCCCAGCCCCTGAATAGCTGCTGAAATGATCAGCTGCGGGCCGGCTGGACTTCCGATCAGCACTTGTACAATACCAGCGATCAGCTCCGACCAGAACGCCGCTCCTTTTTTTCTGATGACATACGCAGCGATAATCGAAACGATAAACCAGATGCCAAAAATTACTTCGTAGCCGAACGGAGCCAGACCGAACGGCGTAAGGATGTTTCGGAGCCCCTGTCCGAAAAAATAAAAACCAAGGTAAATAAAAGCAAACACTACACCGAATATAGACATCAGAACAATTTCTTTCAGTTTCCATTCTTTCAGCAGCATGCTCTGTTCCTCCTATTTATTTTTCGTAGATGGACTGTTGGCCGATACAGCAGCTGTCATCGTGACGTGTGCCCGCTCCTTTGATTTGGATGCACGTACAAACGCTTCTTCCAGTGTACGAAAAACATCGTTCGCATCACCATCAAGCCGCGAGGCATAGTGGACTCCTTTGGTAAACGTTCCATGCTCCTCTGCAAGCGCCGCCTGATCAGCAATCACCTGCATATAATCCGGATTGTTCAGCGGATAAAGAGCAAAGTGGGAGGCAGCCTCCACCTTTTCTTTCTGTGAAGCTGCCTCGTTCATCCGTACGTCATTTTCCGCCATGTACGCATCTCCTTCACTGTCACCTGGACAGCCGATGGAAAACGTCCCGTTGAATACGACGTGCGTTCCTGTTTTGGCTGCCTGTACAAAAACGGCTTTAGCCACATCAAAGACATGTTCGCTTCTTCCGCGTACGCACGTCGTAACATCGTCTGTTTCCATCCATACTTTGGATGTGTCCGTGTTTTTCAGTGCTCCTTTAATGATTTCAACGAAATTGTCTGCCATTGGATAAACAGCAAACCGGACACCTACAATGTTGCTTGTTCCACAGCTTAGTCCCTGCATAATTCATACCTCCTGATTTTTTACTCTGGTAATGCCGATTATTCAGCAGACTCTCCCCCATCCGCCTTACAAATGGTGGAAAAATTGATCAGAGTATTCTTTTTACGCACAAAAAAACAGCTCCCGGTAAACGGAGAGCTGTCTGTCTGAGTATCCGGCGGCAGAAAACGCCGCGATGCAGGTATACAAAAGCATCTTCTCGAATAAAAGAAGATGCAGGTTTAATAAAATGCTACCTGCACTTCCCCACGCTAGTATTATCTAGTTCGGGTTCAAAGGGTTAACGGTAGAAATCCGTCTCTCAGCTTCCAGCACCCCCAGTGCATTCGTGCGTATGAAGTTTACTTATTTATCTAAACACAGTTCTGAAAATTTGTAAAGATGACGGCCTTGCTTCTTCATCAGTATGTTTATATGCCGGCTGCTTCTGTAACAGCTTCAAAGTCACGAAATTGATTTTTCATCTTCCGGTGCCATCGTGTCCTCCGCCGCAAGACGGGTAAACACTTCATAAAAACGGTCCCGGAAAAGCTGCATGCGGAAAAGATCCTCCTCGTCAGGCTGTAAGCCTGCATATTTTGGGAGATACAGACGGCGGTTAATTTCAAGCTGTATCCACGGAATGTCAGAGCGTGCCCCAAGCGACCGGGTAATAAATCCGCCCCGGAACGGTTCGTTGATCATAACGAGAGGCAGTCCGTCTGCCGGCTGATCGGCGAATACTTCTTCCAGCAGAACCTGGAGCTTCCGCATTAAATACGGCGGGGCAGTGACTGCTTCTTCCCCGGACTCCCCTCCGATAGTCCCCCGGTTGCTTATGCAGAAGGCGGGACGCTTTTCCCATTCCGGTTTCCCGCGTGCGGGACCTGTATCCAGCATGGAATGGCAGTCGATGGCGAACTTCACCTCCGGACGGGACACCGCTTCGAGCAGACGCCTGTGAAAAGGCTCCCAATACTCGTGAATCAAACTGTCTGTCTCATCTTCTGTCAGGTCACGATCCCATACTTTTTTTCCGTTTACTGCCACTGTTTTAACTACCCCGTCACTGTTTTCCGGAGGACGGTCGGTCGGATCCCTGTTTGCATCCACGACAATTCTTGCGGCCTGCATCACTTCAAAACCCTCCACTTTCCCTTCAAAATCATACACATACTGTGTCCACGTATCGCTGTCCAGGACGATGTCCTCCGCTGTCAGCAGAAGACGATTCTGGAACCTTTTCGGGATCACTGTTCCCCCGTGCGGTACAGAAATCAATATTGGAATCTTTTTATCATTCACAGCCGGCCTCCGTTCAGATGCAGGGCAAGCAGCAGGGATCTTTGAACGAGTTCGCTCCGGTGCAGCGCCTCCTGTGGTGTAAAAAGATTCTTACTTGCCGGAGCAAATCCGCACACGGCAGGAATATGACGGGGGACAGTACCTGCTGCTGTGGAAATCAGGCTCGTTTCTGTTCCGAACGGAAGCTGATGAGCTTCTGCCTCCTGCTGCAGCTTCTGCAGCAGACGGTGCTCTTTCCGACGGAGAAGCGGAGGGCGCTCCGTTATTTTTTCGATGTAGGTTTTCATCCCCTGCCGGTTCGATTTCAGCAGACGGCGCAGTTCCATCTCTGTTTTTTCTGCGGTTGCTTCATCGATATAGGTGAGCGCGATAACTGCCGTTACCCGGTGAGGCATCAGCACACTGTAGCGCTCCGACTGAACGTCCTGCACAGCTACGGCAATTTTACGGTGACGGCTGTTCAGCTCTTTCATTTTTTCTGTTTTTTCGAGAAACCAGCTGAGGACATCGACCGGCTGATTTCTTCTTCCGATCCGCTCCGGGTCACCTTCCAGAATGACGTGGTACTGCCTTGAACCACGCCGCTGATCAACAACTTTCCCTTCAACAAACCCTGGCTGCAGAACAATTACTTCTTCCGCTTCAGCTGCTGCTTTTTCAAGCATAGGGGAGCTGTAACGCATGCCTCTTCCTTCATCTGAATAAAAGAAAATGCCGGCTTTAACGTCTGAAAGCAGCTTTTCGTCCTTCAAGGCAGACAAAGCTGAAAGTGATATAGCAAGTCCTCCTCTGCTGGACGCTACGCCCTCTCCGTAAATCCACTGCTGCTCTTTGCGGTAGGGAATCGGAAATCCAGTCCGCGCCCCCGGGACGTCGATGGGCACGACAAGCAGTGTTCCATTACGAAAACCGGCTTTTGTTTCCCACGTCCAGGCTGAACGCCCATTACTGAAATTCTCCGCCGGTTTCATAGCGAGCCTGGACAGTTTATCTTCGAGACGCTTCCTTACCGTACTTAGGCCGACAGCATCCTCTGTCCGGCTCGAAATATTCGTCCAGCCTTTCAGCTCTTCCTCCAGCTTTCCACGGTTTGTCGTCAAGTTTTGGAAGATCCGGTTTTCCGGCGTCCGCTGCCGGTGGCTTTCCTCATCGAAAAAATCTCTGCCGAAATATCGTTCACACGTCACATCAATAATTCTGTTCATGAGCGCAGGGTAGTCCATTCCGAGCTTCTCTGCTGCATAAACGAAAGACCCGTCCGCTCCAAGACTCGCCATCGAATTTACTTCCAGAATGTACGGATTGCCTTCTTCATCAATCCGAAAGTCGACTCTGGCACTGTCATGGCAGTTCAGCACGTCGAACGTCCTCACAGCGAGCTCTTTAACGCGCGCTGTTTCTTCATCCGTCAGCGGCGCAGGACACACTTTTTCCACCGTCCGGCCGCTTTTATTTTTTTTATCTTCATAGGTGAATATCTGCGGCCCTTCTCCAAACACAAGTTCAACGGGAGGAAGTGCTTCTGCCGGCTTATTGCCGAGCAGCCCGACATTCACTTCCCGTCCCTGAATATACTCTTCAACCAGCGTCGGCGCCTGATACGTATCATAAATCACCTGCACGCCTTCTTTTAATTCCGCTGCGTTATTAACAATCCGCAGACCAAAAGAAACAGCTTCGTCTTTCGGTTTAACGATAAGCGGGTAACGAAGGTCTTCATTGAGCGGACTCTCCGGTGTGTCAAGAACGGCAAACTTCGGCGTCGGCAGGCCGCGCTGCAGGAGGAGAATTTTCGTTACTACTTTGTCGAGAGCAAGTGCATGCGTTTCCGGTCCGGAGCCGACGTAGGGAATTCCGAGCATTTCCAGCATCCCCGGCACGTGCATATACCTCCCCCGCCCCTGAATGCCGTAGCTCAGATTAAATACAAGACCAGGACGTTCTCCGGAAATTACCGACGGCATAAAATCCTCCAGGTTCTGAATCAGGTTTTTGTCCCCTTCAAACGTTTTTACTTCATGTCCTGATTTTTTAAGCCCGTCCTTAATTTTATTGATCGTTTCCAGACCGTACTTTTCACGGTTCTGTACTCCGAATAGATTGATGACGGCCTGGCTTTCACGGTTATAAACGACGGCAATTTTCACTTGACCACACCCTTTTCTGAATTAGGAAGGACCTTCTGCTGTTCCATCACGCCGGGGATCAGCCACACCACGGAACTGCCCGCGGCGTTTAAGCGGCATCTCCACACCCTGCACGCACCCGAGATAAAAACTGTACGGATCGCGCTTTGTTATCCGAAAGCTCGCAAGCTGCAGCGCCCGGTTTACTTCTTTGGAAAACCGGTCTCTTTCTATCATTAATTCGCCGGTGTCCGATGCGTGGAATCTCGGAGCACTGATCGCTTCAGCGAGCGTCTGCTCCTGATCCACAAGTTTCGTAATAACCTGGGCAAGCGCTGTGGAAATCCGGCTGCTGCCGGGACTTCCGAGAAGAAACTGAGGCCTGCCCTTTTTTGTCAGGAGAACCGGCGCCACACTGCTCCAAGGCCTTCCTCCCGGAAGCAGGTAGTAAGGATGAGTGACATCTTTGTACTCAAAGGCGCTCATATAATTGTTGTAAAAAAAACCGAGCTCTGACGCCATTTTCTTACTGCCAAACACGAGCTCAATAGACTGGGTAATCCCGACGGCATTCCCTTCCTTATCCACGACAGAAAGATGCGTCGTTTCTCCAGCTGTCGGCGGTGGAATAAACGTATCCTTTAACGCCAGATGATAAATATCGTTAATCCGGTTAATAATTTCTTCAGCGTATACTTTATCCATTACTGCCTGATTCAGCGACTGCAGATAATGGTCCGGATGCACCGGCATCCGCTGCCGATAGTTCAGGGCAAATCGGAAGGCAAGCGCCATAATGACTGCACCGACCGGCTCATCTGTCCGGAGCTTTTCCGGTGCAAAGCCTTCGAGAGTGTTCAGCACCTGGACGAGGACCCGCCCTGCTCCCGGCGGTGGAAAGGTAACAATACCGTAGTTGCGATAGCTGCTTTCGAGTACTTCTCTTTCCACAGGCATCGGTATCTGCTGCAGATCGACCGCTCTGATCAGTCCGCCGCGCCTCTGCATATCCTTAACTATTTTATCCCCTGTTTCGCCGGTGTAAAAATCCCGCCATCCCTCTTCTGCCATGCGCCGCATCGTCTCTGCAAGTTCCGGCTGATAGAGCAGGCTTCCTTCCGCCAGAGGTTTTCTTTTGGAAAAGTAGTTTTTCAGAACGAGAGGATCTTTCCGCAGCTGTTCCGCCTCGCGCCGTATGAGGCTGTGAATTAGAGGAGTCACTCTAACCCCGTCTTCAGCGAAACGGACGGAAGGAGCCAGTACTTCCGCTAAAGTCAGCCTGCCGTAATTTTCCTGAAGGTAGCCCAGTGCAGCCGGTGTGGACGGCACAGTGGAAGACTTTAAACCGAGCTTGATCGGCCGTGATGGATTTTTGTGAGGGGACAGCACGTAAGGTGCTCTTGAAGATCCATCAAGGGCGAACGTCCGTTTTTCATTTTCCAGATGTACAAGTGCCATCGACTGCCCTCCGATACCGGAGGCCTGCGGTTCAGAAACACCGAGGCAGAAAGCTGCGGCTGCGGCTGCATCTACTGCGTTCCCTCCTTTTTCAAGCATTTCCACACCTGCACGGGTGGCGTATTCAGAAGCAGTTGAAACCATGCCCCCATGAGCTTCAGCCTGGGAGACCGGACGTGTTTCGTACATTACTTTTCCTCCTGACAGCTGTATTAATCCTACAAAAAAAAGAAGAAAGCCTTCTTTTTCAAGAAAGTTTTCTTCCTATACGATATCCAAACAGCAGTGGTTTTTATTATTAATTTGTTGCGCAGGAAAACAACGGAAATAAGCAATGGGAGAAACACGCTGCGTCAGGCAGCCGGGAAGCCGGCGCCTTGTGATGGCAGTATATATATCTACTCCACTAACGGACTTTCTGTCAAATCCTGTTTGTTTAATTATATTTCGTAATACCTATTAAATCAACGAAGAAAAGAAAAAGAAAAGCAGGTAATTTAGACCTTTTTTCCTAATCCGTCACGGACTGCTGCTGTTTAATTTTTGAAATCAGTTACCTTGAAAATAAAGTATATAAGCGATAAACGTTCGCCTTTGCTTCCATCGGGAGGGAACCTTATTTTCATCCATCACGGTGCAGCGGTCCTGCATGGATATCTCTGTTAATGACGTGTGCCGGCATTAATACTCCCCCGGCTTTTTTTCCGTATGGGAAAAAGAAACGTAAACCGGACTTCCCACAGGTTATTCAGTTCTTTTGCAGCAGTTATTAAACCG
>PWLM01000075.1 GCA_003560495.1 Bacillus sp. (in: firmicutes) | reverse complement strand
TTCCCAAAGAATATTATCTGAGGCGTCTCCTTCAGGCAGGTAAGTGGGACAAAATATTGTCCAGTCGAGCCCGGAATCTTTCAGGAAGTTAAAAACTGATGCATGCTCTTCCGCTGCCCTGGTCATTTTTCTTTTGGATTCCGCGGATTGAAAGCGGAAAATGTCAGGATTGGAGCGTGCCCGGAGAATTCCTGCCGTTCCAATCGTAACAATGCGCCTGATATTATGATGCTTCATCTGATTAATAATTAGAGGAACAGCGGCACTTAAGGTATCTGATTTATCGGTCGAGAGTGCGCTGTAGACGAGGGAGGTATGTTCATCAAATACCTTTGCGAGATCATTTTCACTCCGGACTTCTCCCTGTACCACATGGAAGTGGGGATGTTCCGCTAGTGAGGCAGGAAGTTTTTCGGGGGTGCGTACGAGAGCGGTTATTTCGTATCCTTCCTGCAGTAAACAAGCAGCAGCTCTGCTTCCTGTTCTTCCTGTAGCTCCAAACATCGTAATTTTCATTTATAGAATCCTCCTGTAAGATGATATTATAACGGCAGATTAAACGGAGCCGGATGATAAATAAAGCATACTTGCTTCTTCATAAGAAGCAGAGCCGCACTTAATGCGGTGTGAAAAATCCAGTACACTTTTATAAATGCCACTGGTCACTGCAAAAGGCAGATTTTAAATCAGTGTAGCACGGAAAAATCAAAAATCAAAAAGAAGGTTATACAATGTTTGAGACTGTAGATGCCTGGATGCAGGTAGTAAGAGAACCCATAATGAATGCTGCAAATCAGGTGGAATCACTTCCTGTTCTGTTTGCGTTTCTTCTCGGAGCTGTCGGGGCACTTGCTCCTTGTCAGCTGTCGGGCAATATTAGTGCGATCACGCTGTATGGATCAAATTCCCTGAATAAAAAAGCAGCCTGGAGAGAAGTTTTCTTTTTTATAACTGGTAAAATCACTGCTTTTTCCGGTCTTGGACTTCTTGTCTTACTGCTCGGACGGGAGTTTCAGCGGCAGCTGCCAATTTTTTTTGAACCATTCAGACAGCTGCTCGGTCCAATGCTTATTTTTATAGGCTTATACCTGCTCGGTTTGTTTTCTTTGAAATTTTTTGTGCCGTTCTGGAAAAAAAGGCGTCCGGAAAAAAAGGGGGCCTGGGGAGCTTTCCTGCTCGGATTCAGCTTTTCTCTCGGCTTTTGTCCGACAATGTTTCTTTTATTCTTCGTGCTGCTGATGCCGGCCGCTGTCAATGCAGGCACCGGTGTTATTGTGCCGCCGGTTTTTGCTGTCGGAACTTCTCTGCCGCTTCTCTTCGTTATATTTGTCATCTGGTATTTGGAACTTGGGGGGAGTGTTGTAAAAAAAAGCAGAAAAGCCGGGGAAATAGTGCAGAAGGCTGCCGGAATCATATTGATAGCTGCAGGACTGGCAGATATTCTTATCTTCTGGTGATGGAAAACTTTATTTACATTACCAGAAGTTTCTTTTATAATCATATTAACAGCGGTAAACTGAACGATTGCTCAGTCAGTCCGCCGTTTTTCTTGCTTTGTTTTGTAAGCCCTTACATAAAAGAGAGGAGAAGATGTATAGTGGATTTTTCATTAACTAAAGAACAGCGTATGATCCAGGAAATGGTGCGTGATTTTGCCGAAAAAGAAATTGCACCTAAGGCGGACGATATTGACAAAGAGGAACGGTTCCCGGAAGAGGTTTTCAAAAAAATGGGGGAGCTCGGCCTGATGGGGATTCCTTTTCCGGAAGAATACGGAGGTTCCGGAGGAGACACGCTCTCCTATATTCTTGCGGTGGAGGAGATAGGCAGAGTATGCGGAAGTACCGGATTGAGCTACGCGGCAGCTGTTTCTCTCGGATCGTCTCCCATTTATCATTTTGGCACGGAAGAACAGCGTCAAGAACATCTCGTCCCGCTTGCTTCAGGGGAGAGTCTTGCTTCTTTCGGGCTGACAGAGCCTAATGCCGGGTCCGACGCCGGCGGTACAAGAACGAAAGCAGAGAAGCGGGGAGACCGCTACGTTATCAATGGGGAGAAGTGCTGGATTACGAATGCTTCCTACGCACGCACGGTGACAGTCACAGCTGTAACCGGCGAAGATGAAAGAGGAAAAAAGAAGATATCTGCGTTTATCGTACCTACAGACGCGAAAGGCCTGACGATCCGCGCAGAATACGAGAAGATGGGCGTTAAAGGATCCAACACGACGGAGCTGGTCCTGGAAGACGTGGAAGTTCCGGAAGAAAATATTCTTGGAGATCCGGAAAAGGGATTCAACCAGTTTCTTTACACACTCGATGGAGGAAGAATATCGATAGCCTCGCTTGCGCTCGGTATCGGACGTGCAGCATATGAAGATGCGTTAAAGTACAGCAACGAAAGAAAGCAGTTCGGCCGGCATATCGGCAGTTTTCAGGCTATTCAGTTTAAGCTGGCAGATACTGCTATGGAGCT
Organism: Bacillus sp. (in: firmicutes); assembly: GCA_003560495.1. GTDB lineage: Bacteria > Bacillota > Bacilli > Bacillales > Salisediminibacteriaceae > Alkalicoccus. Next base: position 5,450 of record PWLM01000075.1, on the reverse strand, counting down.
GGAGCTGGCAAGAAATATGATAGCTAAAGCTGCATGGCTGAAAGATAATAAAAAGCCGTTCAAAAAAGAAGCAGCTATGGCTAAGCTTTTTGCCTCGGAAGCAGCGACTAGAGCCTGTAATCAGTCCCTGCAGATTCACGGAGGCTACGGCTACATGAGAGAGTATAAGATTGAACGTTACTTGAGGGATGCCAAGCTTATGGAGATTGGAGAAGGCACATCGGAAATACAGCGTCTTGTTATTGCAAGAGAAATCGGCTGTCCGAGACAGTAAAGGAGCGGATACTATGATTAAAAAATTACTGATTGCAAACCGTGGGGAAATAGCCTGCCGGATAATCCGCACGTGCAGGGAAATGGGTATTATAAGTACTGCTGTATACTCTGAAGCTGATGAAAAAAGCATGCACGTGCGTATGGCGGATGAAGCTGTTCTTATCGGAGGACCCAGGGTTAAAGAAAGTTATTTAAATATGGACAATATACTGCAGGCGGCGAAAGATTACGGAGTGGACGCCATTCACCCGGGCTACGGGCTGCTCTCAGAGAACGCAGAATTTGCTGCTAAAGTGAAAGAGGAAGGAATTATCTTTATCGGTCCCGAAGAAAATATTATCGAGAAAATGGGAGATAAAATAGAAGCGCGCCAGGTTATGGAAACAGCCGGTGTTCCCGTCGTTCCCGGAGCAGTATTAGCTACAGCTGATGAAACCGAAGCAGTAAAGGCAGGAAGATCAATCGGTTATCCTCTCATGGTCAAAGCTGCAGCGGGAGGCGGCGGTATCGGTATGCAGAAAGTGGAAAATGAAGAAGAACTTCATAAAGCTGTAGCTTCCGTTATTAAAAAAGCAGAAACATTTTTTGGTTCTGCCTCCCTGTTTCTTGAAAAGTACGTGGAAGGGGCAAGACATATTGAAGCCCAGGTGGTGGGGGATAATTCCGGGGGTATCAAAGTAATCGGCACGCGGGACTGTTCAATACAGAGACGTCACCAGAAAGTAATTGAGGAAGCTCCTCCTCCAAACTTTTCAGCTGAAGGAGAAAAAGCACTCCGCACTGCCGCTGAAACAGCAGCAGGAGCACTGAACTACACAAATGCCGGTACTGTTGAATTCCTTGTGGATAAAGATGAAAGCGTTTATTTCCTTGAAATGAATACACGGCTGCAGGTGGAGCACCCGGTTACGGAAGAGACTTCAGGAATAGATCTTGTCGAATGGCAGATTCGTATTTCCATGGGAGAGCGGATCGAAGAGCTTCCATTGAAAAAAGACGGGACAGCCTACTCGCTGGAGGTGCGTATTTATGCAGAGGATCCGAAGACCTTTTTCCCATCTCCGGGGAAAATTACTAAGTGGAAATTCCCGGAGGAAGAAGGAATCCGCTACGATGTCGGTTTTGATGAAGGGGATACAGTGACACCCTACTATGATCCGATGATTGGGAAAATCATCTGCAGCGGAGAAGACCGTCAGAGCGTTATCATAAAGCTGACAGACGTACTTGAACGGTCAGAAGTGGAAGGAATAAAAACAAACATCCCGATGCTGATCGATATACTAAAAGACCAGCGTTTTCAAAAGGGAGAAGTAACTACACACTTTTTAATGCAGACTCAATAAGGAGGAATCACAATGGCAAAGATCATGACGACGATGGCAGGAAATGTATGGAAAATTAATGTGAAAGTAGGAGATCAGGTAACTCCAGGCGACGAAGTAGTCATTCTTGAATCGATGAAGATGGAAATTCCAATTGCGGCGGAAACAGAAGGAAAAGTTGCTGAAATTCTCGTCGAGGAAGGCAGCTTTGTGAATGAGGAAGAAGTAATCGTGAAGCTTGAAGATTAAGGAGGGGTCGCTGTGAGTATGCCGAATAACGTCATACTTAAGGAGGTTGGTCCCCGGGACGGCCTTCAAAATGAATCTTCCATTGTTTCGACCGAAAAAAAAATTGCCTGGATCGATAAACTGGTGGATTCAGGGCTGAAGTATATTGAAGTCACATCATTCGTTTCACCGAAATGGATTCCGGCCCTGGCGGACGCCGACGATGTTTTCCGCTACTTAAAAAGGAAGCAGGGAGTCACATATGCGGCACTTGTTCCTAACGCCCGCGGTCTGGAAAGAGCGTTGAGAGCGGACGTGGACGAAGTAGGGATTTTCATTTCAGCGAGTGACACGCATAACCGCCGAAACGTCAATAAATCTATAGAAGAAACACTCCCCGTTCTGAAAGAAGTGGTAAGGACAGCTAAAGAACAGGGGAAAACAGCAAGAGGATATTTGTCTACAGTGTTCGGCTGTCCCTATGAAGGACGTGTCCCCGTCAGCCAGATAGAAAAAATCAGCCATGAACTTCTTGAGATGGGCATAGATGAACTGTCTCTCGGAGATACGATCGGCGTTGCCAACCCTAAACAGGTTAAACAAATTATCAGGCAGTTGAAAGTTACTATTCCTACAGGACGGATGGCTCTTCATCTTCACAACACAAGAGGACTTGCGCTTGCCAACATAGTGGCCGGTCTGGAAGAAAATATACAAATTTTTGATGGAGCAGCCGGTGGACTGGGGGGCTGTCCTTATGCACAGGGGGCTACAGGGAACGTGGCCACCGAAGACGTGCAGTATTTGATGCAGTCTCTCGGTATCGAAACAGGAGTGGATTTGAAAAAATTAGTGGAGGCTGCACAGTTTATTGCGCCGCACATTGGCACGGACCTCCCGAGTTATCAGCTGCGCCTGACAGATGAGGAGGGGGATGGAGCATGATACGCACCGATATAAGCGAAGGAACAGGAGTACTGACTCTGGACCGGCCGGAAGCTGCCAATGCTTTGTCACGTCAACTCGTGGAAGAAGCGGCAGAAATACTTAATGAGTGGAAGAAAAACCCTGAAATCCGTTCTGTCATCTTGACTGCCAGCGGGGAAAAAGTTTTCTGCGCAGGAGCAGACTTAAAAGAACGGGCTGAAATGAAACCGGAGGAAGTCTGGAGAGCAGTGCAGGGAATACGTTCTTTTGTAGAAACCATCTATCAGATGCCGCAGCCGGTTATAGCCTCACTGAACGGAGCAGCTCTTGGAGGCGGTCTGGAGCTCGCACTCGCCTGCGATTTCAGGATCGGTCAGGATAAAGCTGCGTTTGCCCTGACGGAAACCGGGCTCGGAATTATTCCCGGAGCAGGAGGAACGCAGAGACTTCCGAGGCTGATCGGTGAGCAGAGAGCTAAGGAAATGATTCTTACCGGAAGAAAATATACTGCGCAGGAAGCTGTGCAGGCAGGACTTCTTCTCAAAGCGGTTCCTGCGGCCGAACTCGAATCCGAAAGCAGGATGCTTGCAGAAGCAGCCGGGGCAAGGGCTCCACTTGCCAATAAATTTGCGAAGGCCGCAATAAATGAAGGTCTGCAGTGTCCGATCGAAAAAGGGCTCGAAATTGAGCAGAAAGAATATGAGAAAACAATTTATACAGAAGACCGGATGGAAGGTCTGAAGGCATTCAAGGAAAAAAGAAAACCCGTATTCCGCGGGAAATAAAAGGCAGGTGCTCAGAAATTGATGAAACTGGATAAATCTTGGGAAGAACGAATAGAGGAAATAGAGCACGGCGGGCTTAAAAAATATCATGAAGCTAACGCGCAGAAAGGGAAGATGTTTGTCCGGGAAAGGCTCCGTCTTTTATTCGATAATGGAGAGTGGACGGAGGACGGTAAATTTGCCAACGCAGAATCAAAAGGGCTCCCGGCTGACGGGGTAATTACAGCTTCCGGAAAAGTGCATGGAAGAACCGTATGCGTTATGGCTAACGATTCGACCGTTAAGGCAGGATCCTGGGGAGCAAAAACGGTGGAAAAAATTGTCCGTATTCAGGAAACTGCTGCAAAACTGAAGGCACCTATGTTTTATCTGGTGGACAGCGCCGGTGCAAGAATTACTGACCAGGTGGAAATGTTCCCTGGAAGGCGTGGAGCAGGCCGGATTTTTCATAATCAGGTGAAACTTTCGGGAATGGTGCCGCAGGTCTGTCTGCTGTTCGGACCATCTGCAGCCGGTGGAGCCTATATACCATCTTTTTGTGACGTTGTGTTTATGGTGGAAGGAAACGCTTCGATGTACCTCGGTTCTCCACGAATGGCGGAAATGGTAATTGGAGAAAAAGTAAGCCTGGAAGAAATGGGAGGAGCCCGTATGCACTGCTCCGTATCAGGGTGCGGGGATGTACTTGTAAAAGATGAAACGGAGGCGCTTGAAAAAGCAAGAGCTTATTTTACGTATATGCCCGATCATTTTGAAGCAGCGCACCGGAAGCAGGAATCCATGCCGCCGCTTGAAGTGGACCTGGAAAACCTGATTCCGGAAAATCAGAACATGCCTTTTGATATGCTTAAATTTATCGAAGGAATCGTTGACAAGGAATCATTTTTTGAAATAAAAGAGCTTTTTGCAAAAGAGCTGATTACCGGATTTGCCCGGCTGGACGGCCGTAATATCGGAATTATTGCTAATCAGCCGAAACAAAAAGGCGGAGTGCTTTTCCATGATTCAGCAGATAAAGCGGCACGTTTTATTACGCTCTGCGACGCATTTGAAATTCCTATATTGTTCCTTGTCGACGTACCCGGCTTTATGATCGGCACAAAGGTGGAACGGGCCGGTATCATCCGCCACGGAGCAAAAATGGTAGCCGCAATGTCGTCAGCCACTGTTCCAAAAATCTCTGTCATTGTTCGCAAAGCTTATGGAGCCGGCCTTTATGCAATGGGCGGACCTGCGTTCGAACCGGACAGCTGTATTGCGCTTCCGTCGGCACAAATTGCCGTTATGGGACCCGAAGCAGCTGTAAACGCTGTTTATGCAAACAAAATTGCGGAGCTTCCGGAAGCTGACCGTCCGGCTTTTATTGCTGAAAAAAGAAAAGAGTATCAGGAGAACATCGACATTTACCGGCTGGCTTCTGAAATGATTGTGGATGATGTAATCCCGGCAGACAGGCTGAGGACTGCTCTTGTCGACCGGTACGATCTATATGAAAACAAAGAAGTTATTTTCTCGAAAAGAAAACACGCGGTATATCCAGTTTAATCGGAGGTGGAACACATTATGAAACAGATTTATTCCTCACCGGATGAGATTATTGAAGGTATCGAAGATGGAGCGACTATATTAGTCGGGGGCTTCGGACTTTGCGGCATTCCCGAAAATGTAATTCAGGCTCTCGTACGAAAAGGAACGAAGCATTTAACAATCGTGTCCAATAACTGTGGAGTCGATGACTGGGGTCTCGGCCTGCTTCTCGAGAAAAAACAGATAGATAAAATTTACGCATCCTACGTAGGAGAAAACAAGGAATTTGAAAGACAGGTAATCAACGGCGAACTGGAAGTGGAACTTGTTCCTCAGGGAACACTTGCAGAACGTCTCCGTGCAGGCGGAGCCGGAATACCGG
>PWLM01000153.1 GCA_003560495.1 Bacillus sp. (in: firmicutes) | reverse complement strand
GAAGACGAGGAAATTTTCCGGGAGCATTTCGGCAAAGTTATCCCTCCGTCTGATAACAAATTCGCAGCACTGAACTCAGCTGTATGGTCCGGCGGATCTTTCATCTACGTTCCAAAAGGTGTTAAAACGGATACTCCTCTTCAGGCGTATTTCCGGATTAACTCCGAAAATATGGGTCAGTTCGAGCGTACGCTCATCATTGCAGATGAAGACAGCTCTGTCCACTATGTGGAAGGCTGTACTGCACCGGTGTATACGACGAACTCCCTGCACAGTGCTGTAGTGGAAATCATCGTTAAAAAGAATGCCTACTGCCGTTACACGACGATCCAGAACTGGGCTCCGAACGTGTACAACCTTGTTACGAAGCGTGCTGTAGCAGAAGAAAACGCCGTAATGGAATGGGTTGACGGTAACATCGGCTCCAAACTTACGATGAAGTATCCGGCTGTTGTGATGAAAGGCCGCGGTGCCCGTGGTAACGTTCTTTCCATCGCAATTGCAGGTAAAGGCCAGCACCAGGATGCAGGGGCAAAAATGCACCACCTTGCTCCGGACTGCTCTTCTTCCATTGTGTCGAAGTCCATTTCCAAGCATGGCGGTAAAGTAACGTACCGTGGAATTGTCCACTTCGGACGTAAATCAGAACGGTCCCGTTCCAACATTGAGTGTGATACGCTCATTATGGATAACGAGTCCACTTCTGATACAATTCCTTACAACGAAATTCTTAACAACAATATCTCCCTCGAGCACGAGGCGACTGTTTCCAAAGTATCGGAAGAGCAGCTCTTCTATCTAATGAGCCGCGGTGTCTCCGAGCAGGAAGCAACAGAAATGATCGTAATGGGCTTTATCGAGCCGTTTACGAAAGAGCTTCCGATGGAGTACGCTGTAGAAATGAACCGTCTTATCAAGTTCGAGATGGAAGGTTCTATCGGTTAATAAATGTTAAAAGACGGCGGATCCGCTATGCGGATCCGCTTTTTTATGGAGGAAGCTTCTCCCTGCCCTGTATACATAATGAAATATTTTTTGATAGTTTCTATTTCATCTTCTGAAAAAGTATTGTCCTGAATGCTTTTAGGGTAAATAAATAAAAAGATAGGAGCAGAAGTGCAGCAGTTCGTGAATCTTAAGGAACATCACCAGAAAGCAGGTGTTGAAATCATGAAGAATAACATTAGAATTGGAGTAACGGGGTGGGGGGATCACCCCTCTTTATACGAAAGTCTCGGTTCAACGGCTTCAAAGCTGGAGACATATGCAGGGCATTTCCCGGTTGTGGAACTGGACGCTTCGTTTTATGCTATTCCACCAGCTTCCTCCATTAATAAGTGGCTAAGAGAAACGCCGTCGAAATTTCAGTTCGTCGTAAAAGCCTATCAGGGTATGACGGGGCATCAGCGGGGCGACATTCCTTTCGATTCCAAAGAAGAAATGCTTGAGGCGTACCGTAAAACATTCCGGCCGATGCTTGACGAAGGAAAGCTGAGCTTTGTTCTTTGTCAGTTTCCGCCATGGTTTGACTGCCAGCAGAAGCACGTCCAGTATTTAAAGTGGCTGCGGGAGGAGCTGCGGGAATTTCCGGCAGCGCTGGAGTTCCGTCATGAGTCCTGGTACAGTGAAGAAATGCGCGAGCGGACACTGACTTATATGGAAAAAGATGAATGGATTCATACCGTATGCGATGAACCGCAGATTGGTGAGCGTTCTGTTCCATTTGTTCCTGTACGTACGCATAAAGAGCACACGTTTGTCCGTCTTCACGGAAGGAATAAAGCAGCCTGGCAGAAACCTGTCAAAGGAGAAGAGTGGCGGGATATACGCTATTTGTATGATTATTCCCGGGAAGAGCTGCAGGGAATAAAAACGGAAGTGGAAAAGCTTGCTTCTGAAAACCATATCGTTACCGTCGTTTTCAATAACAATTCAGGCAGACACGCGGCGGGCAATGCAAAACAGTTTATCAGAATGCTTGGTATAGAGTATGAAGGACTTGCCCCGAAACAGCTCGATCTTTTTGGGGATATGGATCAGTCGTAGAATAAATAAAGATAGAAAGTATTCTGTCCAGTTTAAAAGTAAACCGTGAAAGTCATTCCGAGCGGAAAAAAGCATCAAAGAAACATTAGATTATAATAGAGAGATTGATACAGTTAAAAATGCACCATGAAATTTTCTAACGCTGTGTAACGAAGGCGGGGACACCTAGAGGATCAGCGCAGTTCGAGGATTCATTTTGGCGAGAACAAGTCTGCAGGTAAGCCTCACCTAGAGTGGAGCAGTGTTATGTCCATCACATAAACGAGCTATTTTCAAGGTAGCCTGAAAGAAAGGATCTATGCTGAATGGAATGGATTTTATTGATGTTTTTAGGGCTGACAGCAGCTGTTACAGGCAGCCTGCTCGGTCTTGGGGGCGGAATTGTTATCGTCCCGGTTTTAATTGTTATGGGTGGGTATACAGGCATTCTGGAAGGGATTTCTCCCCAGACAGCGGTAGGGACATCGCTCCTCGTAATGATATTTACCGGACTTTCTTCCACGCTCGCCTACATGAAGCAGAAAATGGTCGATTTTCAGAGCGGGTGGATCTTTTTCATTGGAAGTGCTCCGGGAGCTCTTTTCGGCGTCTGGCTGAATAACGGTATCGAAACAGGTGCTTTTTTTGCTGCCTTCGGTCTGTTTATGATCCTCGTTTCTTTTCTGCTCATGATCCGCGGGAAAATTAAGCCGCTTCCTCTCCGGCCGAACGGCATCCGACGGACGTTCCGGGAATCGGATGGTACACTGAGGGAATACGGATATGAACCGTGGCTTGGAATTACTATTTCTTTTTTTACCGGCATGTTTTCCGGCCTTTTCGGTATCGGCGGCGGCTCCCTGATCGTTCCAGCAATGGTTATTCTGTTTGCTTTCCCTCCGCATATTGCTGTAGCAACATCGATGTTTCTTGTGTTTCTATCGGCGGCGGTAAGTTCCATTTCCCATATAGCACTAGGGAACGTAAACTGGCTGTACGCACTGGCCCTTATTCCGGGAGCTTGGTTCGGGGGACAGATTGGTGCCTGGATTAACCGGCGGCTGAAAAGTGGGACGCTTATCTTTGCTTTACGGATCGTGCTTGTTATTATAGGTATCAGGTTAATCTTTGAAGGGGTGACCGGATAGAGAGGAGAAGCAGATCATGACGACACTGACCATTCTGCATACGAACGATTTACATAGTGAGCTTGACCAGTGGTCTGCGGTTACTTCGCTCCTTTCCCATCAGAGGCAGCGGGCCGAAAAGCTCGGCCACGATGTACTGCTTTTTGACATTGGTGACCACTGCGACAGATTTCATCCGCTGACGGAAGGGCTCCTTGGAAAAGGAAATATCGAACTTTTGAATGATGCAGCATATACGGCTGCCACGATAGGTAACAATGAAGGAATTACTCTGTCCAGGCAGGAGCTCGATAGCCTGTATGAAGACGCAGAATTTGATGTTCTGCTGGCGAATCTCTTTTATGAAGGCGGCGGTCGCCCGGGCTGGTGCCGGCCCTGGAAGCTGTACGAGCTTTCCGAAGGCAGAACGGCAGCTGTCTTTGGGGTGACTATTCCTTTTTATGCTTTCTATGAAGAGCTTGGATGGCATGTGACAGATCCGATAAAAGCTATTGGAGACATTCTTCCTGAAATGGAGAAAGAAGCAGATCTTATTATCGGACTCTCCCATTTAGGACTTCGTCTCGATGAACAGACGGCGGAAAAATTTCCCGAGATTGATCTGCTGCTTGGAGCGCATACGCATCACGTACTGAGCGGCGGCAGAAAAGTCGGCCACACGTGGATTCATCAGTGCGGCCGTTCCGGATCCCATGTTGGGGAGGTTACAGTCAACATGGAAGAAGTGGCAGAAATAGCACATATCCAGACACACAAAGTAGATAATTCGAGAAGAGACGCCTCTACAGAAGCGAAACTTTCTGATATAGAAAAACGGGCGCTCGTCCACATGGAAGAAGAAATAACCGATATACCGGATAAAATGGATGTGTCCTGGTACGGAGCTTCTCCACTGACACAGCTCCTTGCAGAAGGATTGAGGGAATGGTGCGGTGCTGATATTGCTATGGTCAATGCGGGACTGCTGCTGAACGGCCTTCCTAAGGGCAGTATCACGAGAAAGCATATTCATGAAATATGCCCTCATCCGATCAACCCGGCCAAAGTGACGATGAGTGGAAATGATATTGCCAGACTGATGAGACAGTCGAGTGATAATACGATGATTCATTATGCACTTAAAGGCTACGGCTTCCGGGGAAAAGTACTCGGCTTTCCTGTCTTTACAGGACAGGACTGGACGGCAGAGACGCTTGAAAAGATAAGAGAAGCCGGCAGAGAAATAGATAAAGAAAGCTACTACAGTGTAGCGGTGCCGGATCTTTATACGTTCAGTCATCTGTATCCGTTTATTACAGATCTCCGGTCGACGTCATATTTTATGCCGGAATTTCTCCGGGATGTGCTGACTTGGAAACTGAGAGAAACTTAAAAAAACGAATGGAAAGGAAGTAGACATATGAAAAATTACCACGACCTGTGCAGACATATTCTTGATAATGGAACGGCAAAAGGTGACAGGACGGGTACCGGTACAGTCAGCACATTCGGCTGGCAGATGCGCTTTGATCTTCAAAAGGGCTTTCCACTGGTAACGACTAAAAAGATGGCTGTTAAGGCGATGATCCATGAGCTGCTCTGGTTTATCCAGGGGGATACAAATGTGAAGTACCTTCAGGAAAACGGGGTCCGCATCTGGAACGAGTGGGCGGACGAAAACGGAGATCTCGGGCCGGTATACGGCAGGCAGTGGAGAAGCTGGCCCGCGCCATCCGGGGAAACAATTGATCAGCTGCGGCAGGTCATCGATGAAATTAAGGAGAATCCCAATTCCCGCCGGCTGATCGTTAATTCATGGAACGTCGGGGAACTGGAAGACATGGCTCTTGCACCATGCCACTGTCTGTTCCAGTTTTACGTAGCGGACGGGAAGCTTTCCTGCCAGCTTTATCAAAGATCGGCAGACGTTTTTCTCGGCGTGCCGTTTAACATTGGTTCCTATGCACTGCTGACGATGATGGTTGCCCAGGAATGCGGATTAGAGCCGGGAGAATTTATCCATACATTCGGCGACGTGCATATTTATAACAATCACCTGGAGCAGGTAAAGCTGCAGCTGACGAGAGAACCGTATCCGCTCCCGGTTATGAAATTGAATCCGGATGTTACTCGGATTGAAGACTTCCGCTTTGAAGATTTTGAGCTGACAGGCTACGAACATCACCCTGCAATTAAAGGAAAAGTTTCTGTATGATCTCCATGATTGCTGCTATGGCCAAAAACCGTGTAATAGGTAAAGATGGGGGCATGCCGTGGCATCTGCCCGGAGACCTCCGCTTTTTCAAAGAAACAACATACGGGAAAACCGTCGTAATGGGAAGAAAAACGTATGAGTCGATCGGAAAGCCGCTTCCTGGAAGAAAAAATGTAGTAATGACTTCACGGGCAAACTTCCAGCCGGAAGGAGTAACTGTTGTTCATACAAAAGAAGAAATACTGCAGCTGGAAAAAGAAGGACAGGAGCTTGTCATTATGGGAGGAGCGACACTTTACGAGGCTTTTCTGCCCGAAGCTGACAGGCTTTACCTGACCCGGATCGAAGAGGATTTTTCAGGGGATACATTTTTCCCTGAATTTAATGAAAATGAATGGGAAACCGTTGAAGAAAGCCGCGGAGAAATAAACGAAAAAAATCAAATCCCCCACGTGTTTCAAACGCTGGAACGGAAGGTTGATTCTTCAAAAAAGGTGTGATATGATTTTCAGGCTGAATTGAATATTAAGCAAGGAAACCTCATGCACAATGAGGTGGAGGAGCGGAAGCAATAAGTCATGTACTGGAGCCGGGCACCGGCTGGGAAAGTATATAAAAGGTGCTTCCGCCGAAGTCCTGAAAGCCGATGCCGCTTTCAGAGGCTGGGTCTTTACCGAACAGGTAAAGAACTGTCGCATAACTGCGGAGAGCTGCTTTACAGCATAGAGGGAAACTGCTTTTAGAAAGGGCAGGGGAATTCCCCTGCCCTTTTTGTGTGTAAAAATAGAAAGGGGAAGAATAATGGAACACGGTATTTTATCCTTACTGCCGCCCGTTCTGGCACTTGTGCTCGTTCTTATTACGAAGCGCGTACTGCTGTCGCTCGGGGTCGGCATTATTACTGGGGCACTGATGGTGCACCAGACGGAAGAAATGTTCGTCAATGCAGCGATCATGGACATTTTGACAATTGTAACGAATATTTTCGTAACAGAAGACGGAATCAACACCTGGGAATTTTATATTATTCTTTTCCTCTTCCTGCTGGGAATGATTGCCGCTTTGATTACGATTACCGGAGGCGGCCGGGCTTTCGGTGAATGGGCGATGGCCCGTGTAAAAACCCGGGTGGGGGCTCAGTTTACGGCAGCATTTCTCGGGGTCATCATCTTCATCGATGACTACTTTAACAGCCTCACAGTCGGAAATGTCAGCCGGCCGCTGACGGACCGTCACCGGATTTCCCGGGCGAAACTTGCCTATGTGGTGGACTCTACGGCAGCCCCAATGTGTGTTATTTCTCCTGTATCCAGCTGGGGAGCATACATTATTACGATTATCGGAGGCATCCTTGCAACACACGGAGTAATGCAGTACGAAGCGCTCCATGCCTTCCTGCTTATTGCTCCGATGAATTTTTACGCGGTATTTGCGATCATCGCGGTGTTTGCAGTGGCCTACTGGAAGCTTGATGTCGGTCCGATGAAGGCGCACGAATTCCGGGCCGTGGAGTGGAATGAGCTTGTAGACCGCTCGAAAGGACCGATACCGGGAGAAAACGAAGACGCTGTGCCACAGGCACAGGGGAAGGTCTCCGATCTGGTTGTACCTATTCTTATATTGATCATCGGAACCGTCTTTTTTATGGTCGTTACAGGGATTCAGGCGACGGAAGGCGAGCTGTCTGTTCTTGCCACATTTGAAAATACAGATGTCGCTGCAGCCCTGCTTTACGGCGGGCTCGTAAGTTTTGCTTCAGCTCTTTTCCTTGCTTTTATGAGAAAAGTAAGCGTCAAGCATATCAGCCTCGGCTTATGGTCGGGAATCAAATCGATGCTTCCGGCGATTTACATTCTTATTTTTGCCTGGACAATTATCGAAATTATCGATGCGCTTGGAACGGGAGAATATCTGGCAGCACAGGTGGATACGTTCATCCCGGTTGCTCTGCTTCCGGCACTGCTGTTCCTTGTGGCAGGATTTATGGCGTTCAGTACCGGAACATCGTGGGGAACGTTCGCGATCATGCTTCCAATTGCCGGGGATATTGCTGCGGCAACAGATATTACGATGATGCTTCCAGTACTCGCAGCTGTTCTTGCGGGAGCCATTTTCGGAGATCACTGCTCTCCAATTTCAGACACGACTATTCTTTCTTCGGCCGGGGCAGGAAGCCATCATATTGACCACGTACTGACGCAGCTCCCATATGCATTGCTCGTAGGTCTCACGGCTACTGCTTCGTTCCTTGTACTCGGCTTCACCGGAAGTACCATTCTCGGACTCGCAGCCGGGGCCGTTGTTCTTGCCGCTATTTTGCTGCTCCTGCATTTTGCAGCAAAACGGGAGCCGCGTATTAAAACGGAAAAAGCATAGTTTCCACAGAAATCTGAGAATTTTTCCACAAAGCGATTTCAGAATGAAAAAACTGACATATTAGAAATACTGAACAGGAAAGTGTCAGGACCGGAATGCTCCTGACACTTTTCAGGCTGTTTATAAAGTGTTTTTTATACATGCCTATGCATTTCCCTGCTTTCACCTCCGCAGGACGCTTTCCGGGCGGGCCGGCTTCAGCTAATTTCTTCCTCCCAATGCTCGGAAGAAAT
>PWLM01000037.1 GCA_003560495.1 Bacillus sp. (in: firmicutes) | reverse complement strand
AGCCGGAAAAGGTGGGCTTTGCTGTACTCTTTAACAAAAGCACCGTGACGGTTGAAAACGAGCATTGTGTTGAATAAACCATTCTCTGTCTGTTTTGGAACAGATCCTGCTATCAGGTTGATCCGGTGTCTGCGTGCGAGCTCCGACAGAAACTTTACAGCCTGATCCGCTTCTGTATCGGGATGTTCTTTCATATATTCAAAATCGTAACCGGTTGGCCACAGCTCCGGAAGTACTACGACGTCTGCTTTTGCTTCGACGGCGTCGGTTATATTTTGTTCGACTTTTTTGTAATTCGTTTACGGATGCCCAAAGGCTACGTCCATCTGAACGACTGCTGTTTTTAAACGCATGAACGACTCCTCCTTTTTTATCCAGTATACAGGAAAGAGCGGGATGAAGAACAGTGTGTTTCTTAACGGTATAACAAGGGAATAGGACAATTATCATAAATACTGCCAAGGGGGGAGAGCTATGGAGTTTGTGTGGATACGGAACGATGCGAGAGTGCATGATCATCTGCCTCTCGTTGAAGCGCTGGCTTCTGAACAGCCGGTAATGGCAGGCTTCGTTTTTGATCGCAGAAATGAAGAGAAGACGGAGGCTGGTTTTCAACGGATGGACGAAAAAAGACTCCGCTTTTTAATTGAAAATCTGCTGGAGCTTCATCAGCAGCTTGGACTGCTCGGCGTGCCGCTCGTCGTAAGCAGCGGAGATCCGGTCCAGGAGCTGCGGCAGTGGATGAAAGAATATCCGGTAACGAATATCCGCGCCTACCGGCTGCCTGGAATCGAAGAAGCAGAAGACGAAGCCGGACTTGAAGAGGCAGTCCGCACAGCAGAAGCCGGTATATCATGGTATTATGGAGATACGCTGATTCACCTGGAAGACCTGCCTTTTTCACTGGAAGAGCTTCCCGGGAGCTTTCACGAATTTGAAGAAAAACTGCGGGAGGAAAAGGTCGAACCCCGCCATGAAGTGGAAATGCCGAGAGAGCAGACTCCTCTATACTTAGAAGAACATGCGGCGACCGGTGAGGAACTGATGCGCCTTTTTCGGGACATCCGGGCTGAAACGCTTGTGAATGGCGGGGAAAAAGAGGCGCTTCGCCGTCTGGACGACTATTTTTTCAAAAGCAGACATGTGCTGCACTATCGTCAGCGCCGGAACGAAATGCTTGAGTTTGATGCGGCTTCCAAGCTGTCTCCGTGGATAGCAGGGGGAGCTCTTTCTCCAAGATATGTTGCTGTCAGGCTGGAAGAAGTGAGAAAAGAGGAAGATGCAGAAAGCAGTGTGCAGCGACTTTATACTTCTCTTCTGAAACGGGACTATTTCCACTTTCTTCTTTATAAAGAAAAAGAAAAGTGTTTTGCAGAAGGCGGGCTACGGAAGATACCTATCGAATGGAATAAAGACAGGGAGCTGTTTGAAGCCTGGTGCAGCGGCAATACCGGATACCCGCTCGTTGATGCAGGAATGAGGCAGCTGAAAGCATGTGGACACACAGCGGACTGTGCCCGGAGGATTGCTGCCGCTTTTCTGACAAACGTTCTTGGAGTAGACTGGCGCTGGGGAGCCGCCTGGTTTGAATCTCACTTGATTGATCACGATGTTTCGGTTAACTATGGAAGCTGGATGGAGCTTGCCGGGATCGGCACAGGGGACCGGGGGTTTCAGGAAGTCGGGGCAGTGGATGAAGGGTATACGTATGATCCGGATGGAACTTTTGTGAAAAAGTGGGTGCCGGAACTTGAATTTGTCCCGCTGGAACATCTTTTTTCTCCTTATTTAATGAATGAAAAAGACCGGAAAGAAGCGGCGCTCGATCTGGGACATGACTACCCTTACCCGATCGTTTCGCTGGAGGCGGCCACGCAGGAACGGCGCGAAATTTACAGCCGCTCTGTGAGAAGCAGCTCGTAAAAAAACACCGGTATTCTAGTAAAAGAGAATACCGGTGCCAGGTTGTTTATAAAGTGGTTTTATTTGTATGGATATACACTTCCCTGCATTCGCCTTCCAGGACGCTTTCCGGGCGGGCCGGGCTCAGCTAATTCCTTCCATCCATAGGCTGGAAGGAATGGATCTTCGCCTCGTCCTTAATCGCCCAGGAGTCGTCCCTGCGGCTGCTGCAGGGAAATGAAAAAAGTTTTCTGCTATGAAGAATCTCTCTTTATAAAGCCATTTGCTTCAATAAATAGAGGCTTTTCCCTCCGAAACGGCGGAGGCGCGGCGCAGGCCGAACAGCTGACGACCAGCCCCGGGCTCGGGGAGTCCAGGAGAAATCTATAAGCTCAGAAGAATAATTATTCTGAAATCAAGACTTAATCAACAAACTGACACCGGTATTCTAGTAAAAGAGAATACCGGTGCTTTTTGTTTATTCTTCTTTTTCCTGCATTTTTTGTCCAATAGCTGTGAGAAAAAATGCGCTTGGAATAAGCAGGCCGAGAGCAGCTTGTATTAGTGAAAAAAAGCGGGCAGATCCGACAGGAACAAGGTCACCGTAACCGACGGATAATATAGTGACGCCACTGAAATATAATGCTTCAAGAAATGTCGGATCCACCGCAGCGTCCGTCGGGTCGTTTACGCGGAGGATCGTCTCCTGCATGGAAAGAAAGTAATACAGCAGGGCAAAGCCGAGCGTCAATCCGGTAAGTGTAAAAAACATCTGCAGCAGAAGGCCTGTATGTATGCTGCTTTCACGGAAACGTTTTTTACGGAAAAAGTAAATAAGGTTCAGCAGAATAAAAATAATAGCTGCCCCTGTAAGAATAACGTTCACTTTCATCCCTCCTCATAAAAACCTGTTTCCCTTACACAATACGGTTGTAACACAATAATGAAAAGATTTTCATATAAATGAACGACTTTCATAGGTTATTAATAAAAAGGGTATGTCAAAGTTCACTGACGGCTGGAGAAAAGCTCTTCTTTTCATGAACGCTGTTCTTTATTCCGTAAAACAGCGGCAGGAGACTTTCAAAAATAACCCGTAGTTAACACAGTCATGGATGCAGTTAAAAACGGCACCATGAAAAACGAAATTATTTTACGCTGTGCAACGAAGGCGGGGAGACCCAGAGGATCAGCGCCGTTGTGTCCATTCCTTAAACGAGCTGTTTTTAAAGGCAGCCATAAAGAAAATAATCTTTAAAAGAATTTGAAAAGGATAGTGTTAATCGATTCAAGCGGATGTATTTATAATGCAAAACGAAATTGGGAAATACTAAAAATGAATTAGCTGTCTATTACGGACGACCACTTTTGAAAGAGACCGCCATTAAAAAATGCAGATCGTTCGTTTACCGGAAAAGGCAGTTATGAAATTTGTCTGCTGAAAAAAGGAGGAGTTTCCTTATCAGGAGAAAAGAATACAGATGCAAACGCATGCATTATTAGAATTAAAAATTGGTTCCGTTTACATCAAAATACGTTGTTTTCTTTTCTGAAACAGAGGCGTATAGTGAAAAAGCAGCTATACGAAAAGGAGAAAAACGAATGGAAACAAATTCACTGGAGCAGGTTGAAAAGCTGGCTCTTAAAAAAGAAAAAATATTTAATACAGGGAAAATACGCTATATCATCCGGGCGATGATGGCCAGTATGTTTATTGGATTCGGTGTGATCGTAGCTTTCCGGACAGGAAGCTTTTTTTATTTGGAACAGTCTCCCTGGACGTACCCGATGGCAGGCATTACGTTCAGCGTGGCTATCATTTTAATTGCTTACGGCGGAGCGGATTTGTTTACCGGAGATACGTTTTACCATACCTATGCTGCCATCCGGAAGAAAATGAAATGGCTCGTAGTAGGAAAGCTGTGGATTTATACGTATATCGGTAACATTCTTGGTGCGGTGACGTTCGCCTTTTTAATATACACGACGGGTCTCTTTAACGATCCGGAAGTGAACGCCTTTCTTCTGACGGTTTCCGAACAGAAAATGACGGATCCGGTAATGGAGCTGTTTTTTCGGGCTATTCTCTGTAACTGGCTGATCTGTCTTGCTTTTTTTGTGCCTTTATCGATGAAGGAAGACATTGCCAAGATGGCAGCTATGATTTTCTTTGTGTTCTGCTTTTTTATTTCCGGCTATGAACACAGTATCGCCAATATGTGTACCTTTGCGATCGCACTCGTGCTGGACAACCCGGATGCTGTGTCCATTCAGGGAATGGTACGGAACCTGATTCCCGTTACTCTCGGAAACATCGTCGGAGGAGTTATTTTTATGGCAGTCATTTACCATTACATCAACCGGCCGTTTCTTGGTGACAAATAAAAGCGGTGTTTGTCATGCATCATGTTAGAAGAAACTTCACTTCCGCCGGTAAGTTACGGAGATTCGAGAATGACTGGAATAACTATTCCGGTATGATAACTTACTCATCCCACTCAAAACCGGCAGCGCCTTCATGGCGCTGCCGGTTTTGAGTCATGCGGAAGAAGCTGCTGCTTTTTTAGTTGTCAGCTACTCCGAGAGCAAGCTTGGCATAACGGGACATCATAGACTTATCCCACGGAGGGGTGAAGACGATTTCGACTTCCACTTCTCCGATTTCCTGAATTTCCTGAAGTTCACTGAGCGCTTTCTTAATGTCACTAACAATGGTGCCGGCAAGTGGACAGCCCATTGATGTCAACGTCATAATGACAGTTACATTATCTTTTTCATCCAGCTGAATTTCATATATGAGACCCAGGTTTACGATATCGACCCCAAGTTCCGGGTCGGTTACATTTTCCAGTTCCGCCATCACCCGGTCTTTTAATTCCTGTTTTTCATCACTCATGCTCGCCACCTCCTTTCCTTCTATCATACTAAAAATAGGAAGGGAATGAAAAGAGGAGCGCTCAATTATGTATAGAAAAGAAGCTTGAGTAATTTAAAAAAGAACTGAATGAAATAATGAGAAAAAGGGAAATATAGTTTAACATTGAATTGCCTGGATACAGTAAACTGTAGGCAGATCGTTACTCAACGTATAAGGGGGGATGTAAAAATGCTTGAATGGCATCATTTAGGGGAGTATGTGACTCCTTATCTGGAAATGCTTCTGCAGATTATAGCGAGTGCCGTGATTGGTTTTATTATTGGCTTGGACCGTTATTCGAAAAGTAAACCAGCAGGGATTAAAACATATATGTATGTGTGTGCCTCGACATGTCTTATTACGCTGATTTCAATTCACAGTGTTACTCATTTTGCCGAAAGCTCCGATAATATTATGATGGATCCAATGCGTCTCGCTGCCCAGATTGTCTCTGGACTTGGCTTCCTTGGAGCCGGGGTTATTCTGAAGGACGGGTTTAACGTAACCGGACTGACGTCAGCTGCAATGATTTTCTTTGTCGGTGGCGTGGGAATAGGCATTGCTGCAGGATTTTACGGCCTGGCGCTTACAGCGGTTATTGCTACCATTATTCTTGCACATATGGGGAATTTTATTGAAGAAAAACTCGATGGCAAAGTGAGATAGTGAAAAGCAGCGTTCTGCCGGCAGACTGCTTGAACTTAAAATATACTTCAGATGAGCTTCTTTTTCTTTCTCATAGCTTCAGAAATCGGCATGAACAAACTACGATTTTCCATAGAACGATATAAGCCTGGAGTATAAAGGCACGTCTGGGGATAAAGTCTCTCTCTATCTGCCGGAAGGTGAAAATGAACTGGATTAACAGAGAAGCTCACAGGGTAAATAAATACTAAAGCACTACTAAATAAAATCTGGTTTTATCCTGCGGTTTTAAAAAAGAACCGGAGCTTTCTCTTTTTTATTGAAGAGAAAAGCAGAGGAGAGCCATCGACCACAGATAAGGAGGCATTATAATGGAATTATTCGGTCTTCCTATGTCAGTTGTTTATCTCGTACTCCTCTTTACCGGAGTAAGTCTGGCATTTTTGTACATTGTAATGGGAGAATGGATGGAAGGACTGCTTAACTTCGCAGGGGACGCTTTAAATGCCGTCAGCCTGATTGGCTACATCACTCTGCTCGGCGGACTTGGATATGTCGGAGAGGTTCTTGGAATTGCTCCGAGCGCGGTTATTTTAATTAGCAGTCTTATTCTTGCGGCAATTATTATGGCACTTATTAATTACAACGTCGTCATTCCTTTAAAAAGAAAACGAAGAAAAGAAAGAAGAGGCTGGTAGTAAAGCTGCAACAAAGAAAGAGTGCATGCTGCAATGAAATTTTACAGAAAAGCGAGCCGAAGCTCTACTAACTGCAGCAATGACAGCACCGAATTAAACAAGAGCAGGGCAGATTCTGTCCTGCTCTTCTTTATTTGTCTGCGTACATCATTTTTATTTGTGCATAAGGTGCACACTTGGCCGATTGGCAGGAGACGGTTCTGCTAGTCATACTCAAAAAGTACGGAGAAGCTGCCGGGCTAAAAGGCAGCTGGACGGTGGGAATAGTTTTGTTCCTGTTTTTTTGAGAGTACTTGAAGCACCATCCGGGAAGTATCCTGATAGCGGTTCTGGCGTCCGCTTCTCAAAGCCGCTGTAACATATAAATCCCCATTTACTCTGGAGAAACTTAGAAGGTTGTAAAGTGACTGGCTCGTATATCCTGTTTTCCCCCCGGACACATACCGGGAAGCATGAGGGGAGTCAGGCAGCAGCTGGTCGTTCGTCGTCCGCCATGTTCTTTTACGTTCTGTCCCGTCGGGATTTACGTATGAGGCGGAATAAGTATGCCTCCGCATAATCTCCTCTCCTTCTTCATATTCCAGGGCAGCGAACATAAACAAGCTTAAATCATAAGCAGTCGAATAATGGCTGCTTTCGTGATAGCCGTGTGGATTTGTGAAATGAGTATTTTCTGCCCCGAGATTCTGTGCTTCCTCATTCATAAGCTCTACAAAATCAGGAACTGAACCACTGATGTGGTGGGCGGCTGCGACAGCCGCATCGTTGCCGGAAGGAAGCATCAGCCCGTGAAGCAGCGTTTCAAGCGTCATTTTTTCCCCGGGTTTAAGGTGTGCGAGAGAACTGTCGTAAGGAACTTCTTGTATCTCTTCCGGTACGACAACTTCGTCCTCCAGATCCCCGTACTTAAGGGCAAGATATAACGTCATGACTTTGGTTGTACTCGAAGGGTAAAACAAAGACTGGCCGTTTTGATGATAAAGAATATTATCCGGTTCATTTTCTGCTATCAGAACGCCGGCTGATTTTGGATTAACCGGGAGATCGTATAAAGCTTCCTCCCCATAGGCGCTTTTTTCGGAAAGGCTGCTCAGAGTGTAATACTCGTTTGTTTTGGCTTCTGCCGAAAAAGGCAGAACAAACAGCATCAGCAGAAAAGGCATTAATGAAGCTTTCCATGAGTGCATAAAGAAAAATCCTTTCTAAGCGGAGATGTAGTTATATTCAAGATGTATTCAGGAAATTCTGCTTTATACGGATAGAAAGCCGCGGATAACATTTTTTTCTGCAGTGCTGCCTCTCATCCTTTACTGTCAAAGCGGGAAAAAGCGTACAGGTAATTAATTGTTTATATTTTTTACAACCCGAGCGAATTTAGAAGCAGTTCTGTAAACTCCAAAACATTCTGCCGGTTATACGTGAAGCCATCTTTAATTTACTCTATTGTACAGCAAACGTTTTCAGAAAGAAAAAAAGATGCGTCAGCCTGCTGCTGATCGAAGAAAGAGAGTGACGTTTTACGATTAATTGTGTGCATCGAAGCAAGATAGGACGTATAGATTTCAAATAAGTCTCTGGCAGTCGTGCCGCTGTCAAGTTCTCTTTCGTGAAACGTGCGGAGAGCACCCTGGGTTTCTGCAGGAAAAAAAGAATATAAAAGTGTCCTGTCCGTGAGGGAGGCAGGTTTGAAATGGAGATAGGAATCGTAGCTGCTCCATTTCCATTCAGAAGGACGGCTGCACAGACCTTCAAAACATGGCGAGAGATGAATGAATTTACACAGCTCTATAAAGAAATGCCGGTTCCACACTTTTTGTTCTATATAATGAATTTT
>PWLM01000165.1 GCA_003560495.1 Bacillus sp. (in: firmicutes) | reverse complement strand
GGAAGCAGAAGCCACTGAAGGATAATCCATGACTTCAGCAAGACCAATGACTCTCGGGTGGTTGTAGAAAGGTTTCAAGTCTTCAGCCTTCAGAACAGCACCGGAATTCTCAAACGGAGTAGCCGGTACACAGGAAGGAAGCATAAAAAACGCATTCAACGGAGATTCTTCGGAATCATCGAGCATATACTGAATCCCCTCTTTGCCTGCCACATTGGCAATTTCATGGGGGTCGGTAATAATAGTCGTAACTCCACGGGGGACGACAACGTCTGCAAACCGGCTCGGTGATACCATGGATGATTCAATGTGGACGTGACCATCGATAAAGCCGGGAGTAAGATATCTCCCTTCCATTTGTATCTCTTTTGCCCCTTCGTAGGTTCCGATGCCGGCAATCTTTCCATTTTTTACGGCGACATCAGCTGTTTCTATTTCTTTTGTAAAGACATTGACGATGTTCGCCTGTTTAAAGACGAGGTCGGCTTTCTGCTGATGACCGGCTGTATAAATTAAATTCGGGTCAGATATTCTGGACATATATTCCACTCCTTTTGAAAAAACGTTCATATTAGTCATTTTATTATAACTGAACCGGAAGTCTGACGTCTATACAGCTAACAGAAATAGCAGATTTCTGTGCTTATAAGTTGTTACCCCGGAGAGGGAATGATAAACTAAGCAAATTGTACATAGAAACCCGAAAGGAATACGTCCTATGCCTAAACATCCCAATAAAAAACTCATTGCTGCCGTACTTCTTACCGGATCGTTTATTACTGTACTTAATCAGACATTGATGATCACTGCAATCCCCCCTATTATGCAGGAAATGAATATTACGGCCAACACCGCCCAGTGGCTCACCACTGTCTTTATGCTCGTGAACGGAATCATGATCCCTATTACTGCTTTTCTAATTGAAAAATTCACCACCCGCCAGCTGTTCATGACAGCGATGCTGACATTCACAGCCGGAACCATCGTAGGAGGCCTCGCCCAGAATTTTGAAGTACTCATCGCCGGCCGAGTGATTCAGTCGGCCGGCGCCGGGATTATGCTGCCGCTCATGCAGACAGTGTTCCTGCTCATTTTCCCTGTGGAAAAAAGAGGTACGATGATGGGTTTTGTCGGACTTACGATCTCGTTTGCACCGGCACTCGGCCCTGCCCTTTCCGGATGGATTACAGAAACGTTTGCCTGGCGCTATCTTTTCTGGTTTGTTCTTCCGCTTATTCTGCTTATCATGGTAGTCGCTCATAAAATTCTCGAAAATGTAACAGAACTTAAAGATCCGAAAGTGGATCCTTTATCCATTATTCTTTCTTCCGTCGGATTCGGGGGTCTGCTTTACGGATTTACGAGTGCAGGAAATCAGGGATGGGCGTCTCCTATTACACTCATTACTCTGGCCGTAAGTGCCGCCGCCCTTTTCCTGTTCATTACCCGCCAGCTGAAGATGCATCATCCAATGCTTGAGTTCCGGGTATTTAAACTGCGGACATTCACAATCGCGACGATTATTGGGATGATCGGATTTCTCGGACTTATTGGACTCGAAACACTTATTCCACTGTATATGCAGGAAATGAGGGAATTTACCGCACTTGATTCCGGGCTCGTCCTTCTACCGGGAGCCCTAATATCCGGTTTGATGTCTCCTCTTACCGGCTATATCTTTGACCGGATCGGAGCACGGGCGCTCGCTTTCACCGGTTTTACCATCATGACGATCGCGACGCTCGGCTTCGTGTTTGTTGACATTTACGCCACAATGGCTCTGCTCGCTTTTTTATTCGCTCTTCGGATGTTTGGTTTTTCAATGGTCATGATGCCGGTTACTACCTCCGGCCTGAACGAACTTCCACGCAAGCTGATTCCGCACGGAGCCGCAATGAACAATACGATGCGTCAGATCGCAGCCTCTGTCGGAACCGCTCTGATCGTTACGATTATGACAACAACAGCCCAGACAGTGGAGACGGATGCAGCCCATACGACACCGGATATTATCGGTCTGAATACAGCCATGGGAGCCATAACAGTTCTCACGTTTATTGGGTTTATCCTTACCTTTTTCCTGAAAAACACTTCACCGATGACCGATGAAGAATGGGACGAACGCGAAAGAAAAGCTGCCGAACGAAAAAACTGACCTTTTCAGGACAGCTTCTGGCTGTAGAAAAGGTCAGCATAAAATCCATTTGTACGAAGAAGTTCTTCGTGGCTTCCGGCTTCCATCACATTACCTTCGTTCAGCACGATAATATGATCTGCTTCACGGATTGTATTGAGACGATGGGCAATAACGATGCTTGTTCTTCCGTGCATCAGTCGACGGAGCGCCTCCTGAATCTTCAGTTCGGTGATCGTGTCGATGCTGCTCGTTGCTTCATCCAGTACGAGCACCGCCGGGTCGGCCAGGAGCGCCCGTGCAATAGAGAGCAGCTGCTTCTGGCCCTGGCTGATGCCTCCGCCCTCTGCATCGATTTTCGTATCGTATCCTTCCGGCATTTTCGTTATGAAGGAGTGGGCGTTCGCAAGCTGCGCTGCTTCCTCCACTTCCCTGTCGGAAGCATGAAGTTTTCCGTAACGTATATTTTCCCTGATACTTCCTTCAAACAAAAACGAGTCCTGCAGCACAAACGCCATATGGCGGCGCAGCGACTCTTTTTTTATATTCCGGATATCTTTTCCGTCCATGCGGATCGTTCCTTTATCCGGATCATAAAACCTCGAAAGCAGACTGATAATCGTTGTTTTCCCTGCACCCGTCGGCCCAACGAATGCGACCGTTTCTCCTTTTTCAGCTGAAAAGGACACGTCGTCGATTGTAATTTCATTTTCGTAGCCGAAGCGGATATTTTCAAACGCAATTCTTCCCTCCGAATATTCCAGCTCTTCAGCGTCTCCTTCCTCTTCCAGTTCATCCTTTTCGTCCATAATCTGGAATACCCGTTCAGCACCGGCAATCGCAGAGAGCAGCACGTTAAACTGGTTGGCCAGATCGTTCAGCGGCCGGGTGAACTGGCGCGCGTACTCAGCAAATATAACAATAACCCCGATCGTCACCATTCCGTTCAGTGCCAGAAGCCCCCCAACACCGGCAATGACGGCAAAACTGACATTGTTGAGCATGTTCATCAGCTTGGGAATAAATCCTGATATCGTCTGCGCCCAGAACCCGGAGAGGCGCAGACGGGAATTTCTTTCCTCAAAATCTTTCATCACCCGCTCTTCCTGGGAGAAAGATTTGATAATCGGCTGTCCGCTCATCGTTTCCTGGACATACCCGTTGAGTGTACCGAGATTTTTCTGCTGGGCTTTAAACAGCGGCCCGGTGCGTTTCGTAATCCACTTCATACCGAAATACATACCGGGTACGATCAGCAGTGTAATTACTGTAAGCAGCGGGCTGAGATAGAGCATAACAATGAGAATCCCGGTGAGTGTCAGTACACTTTGAAAAATTTGTATAATGGAGCTGTTTAAGGTGTTACTGATATTTTCTATATCATTTGTCAGCCGGCTCATTAATTCTCCGTGCTGTCTCCGGTCAAAGAATGGAATGGGGAGTTTCTGCAGATGGTCAAATAACCCGGTGCGGATCGTGTAAACTGTCTGCTGGGATATACTGACCATAAAAAAGTGCTGCAGAAATACGGTCAAAGAATGCATTAGGTAGACCGCACCGAGAAGGATCAGAACGTAAAAAATAATTTCTGCATTTCCTTCCACAAGAAACGTGTCGATGGACAATCCGACAATAAGCGGCCCTGCCAGGGCAAAAAGAGAACTCAAAGCAATCATGAAAATAACAAGATAAAGTCTGGCCCTGTGAGCCATTAAATAGTTCCACAGCCGCTTCAAGGTACCTTTCCAGTCTTCCGCCCGCTTTTTATCATCTTCAGTGCGAGCAGAGTCTGTATCGAGCTTCGGCTGTTTGAACGGTTCAATCCAGTCTTTATGCATGATCTCCCTCCTCCCCGAACTGCGACACGTAAATGGCCTGATACAGCGGTGAGGAGGCGAGCAGTTCTTCATGCGTCCCTTCCGCTCTGATTTTTCCATCTTCCAGAAGAAGTACCCGGTCAGCTTCCATTGTGGTGCTCATTTTTTGAGTGATCATCAGTGTCGTACAGCGGTACTTTTTTAACGATTCGAGCAGACGCTTTTCCGTCTTTACATCCAGAGCGCTCGTACTGTCATCCAGCAGCAGGATACGGGGCTTCCGGATAAGCGCTCTCGCAATGGATATACGCTGTTTCTGGCCGCCCGACAAATTGACCCCCCGCTGACCGATACGGGTGTTAAGCCCTTCCGGAAGTTCAGCAATCGTCTCATAAATCTGGGCATCCCGGAGCACATCCACCATTTCTGCTTCTTTTGCTTTTTCTTTCCCCCAGCGGAGGTTATCAGCGATTGATCCGGTAAAAAGCATCGCTTCCTGCGGCACGTATCCGATCTGGGAACGCAGACTTTTCCACGTAAACTGGTCCACCAGATGGCCGTCAATCCTGACTGACCCCCTATCCACGTCGTAAAGTCTCGGAAGCAGCTGAAACAGAGAGGTCTTTCCTGAACCGGTAGCTCCCAGTATCGCCACTCTTTCTCCTGCCTTTACGTGAAAATCAATGCCTTCCAGCACCGGCGTTTCTTTCCCCGGATAACGGAAGTAAACATTGTCATACGTAATATCTCCCCGGAAGGAAGGCGCTTCCGCCGTATTTTCCTGCATATCTTCTTCCGTTTCCAGTACTTCTCCGACCCTTTCTGCAGAAGCTTTGGCACGGGAAAAAATAATAATGATCATGGAAAAAATAGACAATGCCCCTGTCATCCGGGTGATATAGTTAATGATTGCTACTACTTCCCCGACAGAAACGTTCCCGGCATTCACTCCAGTTGTCCCGAACCAGAGAACAACCATAATGCATACGTTCATTATAAGAAGGATTAATGGCATGGTCGCTTCGACAATGCGAAGGGTGCGGACTGTTTTATGCTGAAGATCTTCAGAGGCCCCGTGGAAACGCTCTGATTCGTACGGCCTTCGGGAAAAAGATTTAATCAGACGGACAGCTTTCAAATTTTCCTGAACGACATTGTTCACACGATCGACTCTCGCCTGGACTTCTTTAAACAGACGTCCGGCCGTCCTCATAATCATTAGAAGGATAATAAGAAGGAGCGGAACCGCAGCGACCAAAACAAGCGCCAGCTGCCAGTTGACGATAAGAGCCATAATAACCGATCCTGCCACTAAAAGCGGGGCCCGGAGCATAATCCGGAGCGTCATAAAAATAGTATTCTGAAGCTGCTGAATATCATTGGTAATCCGTGTAAGAAGAGAAGAAGTAGGAAACTGCTGAAAGTTTTTGAAGGAGAACGTCTGAATACGGCGGTACAGATCCCCACGAAGGTCATATCCCGTATTCTGACTCGCATAGGCGGCATAAAACGAGTTTATAATCCCCGCTGCAAATGCGACCAGAGAAAGAAGAAGCATAACCCCTCCCCACGTGAGGACAACACTCATATCCTCCATCATAATACCTTCATCGATAATTCTTGCTATTAAAAGCGGCTGGACAAGCTCTACACCAAGCTCCAGCAGCGTAAGAAAAAGTGCAGCCGCCACTGCTAATTTATATTTTTTCAGGTACTTCCATATTAACCGCATAATTTTCGCTGCCTTTCTCGCTTTTCTGTCATTTTATCACTTTACCATAACTATTTCCTGAATCGAAACGTTTGTACTGTCAGATAAGCTGACTGTGATCCTGCCGGCGGTCCATTGTGTTTCCTTTGTGAATCCTTTATCATATGAAATGGACGTAAAAGGAGCTTTCAGCTCTTTTCTTTATTTTATGTACTCATTCAATCGACTGTACAATAATAAATTTCCAGTTTCGTTACCGATTCCTGCCCGTATTCGGGCAGATTTCATTTTATGGAACTTTAACGAAACTGTTTAAAAATCAATGGGGTGAAAGATATGAAAAAAGTTTGGTGGAAAGAAGCTGTCGGTTATCAAGTATATCCCCGCAGCTTTCAGGACAGTAACGGCGACGGTTTTGGTGATCTGCAAGGGATGATTCAGCGTCTCGACTATTTAAAAGATCTCGGAATTGATTTTATCTGGATCTGTCCGATGTATAAGTCCCCTCTGGATGACAATGGCTACGATATTTCCGACTATCAGGATATTCTCGAGGATTTTGGTACGATGGATGACTTTGATGCACTGCTTAAAGCTTGCCACGAACGAGGCATGCGGCTGATCATTGACCTCGTACTTAACCATACGAGTGATGAACATGCATGGTTTATTGAGTCCCGGGAGGACAAAGATAATCCAAAAAGAGACTGGTATATATGGCGTGATCCCGTGGAAGGCAGGGAACCAAACAACTGGGAAAGCATTTTTGGAGGATCTGCATGGGAATACGATGAGCAGACCGGGCAGTATTACCTGCACGTATTCAGCCGCCGGCAGCCGGATTTAAACTGGGAGAATCCGGAGGTCCGTGAAGCACTTTATGAAATGGTAAACTGGTGGCTTGATAAGGGCGTGGACGGATTCCGCATCGATGCTATCAGCCATATTAAAAAACGTCCGGAATTCCCGGATATGCCCAACCCGAAAGAGCAGAAATACGTTTCCTCCTTCGATATGCACATGAACCAGGAAGGTATTCATACTTTTCTTGAAGAATTCAAAAACCGGACGTATGAAAATTACCCGAACGCGATGACTGTCGGTGAAGCAAACGGAGTAAGCGTGGAGGAAGCTCACCTCTGGGTTGGTGACGAAGGTAAAATGGATATGGTTTTCCAGTTTGAACACCTGGATTTGTGGGAGCATGACTCTGACGAAGGCCTGGATATTTATAATTTGAAAAAAGTATTGAGCCGCTGGCAGCAAGCGATGGATAAGGATGGCTGGAACGCACTGTTTATCGAAAATCACGATAAAGCTCGTGTTGTTTCCACGTGGGGGGACGACAAAGATTACTGGTATGAAAGTGCCACCTCCCTCGGGGCCATGTACTTTTTAATGAAAGGCACTCCTTTTATCTACCAGGGCCAGGAAATCGGTATGACCAATATTTACTTTGATTCTATCGAGCATTACGATGACGTGGCAGCACTTAACCTCTACGAAGAAAAAGCAGCGGACGACCAGGCCGAAGAAGCGATTTCTGCTCTGGCTCTTACGTCCAGGGACAACAGCCGCACGCCGATGCAGTGGTCAGAGTCTGAAAACGCCGGATTTTCTGAAGGTACTCCGTGGCTCAAAGTAAACGAAAACTACAAAGAAATTAACGTTGAAAAACAACTGAATGATCCTCATTCGATTCTGTCCTTTTACCGGAACATGATCCGTCTCCGACGGGACAATGAACTGTTTGTGTACGGCTCCTACGATCTTCTTATGGCAGAGGATGATCAAATTTATTCCTACGTCCGTGAGATGGACGGACGTAAAGCCATAATCATGTCAAACTTGACAGAAGAAGCTGCAGACTGGCACGTCGTAGTTCAGGGACTGGAAGTATCCGCACAGGAGCTCGTTCTTCATAACTATGAGGATATTCCCGACCACAGCCGGACAACCCGTCTTCCGCTGCGACCATATGAAACCCGGGTTTATATTATCGAAAAGTAAAAGATGTATCTTTTTCTGTGAACAAAACGAAGCGGAAACCTGCCCGTGAAAGATGGAGATGGGAGTACAGGGCGCAGTCAGCCCGAAAATCTTCTTTACAGCGGGCGCAGCTTTTCTTATAAAAATAAAATCTGTTGCTTTAACTTCATCTTAAACGGAAGAAAAAAACCGAAAGGGAATCCCTTTCGGTTTTTTTCTTATATCGAATGACGATTCCCGGTGCTCTCACCGTATAAAGCAAAACCGTTTTTGTTTTTCTTTTTTTTCAAGTACATGGCTTTATCTGCATTTTTCAGCAGCGTTTCTATATTCACCCCGTGATCCGGGTAGAGTGCCGCTCCACTCGAAGCTTCAACTTTCAGAAAAT
>PWLM01000188.1 GCA_003560495.1 Bacillus sp. (in: firmicutes) | reverse complement strand
CGGGACTCCGGCAGTATGCCGAACTGGATCAACCCGGATCTGGCGAAAAAAACCGGCGTGTTTGAACTGTGCAGAAAATACAGCTATCCGCTGAACGATCTGGAAGAACATGAGCTGAGTGACTTCCGGAAACGGTCTTTAATACAGAATTTTCATTGGAATAACGAAGGAAACGCCTCAGCAAAACTGTCGCTGCATACCGGCGTCTGGGAAAGAGATCCAACAAATGATTACCGGATCATTCAATTCTGCCTTGCAATTCCGGAAGAACAGTTTATAAAGCATGGACTGGAGCGTTCGCTTGCAAGGCGGGCCTCCAGGAACATCCTTCCTGAAAGTGTACGCTTCCTGCCGCATCGGGAAAATTTTCCCGCAGCAGACGTTGTCTACCGGATGAAGGAAGCATGGGGTGATTTTCGTCTTGAAGCGGAAGAGATGGTAAGGGAAGGCAGGCTTGCAGAGTGGGTGGATATGACATACATTGCCGAAATCGTTGAAGAAATGCCTGGGGTCCCGTCTCCTTCCTATGCAGAGGACGTCTGCTTCCGTATTATAAGCCGGTGCGTTGTTCTCAACAGATTTATTAAAATGCATGGATCGGGCTGACCGGACACTCAGAGGAGAGCATAACGGATATAGAACAGAAAAAGTGCAGGACGGAGATTCGTCCTGCACTTTTCATCGTGTTGATTAAGTCTTGATTTCAGAATACTTACTCCGGCATATAGCTTTCTCCTGCGCTCCGCCCTGCCGCGGGTGACTCCCGGGGAGAGAGAGGACGAGCTGCAGATCCGTTTAGGCAAAAGAAGTCAGCTGAAGCCGGCCCATCCGGAAAGCGAAAGCAGGCAACCGTATAGCTATACATAAGAAACGCTTTTTCAGTTCTCGGGGGCAGTTTTGATGGATAATTAAAGGGATATACTAATTTTTGTTTGCATTTATATTTAGAAGTGCTATGATAAGAATTGTCGACTAATTGATAATGAATCTCATTATCAACAAAATATTACACAGGTACTTGTGGTTTTCAAGTGGAGGAACGCTATGAAATTACGCTACGTACTCCTGCTTCTCGGCGTCCTCGCATTTGTCAGTTTGTTTATCGGCGTCAGCTCGTTATCCATTACTGATCTTTTCAACATGACCGAAGAGCAGCGGGAGATCTTCTGGTCCAGCCGTATACCTAGAATGCTGAGTATTCTGATCGCCGGAGCAGGAATGGCTGTTGCCGGGCTTGTGATGCAGCAGCTTACCCAGAACAGGTTTGTCTCGCCTACGACAGCGGGAACGATGGATGCTGCGCGGCTCGGCATGCTCGTTTCCATCCTGTTTCTTGCCGGTGCCCCGGCGCTCGTTCGTATTGGCACGGCGGTTGCGTTCGCTGTAGCCGGCACGTTTATATTTATGTTTATTCTGGAGAGGGTCCGGGGGAAGGATCCGATCTTCATTCCGCTTGTCGGACTGATGTTTGGTAACATTCTCGGCTCGATCACGACATTTTTTGCCTACCGCTACGATTTGATCCAGAACATGACCGCCTGGCTGCAGGGAAACTTTGCATCCGTCATTTCCGGAGAATACGAGCTTCTCTGGCTGACGGTTCCAGTTCTTCTGTTTACATACTGGTATGCGGACCGGATGACCGCGGCGGGAATGGGAGAATCTTTTGCAAGAAACCTCGGTGTTTCCTACCGGACGGTAATTAATACAGGCCTCGTTTCCGTGGCGCTGATTACGTCGCTCGTCGTCCTCTCAATCGGAATGATACCGTTTCTCGGTCTGATCGTACCGAACCTCGTTACGATCTTCCGCGGGGGGCATATGAGGAAAAACCTTCCGTATACGGCGGTTGCAGGAGCTGCGTTTGTACTTATCTGCGACATTTTCGGAAGAACGATTATTTATCCGTACGAAATTCCGATCGGATTGACGGTCGGGGTTATCGGAAGCGGGATCTTCCTTTATCTTCTGTTAAGGAGGGGCCGCCATGGGAGTTAAACAAAAGATAATCATTTTATTTATCATAATGCTTCTTCTTACGGCAGCATTTTTAACTATTGGGGCTGACGGCAACTGGGAGTATGTGCTTCCGCGCCGGGGACGGATGGTGGCAGCTTTTATTCTGACAGGAGCAGCCATCACGTACGCGACCATCGTGTTTCAGACGATTACCGGCAACCGGATTCTTACACCGAACATTATCGGGCTTGATTCCCTGTATATGCTGCTGCAGACGTTTCTTGTATTTACGTTTGGTTCGCTGAGCGTAGTAATGGTCCGTGCAGAA
Organism: Bacillus sp. (in: firmicutes); assembly: GCA_003560495.1. Taxonomy (GTDB): domain Bacteria; phylum Bacillota; class Bacilli; order Bacillales; family Salisediminibacteriaceae; genus Alkalicoccus. The sequence continues at coordinate 5,775 of PWLM01000188.1, read as the reverse complement.
CTGAATTTTCTGCTTTCCACGCTTCTAATGGTCGGCTTTTCCTTTTTGTTTTACCGGCTTCTGTTTAAAGGAGAAAGCTATCATCTGTATCTGCTGCTTCTTATCGGGTTCGTTTTCGGTACATTTTTCTCGAGTCTGACAACCTTTATGCAGGTTCTGATAGACCCGAACGAATTTCAGACTGTACAGAACCGGATGTTTGCCAGTTTTCAGCGCGTGCAGACAGACCTGCTTTACGCAGCCGGAGCGGGATTTATTCTGCTGACCGCAATAGGCATGAGAAGCCGGAGGATGCTCGACGTGCTGGCGCTAGGAAGAAGCCACGCCGTCAATCTTGGACTGGACTACCAGCGTCTCGTCCGTCACCTGCTCATCCTTGTTACTATTCTCATTTCCCTTGCTACAGCACTGGTTGGTCCAATTATGTTTTTAGGCCTTTTGACAGCGAACGTCACGTATGAATTTATGCGTACACATGAGCACAAATGGCTGCTGCCGGCAGGAATGCTCGTCGGCGTGAACACGCTGCTCATAGGTCAGATCATTGTCGAGCATGTCTTTACGTTTGAAACGACCCTCAGTGTCATTATTAATTTCCTCGGCGGCGTCTACTTTTTATGGCTGCTGCTGCGAAAGGAGAAACATAGATGATCTTTGCAGAAACGCTCGTGAAAAAATACGGAAAAACAGCCGTGGTGGATAACGTAACAGCGTCTATCGAACAGGGGAAAATGACGACATTTATCGGTCCAAACGGGGCGGGGAAGAGTACGCTTCTTTCCATGGTCAGCCGGCTGCTTTCCCGGGACGGAGGGTCTGTGTCGATTGACGGCACGCCGATGGAACATGTACAGGATAAAGAGCTTGCTAAAAGGCTGTCGATTCTAAAGCAGTCCAATGAGATGAGTGTCAGGCTCAGCGTAAGAGATCTCGTTTCTTTCGGCCGTTTCCCTTATACACGCGGCCGTCTGACGCAGGAAGATGAACAGATTATTGACGATGCGGTGGCCTATGTCGAACTGCAGGAGATCGAAAATAAGTTTTTGGATGAATTGAGCGGAGGACAGCGCCAGCGGGCATTTATTGCCATGATTCTTGCCCAGGATACAGATTATATTCTGCTCGATGAGCCCTTGAACAATCTCGATATGAGACATTCCGTGCAGATAATGAAGGTTCTGCGTTCCCTCGTGGACGATCTTGGGAAAACCGTCGTGCTCGTCATTCATGATATAAACTTTGCCTCCTGTTATTCCGACTACATCGTAGCGATGAAGTACGGAAAAGTAGAGATGGAAGGCAGAACATGGGATGTTATTCATCCGAAGCATTTAAAGAAAATTTACGACATGGATTTTCAGGTTCAGGAAGTGAACAACCAGAAGATCTGCGTCTACTTTTCCTGAAGGCTGCCCCGGAGAAAAAGGCGCTTCAGTTCCCCCCCTCCTGAAAAGTGTCCGTACAGGGGCAGCAGTTATTATACTTAATAAAATCAGCAAAAAATAATAGATATACCTCCCGCTTCAGAAGCCGGAGCAGCTGTATATCCCGGGGGTTAATAAAAGATAATTATATAAAAAGCTCCGCTGCCGGTGGAGCAAAAATAAAGGAGAGAAATACTTATGAAAAAGATGTCATTTATTATGCTGGCCGGAACAGCTGCGCTGCTTGCAGCCTGTGGGGAAAGTGAAGGAAGTGCCAGCGGCGGAGAAAACAGTTCCGACGAAGTGAACGACACCGCCGAAGAAAACAGCGAAGATACCGGAAGTGACGAAGCTGCAAATGAAGACGACGGAACGATTACTATCTCCCACGAACTTGGCGATACGGAAGTGCCTGTGAACCCTGAAAAAGTAGTCGTGTTTGACTACGGAGTGCTTGACGTGATGGAAAACTTCGGCGTAGAGCCTGCAGCTGTACCGCAGGGAAACATTCCCTCCTATTTAAATGAATTTGAAGGAGAAGAATATGAGAACGCAGGAACTTTATTTGAACCGGACTTTGAAACAATTTACGGAATGGAGCCGGATTTAATTCTGATCGGAGGCAGAACGGCGGAAGCCTATGATGAACTCAATGATATCGCTCCGACAGTGATGATGTCTGTGGATCAAACAGATTATATGGCTTCGTTTGAAGAACAGGTGACCCAGCTTGGGGAAATCTTCGACCGTCCGGATGAAGCAGAAGCTTCGCTGGAGGAAGTAAAAGAAGAATTGGACGCTCTGAAGGCTGCATCAGATAAGGATAAAAACGGTCTCATGGTAATGACAAATGAAGGGCAGGTCAGTGCCTACGGAGCGGATTCGCGGTTTGGAATCCTTCACAACGAATTTGGTGTAACACCTGCAGATGAAAACATCGAGGACGCCAATCACGGACAGAACGTTTCTTTTGAGTACATTCTGGAAACCAACCCGGACATGCTTTTCGTTCTTGACCGCGGGGCGGTAGTCAGCGACAGTGGGGAAGAAGAAGACGCGGCCTCCACACTGGACAACGACCTCGTCAACCGGACAAACGCGGCAGAAAATGATAATATTACGTACCTTAATCCGGAATACTGGTATCTGTCCGCTGGAGGAATTACGTCCGTTCAAGAAATGATTAAAGAAGTAAAAGAAGCAGTGGAATAAAAACAAAAATACTTTATCAACAGCCTGTAAAACCTGCCTCTCCGGCAGGTTTTTTCTTTACGGAATTTTGCCGATATGGAAAGTCAGACGCAGCAGCGGTCTTTCTCGCAGCAGCTGTAAAAATATTGGTTCAGGAAATATTTTTTTAAAATAGTAAAACGTCTAAAAGGAAAGGAACGAGGGGGGCTTAGAAGACTATTTTCAGTAGAAAAAACACAGATGGAGCGTTTATGGTATAATTTTTCAGGGTAATAAATGATAAATTTACAAAAAAAGGAGGTAACATCATGGCAGATTGGTTTGCAGCGGATACGTGGTTTGGGAACCTTATCGATATCGGAAACGACCTGCTCTGGACCTACATACTAATTATTTTCCTGCTCGGGCTGGGTCTCTACCTTACTGTCCGTACGAATTTCGTCCAGTTCAGACTGTTTCCGACCATGGTCCGGGAGCTTTTTAAAGGGACAGACAGAACTGCCTTCAGAGAAAAGAAAGGGACGACGCCGTTTCAGGCATTTGCTATCAGTACTGCGGCACGTGTCGGAACAGGAAACCTTGCCGGTGTAGCAATCGCCATTTCGGTTGGTGGGCCGGGGGCTATCTTCTGGATGTGGATTGTTGCACTGATCGGTGCAGCGACAGGGTTTATTGAAAGTACCCTCGCACAGATTTATAAAGTTAAGGACAAGGACGGCTTCCGGGGCGGCCCGGCCTACTATATGCAGAAAGGCCTTAATTCCCGGGTAATGGGATTAATCTTTGCCGTGCTGATCATCCTTTGTTTTGGACTGATTTTTAACGGCGTTCAGACCCATACGATTTCCGATGCTTTTGTCGGGGCTTTCGAAATTCCTGCGATTGCTATCGGTCTGGTCATTGCCGGAATTATGGCTGTAATCATTTTCGGCGGGGTGCGCCGTATTGCTGTTGTAGCCGAAGTCATCGTACCGATCTTTGCAGTTACATATGTGATCGGGGCGATTATTATTACGGCTATGAACTACGAGCAGGTTCCTGCCATCTTTTCGATGATCTTTGCCAACGCATTCGGTATCGAAGAAATGGTCGGGGGCGGTATCGGCGCAGCAATTATGAACGGTGTCCAGAGAGGGCTCTTCTCCAATGAAGCCGGTATGGGTAGTGCACCGAACGCGGCTGCGACAGTATATGTCAGCCACCCGGTAAAGCAGGGACTCGTGCAGTCTCTCGGGGTGCTTGTCGATACGATCATTATATGCAGTGCGACAGCATTCATTATTCTTCTGACAGATGTTTACACGATTGGGGACATGGAAGGAATACAGCTGACACAGGCAGCCCTGGCCGAACACGTCGGGGAAGGGGCCGCTATCTATGTGACAATCGCGATTTTCTTCTTTGCCTTCAGTTCCCTGCTCGGTAACTATTACTATGGGGAAGTAAATGTAGAATTCATTTCGGAAAAGCCGATTTATCTTCTCATGTTCCGGATTGCTTTTCTTATGATGATCCTTGTTGGAGCAACAGCCGACCTCGAAATCATCTGGGCAATGGCCGATCTGTTTATGGGCTCGATGGCCCTCGTAAACCTCGTAGCTGTACTGCTGCTCGGTCATGTAGCGATAAAAGCTCTGCGGCACTTCCAGAATCAGAGCCGCCGCGGACTGGATCCAACATTCCACCGCGACAGTATTAAAGGCCTGAAGAACATCGACAGCTGGGATTCCAAGCATGATAAATAATAATCTGAAGTGAACAGTCTGGAACCTCCATAACAGTTTAGTTATGGAGGTTCTCAGGCTGTTTATAAAGTATTTTTTATACAGGCGTAGACATTTCTCTGCTTTCGCCTCCACAGGACGCTTTCCGGGCGGGCCGGCTTCAGCTAATTTCTTCCTCTCCATGCTCGGAAGAAATGGATCTTCCGCTCGTCCTATCTCGCCTCGGAGTCGCCTGCTGCAGCTCCAGCAGGAAAATAAAAAGAAGTTTCTTCTTCTAAAATACGTGTTGATTCCGCCCTTTCTTCCATTCAGGAGAGGCTTTTTCCTCCGGAACGTCCGGCGGGGACGCCGGTGGGAGAAAGCTATACGTTCAGAAGAAGAATGATTCTGCAATCAAGACTTAATCAACACTCTGGGAACCTCCATAACAGTATAGTTGTGGAGGTTCTTTTCTGCTTATGAGCACTTCATGAACCGTAGTCTCAACGTCTCATAATGACTTATACTGCCTGCGGTTTTTTCTTTTACGTTAGTTCAGGAGCGGGGACGGGAATAGTTTATTTATACTTTCGAAAAAGGAGAGATAGAATGCATAGAGATAACGTGTACTATAAAGAGGATTTTCTTTCCCACCGAAAAGTGACAAAAGAGCTTACCGAAAAAATCGATAAAAAAAATTACGGTTATCGTCCGACGGATACGTCTATGACTGCGGAAGAACTCGTTACGCATATGCTCAGCTCCTTTCACCAGTTTGCCTGCATGGCAGCCGGAAAGGAACCGGAAAAACTGCATGAAGGGACGGAAGACGTTTCATTAAATGAACTGGCAGACCGCTATACGGAAGCTTCAGTCAAAGTAATTGAATCGATGGACGAGGAAACACTGGAACAGACGGTTGACCTGACCGAAATGATGGGTACTAAGCTGCCGGCTTGGCGGCTGCTGGAAATAGCAATCGATCACGAAATTAACCATAAAGGAAATCTGTTCGTGTATGTGAGAGAGCTCGGATATAATCAGCTGCCGATGTACGTAAAAATGTAATTTTTCAGTTTTGAAAATTGGGTACAGGAGAAACTTACCCGCCAACCCGAAAGGGGCTCTTCCGTTTAAATCAGGCGGGGGAGCCTTTTTTTACCGGCTGCGGAGCTGGTTGTTTAATCTTTATCGAGTGATTTTTTGTCATTAGTGAGATCGGTTTAATCATTATAACTGGACGTTTTGTCATTAAGAAGGTTATTAATCATTACAGGCAGCTATTAATCTTTATAAGGCCTGTACAACGACGAATTAATCATTATAAATCCTCGATTAATCTTCAGGAAGTTTCTTTTTGCCTGATCTTTAAAACGGACAGCCCCTGAAGCCGGCGCAGAACCAAAAAAACCGCTGAAAGCACTTTCGCGCTTTCAGCGGCATCTGTTCAGCCTGAT
>PWLM01000024.1 GCA_003560495.1 Bacillus sp. (in: firmicutes) | reverse complement strand
GTCGAAGCTGTTCTGTTCAACGCGGTCGGGGGAACACCGGATGTACCGTCCGAACTTTCCACTGCTGTTGTAATGCAGGATCTTCAGGTGAGCATCGGCGGCATGCTCCATGTTTTCCAGCATCTCCGCCCCCTCTTCACCGAAAAGGCAGCTTTTATCGTTACCGGGGGTGCCTTCGCCCTGGAACCGTATGCCCCGTTCGCTTCCCTTTCCCTTAACAAAGCCGCCCAGCGGAATCTCACACGCTCTCTTCATAAGGAAATGAAAGAAAAAGGTATTTTTGTCGGCACAGTAACTATCGCCGGCATGGTAAAAGAAGGAACTTTTTTCTCCCCGGAGAACATTGCGGAAACGATTTATAAGTTTTACAAAGAACGCCCCGGGTACGAAACCGTCTACGAGGAGTCACCGGCTGAATAACCTGCTCGTTAAAGATGTAAAGAGCAGGAACCCCTCGATAAGGGATTCCTGCTCCAGCTTGTTGATTAAATGATCGTTTTAGAATATTTATTCCAGTCCGAGTATAGACTCCTTCTCTTACCGAGCCTGCCGTGGGGCTGGTCTTCAGCTGTTTGGCCTACGCCATGAATAAGGATCTTCAGACTGCGCTGAAATCCCATCGGCGTCTCCGCCGTTACGGAGGGAAAAGCCTCTCCTTATCGAAGAAAACGGCTTCAATAAAGGGGGGGCATGGTAAAAACCTTTTTTCCATTTCCCTGCGGCAGCCGCAGGGGCGACTCCTGGGCGATCCAGGACGAGGCGAAGATCCATTTCTTCCAACCTGTGGGCGGAAGAAATTAGCTGAGCCCGGCCCGCCCGGAAAGCGTCCTGTGGAGGCGAAGACAGGGAACCTTCTGACTAACCCATTGTAAAAGCTTGAAAGCAGGAACCCCTCGATAAGGGATTCCTGCTCTTTACTGTCCTTTTCAGGAGGCTATTTTTTTGCTATTACTTCTACTTCCACGAGGGCACCTTTCGGCATCCGTGCAACTTCGACCGCACTGCGTGCAGGATATGGACTTTCGAGGTAGGAGGCGTAAATTTCGTTTACGACAGTAAAGTCGTCCATGTTCTGCATGAAAATCATCGCCTTAATAATATTTCCTGCATCCACTTCCGCTGCCTCAAGAATAGCCGTCACATTCCGCATGACCTGGTGTGCCTGATTTTCGAGCCCTTCCACCATTTCACCTGTGGCCGGATTCAGACCGATTTGACCGGACGTGTAAATAAAGCCGTCAATTTCAACAGCCTGAGCATACGGACCAATGGCTTCCGGAGCCTGGTTCGTGTGAATAATTTTTTTCATAAACAATTCCTCCAAACAACAGGTTAAATTTTTCTCATCTTAATTTGATTGACGAGGTGATGCGGGCCTTTTCTTAAAATTAAGTCAGCCCGGTGTCTTGTCGGCTGGATATTTTCCTTCAGGTTGCGGTGATTGATTCTGTCCCATATATCTTTGGCAAAATGATACGCTTCCTCATCCGTAAGGTCGGCGTACCGGCGGAAATAGGAAGCCGGGTTGCGGAAAGCTGTTTCCCGCAGCTTTTTAAAGCGTTCCACGTACCATTTAAACACATCTTCCTCCGCTGCATCCACATAGATGGAAAAATCAAAGTAGTCGGAAACGTATACTTCGTCTTCTTCGTGAATTGTGCGCCGGCGCGGCGGCTGCAGCACGTTGATTCCCTCGATAATGACGATATCGGGCTGCTCCACAATCTGTTTTTCATCCGGCATCACGTCGTACGTAATATGGGAATAAACCGGTGCCTCCACCCGGGCCTTCCCTGACTTTAAGGCTGAAAGAAACTGCAGCAGCTCATGAACATTGTAGCTTTCCGGAAAGCCTTTTTTGTTCATAATGCTTCGTCTCTCCAGTTCATCGTTGGAGTACAGGAAGCCGTCCGTAGTTACGAGATCAACTCTCGGGTGGCGGTCCCATCGGGAAAGAAGGGTGTGGAGAACCCGGGCAATCGTGCTTTTCCCTACGGCTACACTTCCTGCGATACCAATAATGTAAGGCACCTTTTTTTCCTGCTTCTGCAGAAATATGGAACGGCTTCTATACAGCTCCTGGGAAGCTATCGTATGAAGATGGATCAGGCGCGTCAATGGTAGATAAATATCTGCAACCTCGTCCATGTTCAGTACATCATTGAAACCTTTCAGTTTTTCTATTTCATCTGCTGTAATTTCCATTGGGTAGGACTCCCGGAGTGCCGCCCATTCATGACGTGTGAATGTAGTGAACGGCGTCACGTTGTCCATAACTCCCATACTCATAGTGCATCCCTCGTATCCCATGGTCTATGCCGGTATTTTCTCACAAACAGACGGCAGCTGACCAGTCATTACGGTCAGAAAATACTGTAACCGTTTTCCCGATTATATCTGCCTCTGGCGAAAATATCCAGTCCCCCACTGAAAAAACAGCTTAATGCTGTTCAAGCAGCTGGACGCTGACACTGACATCAAGGGTATGCTGCCCCCCTCGGTACACACCTTCCACCGGGCTCGTATCCAAATAGTCCCGGCCTGTTCCAACGCGGATATGCTGCTCCATTGCCTCTACATTATTCGTCGGATCAAGACCGGCCCAGCCTATACCCGGGATCATTACTTCAACCCAGGCATGGGTGGCGGAGTCACCCACCAGGGCGGAATCTTCCCCGACATATAAGTATCCGCTGACGTAACGCGTCGGGATCCCGCTGGCCCGGAGCGCCCCGATCATCACATTCGTCAGATCCTGGCAGACACCGCCTTTCAGATCGAAAGACTCCTGAGCTTTTGTCTGTACTCCGGTCGCTTCTGTATCGTAGGAAAATCTGCTGTATACGTAATCCATGACGGACAGGGCGTATTTTATCGGATTCTCGGGATTGTCCGCCGCTTTTTTTATATCTTCGTGCTGCTCCGCACGGAGAAACGTATAGTCAGTGTCTGCAAGGTAGGCAAGGTAATGCTTTCGGAAAAGCTCAGAGCTGAAAATGGTTTTCATTTCATCGGAATATTCCACCATGCGGATAAACGGACTTTTTTGAATGCTCACAACGGAAGTCGTTGTGATTTTCAGTTCCTTATGCGGTTCGGCAATAAAGAAAGTTTCCACATTGTTTCCCCAGATATCGACATGCTCTTTCGTCAGGGAAACAGGATGAATTTCCGGTTTATAGGAAAGAAGCCGCTGACATTCATCGGTTCTTGGTTTCAGACGGATTCTGTTGAGGCTCTGGTCTACAAGCGTTTCGTATTTAAAATGGTTGATATGCTCAATTTGATATTTCATAGGTGCCTCCATTTATTGTTGAATAGGTTGGAATATACTGATGATATGTTTTACTCAAACAAAATAGTATGTTCTTGCAAAAATACTGCTGATCCGGTTGCAGTCATTCTGGAATTTATCCAGGAAAGGCCCGATTTCGTCCATCCCCAGCTTCCGGAATTTAATTTTCATAAATTCCTGGGTCACCTGATCCATCGCGTCAAACAGCTCTTCCGAATAGTGGGAAACCTGGCCGGATTCCAGTTTCATCACCGTTTCCCGGACGTGTTCCATGCAGTATTCGATGGAGCGCGGAAACTGCTCATAGGAAATGAGGAAGGAGATTACCTGTGCCGGCTCCATTTTTGGAGGAAACCGTTTCAGATAGGCGTCATATCCGTTTAAAAACTGCAGCGCACTAAGCCAGTAGTAGTAGTGGTCTGTCTCGGTCTGCAGCTTAAGTTCCTTCGTTTTTTCACTTACAACGTTCAGGACCCGGGCTGTTTTCTCGCCTCTTTCCATCCATTTGCCGACTTTAATAAAGTTGTAGGCCTCCTCCCGGAGCATGGAAGCCTCAATCACACCCTGAAGAGAGAAGGACAGTTTCTGTATATCGCGAAGATACTCGTGGATCCTCTGCATGGACCACGTATCGACATTTTCATTCTGCATGCTTAAATGATGCTCGTTCAGGATTTCCCAGAGGTCCTCCGGGATGACTTCCCGGACCGACCGGGCATTGTTCCGGGCGTTCTCCATACAATTAATGATCGAGTTGATATTGGTCCGGTCAAAACAGATGTACCGGGCTATTTTTTCGGCTTCACAGACCGGATGGATATCGTAGTATTCGCTGGAAACAGCACATATATCAAGAATCATCTCCCAGTCACCCTCGGCAAGCGGCCCCGCTTCCGATGTTTCCAGCGCATTAATAAGCCTGGTTTTGAGTACTCTGGCACTGCTCTCTGCCCTCTCGACGTTTCTCGCGATCCAGAAAAGGTTGGAAGCAACTCTGCTAAGCATTATTTTCAGCCCCTTCCCTTAATACCCACGTGTCTTTTCCCCCGCCGCCCTGGGAGGAGTTAACGACGAGTGACCCTTCTTTAAGCGCTACCCGTGAGAGTCCGCCCGGCAGGACGTGGATATGATCACAGCCCACCGCGAATACACGGAGATCGACGTGGCATGGATAAAAACGCTCCTGTTGAAACGCCGGGGCCCGTGAAAGCTGAATTGTCGGCTGGGCAATATACTGCGCCGGGTTTTCCAGTATTTTTTCTTTAAATATTTCAATTTGTTCCGAAGTGGACTGCGGGCCGATAAGCATGTCGTACCCTCCGGAGGCACCGACATTTTTGACGACGAGCTCCTCCAGCCGGGACAGCACGTCCTCCCTGGAAGCTTTATCACTCAGAAAATACGTATCCACGTTGGGAATCAGGGGGTCCTCCCCGAGATAATAACGAATCATTTCCGGAACGTAGGCGTAGACGGCTTTATCGTCTGCCACGCCGTTCCCTACACCGTTTACGACAACGGCATTATCCTTACGGCAGGCTTCCATCAGTCCGGGCACACCAAGAGCCGAATCATCCCGGAACTCTTCCGGATCGAGAAAGTCATCGTCTATGCGCCGGTAAATAATATCCACCCGCTGCAGACCCCGCATCGTTTTCATATAGACGATGTCATTTTTGACAAGCAGGTCCTGACCTTCCACCATTTCTATTCCCATCTGCTGGGCGAGAAAGACGTGATCATAATAGGCAGAGTTGTACATTCCCGGCGTCAGCAGCACTGCCGTCGGGTTGTCCGGGGAAAGAGAATTGGCCGGAACGTGGTTCAACAGCGCCTGGTACAGGTGGGAAAACTGATGTTCCAGCGTCCGGATATCATGTTCCAGGAAAAATTCCGGAAATACTTTCCGCATGACAAAGCGGTTCTGAAATACATAGGAGAGGCCGGAAGGGTTACGCAGGTTATCTTCCAGCACGCGGTAGACGCCGTTTCCGTCCCGGATCAGGTCGATGCCGGCGAGATAAATATGATTCCGGTGGGGAAGGTTCAAACCGCCTGCCTGCTGTTCGTAATAATACTGGTTATTTTCTATCAGATCGCGCGGCACAACGCCATCTTTCAATATCTTTTTTTCGTTATAAATATCTTCCAGAAAATAATTGAGCGCTTTGACGCGCTGCTTTATTCCTGCTTCGATCTTTTCCCAGTCCTCCGCCGGTATGATAATCGGAATAAAATCAAACGGCATCGTACGTTCCGTTCCCCCGTCTTCATGGTAGACCGTAAAGGTAATCCCCTGACGCAGAAAACTCAGCTGGGCTGTTTCGTGCTTTTCGAGCAGCTCGTCATCCGCCAGTTTCTGCAGGATGCGGTAAAATTTTTCGTAATGGGGGCGGACTTTACTGCTCTCCGCCACCATTTCATCGTAAAAAGAAGAAGAAGGATAGTTCTTGAGCATAAACTCCGCCTCATTTCTGGGTGAATTTTCGGATTTTTCTTAATAATTTCTATTATACCCTGTTTTTTAAAGAATCCTACCAATTTTTTCTGCAGAAATTGAAAATACCTTTATATGGATATAACCGCGCTTCAAGTTGTTTCCTCTCCCCCGCTGCGTTAAAGTAGGACTATACGATTTTATTTAGAGAAAGGAAGCGTTGCCGTGTGAGAGAAGCGATACGAAAAAAGCTGGAGGAAAATCGGCCTGCATTTTACGAAGTAAGCCAGTACATTGGGCATAACCCCGAGCTCGGCAATGAAGAGTTTAAGGCAGCGGACAAGCTCGTCTCTCTTCTCAGGGACAACGGTTTCGAAATTGAACAGAACCTCGAAGGACAGCCTGCTACTGCTTTTGCTGCAAAAAAAGATTCCGGACGACCGGGCGCTCATATAGGATTTATGTGTGAGTATGATGCACTCCCCGGGCTCGGTCATGCCTGCGGACATAATCTTATCGGAACACAGGGAGCTGCAGCTGCGATCGCCTTTGCTGCAGCACTCGAAGAATGCGGTGGAGCCGTATACGTCTATGGGACCCCGGCGGAAGAAACGAATGGTGCGAAGGTAACGATGGCGGATGCCGGGATGTTCGACCACCTTGATGCTGCTTTAATGGCCCACCCGTCTTCCGACTACGTCAAAAGCGGATCATCACTTGCGATGGACGCGCTGGAATTTTCTTTTTACGGAAAACCCGCCCATGCCGCTGCTGCACCGGAGGAAGGCATTAACGCCCTGGATGCAGTTATTCAGACGTTCAACGGCATTAACGCGCTCCGGCAGCATGTGACTTCGGATATACGTATTCACGGTGTGATACCGGAAGGAGGAAGCGCTGCAAACATCGTTCCGGAATTTGCTTCCGCACGGTTTTACGTCCGGGCCGAAACCCGAAAGACAGTCGATCCGGTGTCTGAAAAAGTTAAAAACTGTGCCCGTGCCGCTGCGCTTGCCACCGGTGCCCGGCTTGAAATCAACAATTATGAATACTCCTATGACGACATGAATACAAACGAAGCGCTGTCGAGTGTGTTCACTGCGCAGCTGCACACACTCGGTGTGCAGCCGGAGGCTATTCACGAAGAAGAAAAAGGCAGCGGATCGCTCGATATGGGAAATGTCAGCCAGCGCTGCCCATCGATACATCCGTACGTACAGATTACGCGCCGTCCGGTTTCTGCTCATACGGATGCTTTCCGGGAGGCAGCGCTCAGCGGGGAAGGCTTTGATGGAATGATGACAGGGGCCGGCGCACTGGCACTGACAGCGTGGGAAGTTGCCGCCAACGACGCTGTCCGGGAGAGAATCAGAAGAGAGTTTGACCAGCGCATTCACCCGGTACGTCAGCACCAATAGGTTTAATGCCTCCAATAAAGGGGAATTTCCACCTTTGTAATGATCGTACGAACTTTTCAAGGAGGTATTTTCCTATGAGTAAAAAAGTATTAATGGTTGTGACAAGTGCAGATAAAATTGCCGGAAATGATACCGGACTATGGCTTGAGGAGTATGCCGCACCGTACGTTACTTTCGTACAGGCCGGATACGACGTCGTTGTAAAAAGTATCGAAGGCGGCCAGGTTCCGCTTGATCCAAACAGCCTGCCGGAAGAAGAAAAACTGGAATGGCAGGAGGCCCAGTCCAAACTGACGAATACGGACAAACTGTCGGAAGAAGACGTTTCTGCCGGCTACGATGCTGTATTCCTTCCAGGAGGACACGGCACTGTTTTTGACTTTCCGGAAAACAGCCTGCTGCAGCAGGTGCTCCGTGCCCACGCCTCCAGTGATAAAGTCATCGGTTCCGTGTGCCACGGCCCTTCCGCACTCGTGCACGCGACGTATGAAGACGGAACCCCTCTCGTAAAAGGCAAGAAAGTAAGTGCCTTTACAGACGCAGAAGAACGCGACATGGGGCTTCAGGACGCTGTACCGTTTCTTCTTGAAACGGCACTGCGCGAAAAAGGAGCCGTCTTTGCCGGCGGCGACAACTGGACGGACTTTTCTGTCCGGGACGGCAGTCTTGTGACCGGGCAGAACCCGATGTCCAGCCAGAGTGCAGCTGACAAAGTTGTAGACGCTATTGAAGGACGAGATTCCTAAACCTGTGTTATAACGCCAAAAAACCTCCTGCCGGCCGGTGGGAGGTTTTTCAGGCTGTTTATAAAGTGTTTTTTATACATGCGTCTACGTTTCCTTGCTTTCGCTTCCGCAGGACGCTTTCCGGGCGGGCCGGCTGCAGCTCCAGCAGGAAAATAAAAAGAGGGTTTCTCTTCTAAACAAAACGTGTTGATTCCGCCCTTTCTTCC
>PWLM01000192.1 GCA_003560495.1 Bacillus sp. (in: firmicutes) | reverse complement strand
ACCCTTTCTTTCCGTGTGAATCAGCAATTGAATTAAGGAATGAAAAAGGAGGCTGTTTCAGCCGTGGAAAAACAAATTCAGCTTTTTATGGCTTTTCTTCGTGTCGGTCTTCTCGGCTATGGCGGGGGTCCGGCTTCCATCCCTCTCATTCAAAAAGAAGCTGTCGATACATACAAGTGGATGAATGAAGAAGAATTCTCAAACATACTGGCTATCGGGAATACGCTTCCCGGTCCTATAGCCACGAAAATGGCCGGTTATATAGGCTACAGAGTTTCCGGCTATACCGGAATGATGAATGCGATTGCAGCATCTGTCGTACCAACAGTTATTTTAATGATCGCGCTTCTTGTTTCTCTCGCTTCTTTCCGGGAATACGGATGGGTGCAGGGGATGACGAATGGAGTTATGCCTATAGTGGCTGTGATGCTGGGTCTGCTTACGTGGGGGTTCATTAAAAAGTCCGGGCAGGATCTCGGATGGCTCACAGCTGTGCTGCTCGCTCTGTTTTCAGTGCTGCTTATCGAGATTCTCGGTCTGCATCCGGCGGTCCTTATAGGGGCACTGATTCTTTTTGTGCTCGTTAAACCTTCGAAAAAGAAGGAGGTGTCCGCATGATATACTGGGAGATATTCCTCGCTTTCTTTATACCGGGAATTGTGGGCTACGGAGGCGGACCTGCCACTATTCCACTGATTGAATACGAAGTGGTCCACCGGTACGAATGGATGACGGTAGGAGAATTCGGGGAGGTACTGGCTCTCGGAAACGCCCTTCCGGGACCTATTGCGACAAAAATGGCAGGATACATAGGTTTTGTGGAAGGAGGAATGCTTGGAGCTTTTGTCGCTCTGTTTGCCACTATTGCTCCTTCTTTAATCTTAATGATTATTCTGCTGAGCCTTCTCCTGAAATTCAAGAATTCCCCTAAAGTGAAAAAGCTTTCTGCTGTCGTAAGGCCGACAATTGCCGTACTCCTCGGCGTAATGACACTTCGTTTTGCAGAAACTTCCTACGTTGACAACGGTATAATTCAAACAATTGTTTTGCTCGGAGCCGGATATTATTTTCTTGAAATCAGAAAAGTACATCCTGCCTTTGTTATAGCAGGGGCACTTTTGTACGGGGCGTTATTTTTATAGAGGGCAATGCTGGGGATTTCTTTACTTGAGAACCGGAGAGGCGGCCTCACTCGTAAATTTTTTATTTAATTGACTTCTGGTAAAGTTTCAAGCCGCAGTGGAACTTACCGGCAGACCGTAAGTCCAGAGATATTTTATTTTAGTATGAAGCTTATAGAGATATTAAAAGTAGAAGGAGTGCTGTATATGACAAACAATAAAGTAGCATTAGTTACAGGAAGCAGTCGTGGAATAGGAAAAAAGATCGCTCTGACGCTTGCAGAGGAAGGGTACAGCATTGTAGTGAATTATGCCCGGAGTAAATCAAAAGCCCAGGAAACGGTGGAGGAAATCAAAGCTCTGGGGGTGGATGCCATTGCTGTTAAAGCTAATATTTCTAAAAAAGAGAAACTGGAAGCAATGTTTGAAGAGATCGATGAGTATTTCGGCCGCCTGGACGTGCTCATTAACAATGCTGCTTCAGGTGTGCTGCGGCCGCTGATGGAACTGGAGGAAAGCCATTGGGACTGGACGATGGACATTAACAGCAAAGCGATGCTTTTCTGCTCCCAGCAGGCGGCAAAAAGAATGAAAAATGGGGGAGCTATCGTAAGTCTCAGCTCTCTCGGATCCATCCGCTATCTCCCGAATTATACGACAGTCGGTGTATCCAAAGCTGCTGTGGAAGCTCTTACCCGTTATATGGCCGTGGAGCTGGCTCCTGCAGGTATCCGGGTGAACGCCGTATCAGGCGGAGCAGTGGATACTGACGCGCTGACGCATTTTCCTAACAGGGACGAACTGCTGGGAGATGCAGCGGAGCGGACGCCGGCCGGCAGAATTACAGAACCGGAGGACCTCGCAAAAACAGTCAGGTTTTTAGTTTCCGATGACTCCGAAATGATCCGGGGACAGACAATTATCGTAGATGGAGGCATATCGCTGCTTGCCTGATCAAACGGCATCCAATTTTGCGGCTCCCTGATGCACTGAAAAACTACATTTACGTTCATCGTGGATTATGAAAGGCTTCTTTGAAGAAGTTCCGCTGTGTATTGTTGAAAGCTTCGCTGAAATCGAGGAAAATGGGCGCCGGACCCCGGACCGGAAAGTGGTGTGTTTTTTCCTAATCATGTAAAACGTATATTTACATGAAGAGAATATTTAAAACCTTCCGAGCGTTGGCACGGAAGGTTTTTTTGACATCTGCATTCAAGAAGAGGGCCTGAATTTTTGTGGCTGAAATGAATGTTAGAAAATGGATTTATTAGGGAAATTATATATGGAAAGAGGATTTTTTCGGAAAGGAAAAGTTTAATTTCATCTCAATCATGCATAGGAAAGCAAAGAATAGTATAATGAAAAATGAGAAAGCACAGTTAAAAAATGATTGCTGTCGGCCGAGTGTTGAAAAGTCACTTTCCAAAAGGGGGAACACCTCATGTTCGGCAAGAAACGGAAAGAACGCAAAAAGGATAAATCAATAGAAAAAGAACCGGAAATCGTCGAGGCGTCACTGGAGGAAGTCCGTAAAGCTGTAAATTATTATGCGGAAAAATCCGACAATCGTCTATCGCTTCGTACAATTGTAAAGCAAAACAATGAAATCGATGCAGAATTTTTAATTTCCTATCTTGGAGGCGTCCCGGACCGGCCATTTTATATGTCGAAGGAGACGTATGAGATATTTGAAGATCCTGAAATGCCGTATCATATCGACCGGGTTCAGATCGCCTGCGATAAGTATTTGATGGAAACTGGAGAATATCCTTGTATGTCCGGGGAGGACGCAGAAAAAGTGAGCTATTTTAAATTACAGCATCATTTAAGAGAGACACCCCCATTTGATTTATATCTTGATCCGAAAGACAGGATGGTGACACACCGAAAGCCGGCGGAAAAGCAGTAGAAAGGAGAAGGGATGTGGATTTTCCGACGGTAGGAAGTACGATTGAAGTACAGAGCTACAAGCACAACGGCACCCTTCACCGAGTATGGGAAGAAACAGTGGTGCTTAAAGGAACGACGCACGAAGTAATCGGCGGCAATGACCGTATTCTCGTAGAGGAGTCTGACGGAAGAAAATGGAGGACAAGAGAGCCTGCTATCTGTTATTTCACTTCCGACAGCTGGTTCAATGTAATAGGGATGATTCGTAATGATGGGATATATTATTACTGCAATCTCGGAACTCCTTTCACGTATGATACGGAGGCGCTGAAATATATAGATTACGATCTTGATATTAAAGTATTTCCGGATATGACCTACAAGCTGCTGGACGAGGATGAATTCGACCTGCATAAAAGACAGATGAATTACCCGGAAGAAGTGGAAATAATTCTTCGTAAAGCAGTCGATGAACTCGTTTCCTGGATCAGTTCCCAAAAAGGGCCGTTTGAGCCCGGTTTTATTGAATACTGGTATGAACGATTTTTGCAGCATCGCTGAAATGATAACGAAGGAGATGTCCTCTAAGGCAGGAGCCTTTTGGACATCTTTTTTCTTGCCTGAAAGGAGTGCGAACGTTGGACAGCATTAGAAGATACATGCAATTTGTGAAACCGTACTGGAAGCAGATTCTTATTACGGTCGCCATCGGAATGCTGAAGTTTGGAATTCCGCTCCTCATCCCGCTTATTTTAAAGTTTGTTATAGATGACATTATCGGTGGGGAAGGACTGACGACTGGAGAACAGCTGAATATGCTTTACTGGCTTATGGGAGGGGCGTTTATTCTTTTTGTTCTTTTCCGGCCGCCTATTGAATATTATCGTCAGTATTTTGCCCAGTGGACTGGTAACAAAATACTATATGATATCAGGGATCAGCTGTTTACACACCTGCAGAAGCTGAGTCTGAAATTTTATGCCAACAGAAAATCCGGTGAAGTTATCTCACGGGTTATTAACGACGTTGAGCAGACGAAGAACTTTATCATTACTGGCATGATGAATATATGGATCGATATGTTTACGATCATCGTAGCGATCGTTATTATGCTGACACTCGATCCGTGGCTTACAATAGCAGCGGTAGCCCTTCTTCCTTTATATGCGATGTCTGTTAAATTTTTTTATGCGAGACTGCGCGACCTGACACGAAGAAGATCCCAGGCGCTGGCAGATGTGCAGGGGCATCTGCATGAGAGACTGCAGGGAATGAGTGTTATAAAAAGCTTTGCCCTGGAACCGCATGAGCAGGAAGAGTTCGGGAAGCACAATCAAAACTTCCTGGGAAGAGCGGTTGATCATACAAAATGGAATGCTAAGACGTTTGCCGTGGTCAACACGATCACAGATGTAGCACCGCTGATCGTGATTTTTGTAGCTGCTATTATGGTGATTCAGGCAGACCTCACGGTAGGAACGATGGTCGCATTTGCTACTTATATGGACCGGCTGTACAATCCGCTGCGCCGTCTCATTAATTCTTCTACAACTCTCGTACAGTCTATTGCTTCGATGGACCGGATGTTCGAACTGATTGATGAGAAATACGATATTACTGACCGGAATAAAGCTGTACCTTATTCTTACGCCAGTGGAGAGGTGGAGTTTGACCGCGTTTCTTTTTCCTATGATGATGAAGAGGTTCTTCACGACGTCAGCTTTCGTGCCTACAGCGGGGAAACGGTTGCCGTTGTTGGAATGAGCGGGGGCGGCAAGAGTACTATTATGAGCCTTATACCAAGGTTTTATGATGTTACAGAAGGGAGCATCCGTGTGGACGGCCGGGATATAAGGGATTACCAGGTACGTACACTCCGCGATAAAATAGGAATGGTGCTGCAGGATAATATTATTTTCAGCGATTCTATTTTGTTTAATATAAAAATGGGAAACCCGGAAGCGAGTGATGAAGAGGTCTTCGCGGCGGCGAGAGCAGCTAATGCACATGATTTCATTTCAGAACTCCCTGAAGGATATGATACTAAAATTGGAGAACGTGGAGTAAAACTTTCCGGGGGGCAGAAGCAGCGTGTAGCGATCGCCCGTGTGTTCCTTAAAAATCCGCAGATTCTTATTTTTGATGAAGCTACCAGTGCCCTGGATCTTGAAAGTGAAAAACTGATTCAGGATTCCCTCGAACGCCTGGCAAAGGACAGGACAACATTTATTGTTGCCCATCGTCTCGCTACCGTCACTCATGCCGATAAAATTATTGTCATGGAAAATGGTA
The DNA here is from genome assembly GCA_003560495.1 of Bacillus sp. (in: firmicutes). GTDB lineage: Bacteria > Bacillota > Bacilli > Bacillales > Salisediminibacteriaceae > Alkalicoccus. The sequence goes on along the minus strand of PWLM01000192.1, from coordinate 21,728 downwards.
AAATAGCCGAAGTGGGGAGTCACCAGGAGCTTATGGCTCAGGATGGAAAGTACGCCCAGCTTTTCAATATACAAAAATTTGGATGATACTCACAGACTCCTTCCTCATCCAATAAACTTTTACAAGACAATGCCGGCAGCTTTTAAGTGCCGGCATTGCTTTTGAGTTCGGAAAAAGAAAGCGGGAAGATCCTCCCGGACAAAAGAACAGCCGCATGCTACTTTCAAAAACAACACAAAGCTTTTGAAATAAAACTTTAAGAACGACAACAGGAGGAAATTTGGTATCGGTCATTATGTGAACCGATTATTGTTTCCATTTCGGCTCTTTCTTTACAAGGGAATTCTGCTCCGCTATAGTTTATTTAGAACAGGGGAGAGATGAATGAAAAATAAAGTGGAAAATTACATATTATCAGCCTGGGCTGCAGCTTTTACAGCTGTCCTCGGCTCACTGTTTTTTTCAGAAATACTGAATTATGTCCCCTGCGATCTGTGCTGGGTGCAGAGGATTTTTATGTACCCGCTTGCAGTTATCCTGGCGGTAGCATTTGTGAAAAAAGATGCCGGCGTGGTTAAATATGCGCTTCCGTTGTCCATTATCGGAGGGGGTGTCTCCTTATATCACTTTTTAATACAAAAAGTACCGGCAATGTCGGAGCAGGGGGGTGCCTGTGGTATCGTTCCCTGCAATGCCGAGTATATTAACTGGGCAGGATTTATTACCATTCCCTTCCTTGCTTTTACCGCATTTACTTTAATCAGCGTACTGCTTATGCTCACAGCACGGGCAGCGAAAAGGAGTTAGTTAATAATGAAGAAAATAATAATATTCGGTGGAGTTATTATCCTCCTGTTTGCGGCACTGATTTTTGTTACCCAGCAGCAGAATCAGCAGCAGGCAGCCGATAACCCGTTCGGTAAGGATACGCTGGCTCAGGAAACAATCGATCAGCTGGATGATCCTCTTTATCAAAATATTATTCTGCCGGAAGAGCTGGATGAAAGACTGGCCAATGGAGGAGACGCATTAGTCTACTTCTACAGCGGGCAGTGTGAATATTGTAATCAGGCTACACCTCTGGCGGTTCCGGCAGCGGAGGAAGAGGGAGTGGAGCTTGAGCTTTATAATATTCTCGAATTTCCGGAAGGGTGGGAAGATTACGATATTGAAGGCACACCCACCTTTATTTACTTTGAAGATGGAACAGAAACTGACCGTATTTCCGGTCTTCACGGGCAGGATACGTACGAAGATTTTTTTGCGCAGGCTTCGGAGTAGATGTGGAAGCAGAGCATACTGTTCTTACCCTGTATAAAGTAAATCGGCAGTACGTTTAAAAGTTGATTTAACATTATACAAAAACCGCTCTTTTTTTAGGGCGGTTTTTGTCTGTTTTAAAATTAAGTTATTTAAAGCCTGGTGTTGATGCAGTGAGAGATAAAAATGGAAACGAAAGCGGGCGTCATCTTTTATTTTCAGGGTATATACATTGAACTTAATATTTATATAGACAGAATAGCTGACCTTGAAAGTGGCCTTCCCTATTAAGGTGTTATCCTTTTTAAGGGCAGAAAGTTCCTGCCGGAAGAACAGATAAGGAGGACAGGCCGCTGGAGAGCCTATCCTATGGGGCGACCCCGGGGCGAATTGAGGTCGAGTCGAAGATCCATCGCCCGACCATAGGAAGGAAGGGATTAGCTGAGGCCGGACTGCCCGGAAAGCGTCCCCATGGAAACGAAAGCGGCTGGTTACAGAAGCGAAACCTAATTATTAAGTTCAATAAATATAGCTTTCAGAAACAGCTCATATAAAAAGGCTGCTCTAAATCAGTAAACGACGTATATCGTCTCCTGATGTCAGAGCAGCCGGAATTAACGGTCAGCTTTATCTACAGTTCTCTATCCGTAATCTCTACTTCATTCTGTTCGGTATGGTAAGTGAAAAAACCATCAACGAGTCTGTCCATATGCTCAAGTTCTTCAGAGTATTCAATAACAAGAGCAATAACCGGAAGAAAATGTATCCACGCATCATGTTCAAACACTTTATCTTTCTGATATGTCATGAAAACTTCCACAAGCTCTTTTTTACCTTCAGTAACTTCTTCGAAATAATCGGAAGTAGACTGAGGTTTAACTTTGCCCATATACTTCTGCATGATTCGTTCGTGATAATTTGTCAGGTCATCAAGCTGGTGACGGACGATCTCCTCTATTTCTTCCGGCAGCTGATGAGTGACGTGATCGTGTTTGGCTAAGCTTTTTAAAATATCTTCCGCTTTCCGTGTCGTACGGATCATCTGACGGAAGAGCACGATTTTTCTCATGCGGGAATACTCCGCTTTCTTCAGGAGGCTTCTTTCTTCCTTATACAGATCAAAAATTGTTTCCAGTTTAATTACAGAAGTTCTTATTCTCTCCTGGTCCTGCTTCAGGTTCGCATAATCGATCTCGTGATGGAGAATCAGCCGGATCCACTGGATAACCTCTTCATTAATCCCTGAAATTTTGTGATACATCTGATTTTCATGCTTCGGTGGAAGAAAAATCATATTGACGGCAAAAGCAGAAAAGACTCCGCTCATAACGAGAAGAAATCGATCTGCCGCGAGGCTGTAAAAATTATCAGTTGGACTTCCCATAATAATAATAGCGGTAACAACAGCGAGAGGTATAATGGCTTCTTTTTTCCATTTAATATGAATAGCAATGATTAGAAGTACAACTGCTCCTACAACAAAAGGCTGTGCTCCAAAAGCGGTGACAAATGCAATAGCAAGTACTGCACTGATTATGTTGGCCTGAACCTGATCCCATATCAGCGTCAGGCTTTTATGAATCGAAGGCTGGACTGCAAAAAAGGCAGCAAGCCCTGCAAATGCAGGATTCTCAAAGTTCAGCCACATAGCGGCATAAAGGGCAAGCGTTACAGCTAACCCTGTTTTAAATATACGGGCTCCTAGCCTCATGGTTATTGATGTTCCTTTCTATTTTATCCCTATTAGTGTTTAGTGTCGTCGTCAATGATGCCTGTTGTTTAGAAGCACACGGCTTCCTTTAGTCTTCATGTATAATACACCTAAGGACAAGTAATTTCAAGGAGCGGAAAGCTTTCAGCTGCTGTAAAACGGCTTTCATGCTGAATGATCTGCATGCTTATTTTTAAATTCTTAAATAAATTCTAGTGGAAAATACTTTTCTGAACACCTGACAAAGCAGAGGTCCGTACTGCAAAGAACATCCTCTACTCTATCAAAAAGCCTTCATGACTGTTACGTTCATGAAGGCTTTTTGAAAGTATTTTCCATCCGATCCGCAGGTGTATCCGGTCAAAAACGAAGTAAGCTGCGCAGTTATTCCAGTCCTTCTGCAAATACTTCTTCTACAGCTTGAATTGTTTGTTTAATATCTGCTTCTGTATGAGCTGTAGTTAAAAACCATGCTTCGAACTTGGAAGGAGCGAGATTGATACCGCGCTGAAGCATTTTTTTGAAAAAGACCGCAAACATGCCTGTACTGCTGTCTTCTGCGTTCTGAAAATTCGTAACCTTTTCGATGTCAAAATAAACTGTAAGTGCACCATGAAGTCTATTCACAACAGCAGGAATACGGTGTTTTTCAGCTGCTTCAACAATTCCTTCTTCCAGAATACGGCCGAGACGGTCCATCTCCTCATACACACCATCTTCTCTTAATACTTCCAGACAGGCAATTCCCGCCCGGATAGAAGCGGGGTTTCCGGCCATCGTTCCGGCCTGATAGGCAGGACCGAGTGGAGAAACCTGTTCCATTATATCCTTTCGGCCGCCGTAAGCCCCAATCGGGAGACCGCCGCCGATAATTTTACCAAGAGCTGTCAAATCCGGTTCGACTCCGAGTAGGTTCTGTGCCCCACCGTACATAAAGCGAAAAGCAGTAATAACTTCATCATAAATAACAAGGGAACCAGCTGCATGGGCAAGATCATTTACCGATTCCAAAAAACCAGGTTCCGGCTCTACGATACCAAAATTTCCGACGATCGGCTCTACGAGAACAGCAGCTGTTTCGTCCTGGAAGTGGTCGAGTGCTTCTTTAAAAGCATCGACATCATTAAAAGGCACCGTAATAACCTCTTCCGCTATGTTTTTTGTTACGCCGGCAGAGTCAGGATTACCTGTAGTCGACGGGCCGGATCCGGCAGCTACGAGAACAAGATCTGAATGGCCGTGATAGCAGCCGGCAAATTTAATTATTTTATTTCTACCGGTGTAAGCACGTGCGACCCGTATCGTTGTCATAACAGCTTCCGTTCCCGAATTAACGAATCGGACCCGTTCGAGTGCGGGCATGGCTTCTGTGAGCATACCGGCAAAAATATTTTCGTGCTCTGTCGGTGTACCGTAAAGGACACCGTCCGCGGCTGCTTCCTGAATAGCTTTTGTAATATGCGGATGGGCGTGTCCGGTAATTATTGGTCCGTAGGCAGCAAGGTAGTCAATAAACTGGTTTCCATCTACGTCCCAAAAATAAGCCCCCTCCCCCTTTTTCATAAAAACAGGGGTGCCTCCTCCAACTCCTTTATAAGCCCGGGAAGGACTGTTAACTCCTCCGAGAATGACTTTCCCGGCTTCTTCATATAGTTTTTCTGAATTCGAAAAATTCATTACTGTTCCTCCTTCAATCTGGGAATATCTCCTTAAGAATTGTAACATGTTTGAGCCCGTCCCTGAGCCCGGTTCGTAGACCATCCTTCAAAAAAAGCGTGTGAGGTGAGCGCAGCTGAAAAAACGAAAGATCTTCCTTCAGAAAGGGAGGGAGGTAATAATGTGCTTATTTATCGCATGGATGATCAGGTGTTTCGGATGAGCGGCGGCATAAAGATTCTGCTTAAATCTCCAGCTGATAAGTGTTTTTAGTATTTATACAATGGCAGAAAGATAAAAGCTTCCCTGGAGGACAGTTCGGAAATAACTGAATTTTATGGGATAGTCTGCTAATATAAAAGAAAGCTATGTTAAAGTTCGCTGTTGACGGATGGAGAAAAAGAAAAGTGCTGCTTTTTATAAACGCTGCTCTTTTAAAAAAAAACGAAGCCCAGGCGATTTTTCGAGACGCCTGCGGAAAGCGCGCAGATCCTCCCGGACGGAAGGGACAGCCAAAAGCTTTCTCCGTGGCAGGTTTAAAGAGCCGCAGGCAACCTTCAAAAACAACCCGGAGCTTTAACAGAGTCTAAAAGAAAGAAGGGTGGGATGGCGATGAAGCAGATTATTCCGTTTATACTTATAGCTGGAATTGTTGCCGCTGCAGTTTTTTTCCTGAGAGACGATTATGAGGAAGCTTTTCAGCCTGACCATCGGAGTGAAGCCTCAGATTCTTATTGGACGGCGATTTTATACGCTAATGAAGATGAAGAGGATTATGAAGCAGGTATAAGACTCGAACATAATGAAGAAACTATTACACCTGAAGATATTGAGGCTGTAGAAGTTTACGTCGACAGCTCAAACTTCAGCATATATTATGAAGAATCAGATATGGAAGATTTTGAAGGAACAATTGACTATTCAGAAGTCTGCGTGAGGTGTTCCGGGCTGTCGCAGCTGGATGCCAGAGTTTTTGTAAGCTGGCAGACAGCAGAAGAAAATAGAAGCTCCCAGTATCAGCTGAGCCTGATGCTTAACGAGTAAGCTTTTGTTAAGTGGAGTACTCGTGTTTACTTCGTAAAATAAGATGTATATCCCGCAGAAGCTGACTAAAGCAAATGGAAGCATTAAAGTTTGATGCATCAGCTTTTTAACCAGGCTTTGTTAAAATTTCATGGGAGTATCAGGGCGCTGATGTCTTCTTATTCTTCACTTCCAGCTTCGGTATTAATGCCTTATACTAAGTAACTGTGGTGTTAACAGAGCCGACGAATAGAGAAAGGTGCTGAATGAATTGATTGTATTAACATCGGAGGACATTAAAAAAGATATACAGGAGCAATTGATAGACCAATATCCAGAAGTGGAATTTCGATTTCGAAAAAATATTAAAGAAGCAGAAGAGGAACTTCCGGAAGCAGAAATCCTCGTAACATTAGGAGAGGATCTGACGGAGGAGCACATTTACCAGGCAGAAAAACTGAGCTGGATAATGGTCATTTCAGCCGGGATGGATGAAATGCCCTTCCAGGCAATAGCTGAAAAAAATATTCTCGTTACGAATGCCCGGGGTATTCATGCGGTTCCCATGTCAGAATATACGATTCATATGATGCTTCATTCAGCGAGACAAACTACAATAGTACAGGAGCAGGAACGCCGGAAGAAATGGGATCGTTCGCCGGTCATGATGGAACTTCACGGCAAAACGATAGTTATTGTAGGGGCGGGAGCTATAGGTTCGGAAATAGCCAGACTGGCTAATGCCTTTCATATGAAAACAATAGGAATTAACCGTTCAGGGCGGATGGTTGAGCCCTTCGACGAAACAGCTTCTATAGACAATTTATATAAAGAACTGCCAAAAGCAGATTTTGTCGTTTCTGTCCTGCCTAAAATGGCTTCCACCGACCGGCTGTTTTCAACGAGAACTTTCAGTGCGATGAAAAAAAGCGCTGTATTTATTAATATCGGAAGAGGAAACGTAGTTGACGAGGAGGCAGTTATTCGTTCTTTAAACCGGGGAGCGTTTCATCATGCCATACTGGACGTATTTAATGAAGAACCGCTGCCTGCTGATCATCCTTTCTGGGAGCACGAAAAAGTAACTGTCACTCCGCACCTTTCCGGAATTTCTCCTCAATATCAGCCGCGTGCAATGGGGATTTTCGAGGAAAATCTGCGGACGTATTTATCCGATGAAGGAGAATATATCAATCAGGTAGACCCATCAAAAGGTTATTAAAAGGAGGAGGACAATGAAGCTAGTTATCGTTATAGTGCAGAACCGTTACAGAGAAGCTTTAACGGAAGGTCTTAAAAAAGCTGATTCCCGGTTGACTGAGCTGTCCAGCAGCGGAGGCTTTCTCCGAAAAAGAAGTACAACCTTTCTCGTAGGGATTAATGAAGAAGATGCAGACAAGCTCCAGGAAACAATGCAGCGGATCTGCCTTCGCTACGAAGCAACACATGGAAGAAGCAGGGATCAGGACCACAGGTACGTTTCTTTCATGGTGGATACAGAAGATGCTGTTCCTTTTTTTCAGCAGGGGAGCCGGTACAAATAATTGACATTGAAAGAAAAGCTTCGTTATACTGATTATAAACATTATTATTTAATAATTTGTTCACCAATAAACCGGCAGTTTTTCCTCCTGCCGGAAGAAGTCTGATAAAATGAGAGGTGAATACGATGGAGAATACGGAGCTTCGGGAAGCACTTCAATCTTTAAAAAGTACAAAGGTTCGTATGACCCCACAGCGTCATGCTATTCTGGAATTTCTTTTTAACTGTGAAAGTCATCCTACTGCGGATGATATTTACAAGTCACTTGAAGATCAGTTTCCTAATATGAGTGTAGCCACCGTCTACAATAACCTGCGTGTTTTTAAGGAAGCGGGGCTGGTGAGAGAACTGACATACGGAGATTCCTCGAGCCGTTTCGACAGCAACACTACGGATCATTACCACGTAATCTGCGACCAGTGCGGTAAGATCGTGGACTTTCATTACCCAGGGCTGGATGAAGTGGAAACACTTGCTGAACATGTGGCCGGTTTTAAAGTGCGTAACCACCGAATGGAAGTTTACGGCACATGTCCTGACTGCCGTTCCAGCCAGCAGCATTAAAACTGCATACAAAAAGCAGGAGAGAATTAATTTTCTCTCCTGCTTTTTTTCTTGGAGTTATAAGCCTGATCGAATTCCTTTCCTTCTAATTCAGGATCCAGAGTAAGGGGTTCGTTACAATGCATACATGCATCCACCCGTCCGAGAACCTTTGTCGGTTTTTCGCATTCCGGACAGACAACCTGCACGGCTTTGGATGAAAGCATCCCGATCCAAAAATAAATTACGGTACTTGCAATGATAGCGAGAAAACCAAGCAGCATAAAAAGAGTCATTAAAATAGGCTGCGCCTGGAAAAAGAGTCCAAGATACATAATAATAATACCGGCAAAAATCAGCACCAAAGCAAAGGTACGAATTTTATTAATTTTACTTGTGAAATTAAGCAACGTTATATCACGCCTTTCTGCAGAATCATTATACCATAAGGAAATTCAGAAAATACAGTGAAGAAACGATGAAAAATAAACACCTTATGAATACAGGCAGTCTGTCTGCAAAAAAGCCAGAAGAAGCAGAAAACGATAATCCTTTATTAAAAACATACTGAGGAAAGAGGAGATAAGTACTGAACGTCGAATCTTTCTTATTAATGCAGATAAAAACAAATTAAAGGACAGGGAGATGTAACATCTATTATTACAGATAACATGTCGCTGCATCGATATAAGGCTGAAGGGCAGAATAATTAAGAAGGAGGATCTCTATGCAGGAGTTTATGCGAGAATTATACCAGGACCGGACTGGAGAACCGGACACCCTTGCGGTAATTGTTGCAGAAAAAACAAGGCAGGATGACGCAGCTACGGACTATTTTGACAGCATCCTCCTTGTTGTTAAAGAAGCTGGGAAAAAGTCGTGGGAAATCAAACACTACGAATATGATCACATGAAGACTGCCATGCACATAGTCAGCACTTCGCAGATTGAAGAGTGGCTCGCCCACAGTTCCAACCGACGGGCGATCGACTGGCTGCTGAATGGAAGAATCATCTTTGACCGAAACGAATACATGAAAAATTTTAAAGAAAAAATGATTGTTTTTCCGGTAGAAGAAAGACAGACGAGAATCGGCATGGAGTTCTCAAAGCTGGTGCGAAGATTTGCAGACGGAAAATCCCTCTACTATGAAGGACATTATCTGGATGCTTTTAATCAAATCGTACACGCTCTTCACCACCTGGCAAGACTGGCAGTAATTGAACGAGGATACTATCCGGAAGTGACCGTTTGGCAGCAGGTACGCCAGATGGAGCCGGAAATTCATAAACTGTATTCAGAGCTTGTTACGGGAAAAGAGCCGCTGGAAAAACGTCTGGAACTTCTCCTGCTCGCCAACGAGTTTGAACTGGCTACAAAAATGAGAATGGGAAGTGCCCACCTTCTTTCTATTATGGAAGAGAAGGAAGATGCCTGGAGTGTAGATGAATTAAAAGAAAGGGTAGCTTTTCATGACTATTCTCTCGACCTCAGTATACTTCTGGAATATCTCGTTAAAAGAGGCCTTGTAGATATTAAATTGGAGGAAACGAAAGGGCGCACAATTAATCATAGAAAATATACTGTTAATAATCACAAGAAGAAAGCAGCCTCTCATTAAAAATATGGGGCTGCTTTTGTTTCGTTTATCAAAGCTATATTAAAGTTTGGTGTTGGCTGGAAAAAAACGTCGCTTCATCCCGGCGGGTGAAAAGAGCCTTTTGCAAAAGTAAAATAATTTTTTCATACAGTAATAGTTACAGCTTATTAAAGATAAGCCTGGAGGGATATCGAATAGCAATTGAATGGGAGATAAAATAATAGAATAGAGCAATTTGTTTTTAAAGACGTTTTCTAAGAAACTTCATTAACTGACACTAAGTAGAAAACGTCCGGACCTTTGAACAGCTTTCCCACAGTCCCCTCTCTTCCTGTCTCTTTTTAAAACAAAAGCTTGAATAATCTAAATATTTACCGTATATTATAAACATACCAACCGGTCAGTTAATAAGAATATCTGCAAAACAGCTCGCATGAAAGGCGTGGAAAACATGAATTTTGAGTACTCTGACAAAGTAAAAAAACTGCAGGATCAGCTGGAAACGTTCATGGAAACAACTGTTTATGAAAATGAACGGGTATATGATGAGTTTGTTGAATCACAGACAGACCCCTGGAAATCAGTTCCTCCTGTCATGGAGGAAATGAAGAAAAAAGCAAAGAAAGCGGGCCTTTGGAATTTATTTTTACCGGACGGAGAAAAAGGAGCAGGGCTGACAAACGTTGAATACGCCCCTCTTTGTGAAATAATGGGAAGATCGATGATTGGACCGGAAACTTTTAATTGCAATGCACCTGATACGGGAAACATGGAAGTACTTGCACGCTACGGTACAAAGGAGCAGCAGGATAAATGGCTTACGCCTCTGCTGAATGGTGAAATTCGTTCATGTTTCTCAATGACGGAACCTGATACAGCTTCCTCAGACGCAGCTAATATTGGGGCCGGCATTGTTCGTGACGGTGATGAATACGTAATTAATGGAAGAAAATGGTGGTCTTCCGGTGGGGGAGACCCGCGGTGCGAAGTGGCCATATTTATGGGGAAAACTGATCCGGAAGCGAATCGCTACGAGCAGCAGTCAATGATTCTTGTTCCACTGGATTCACCTGGTGTAACAATTAATCGGAAAACGCCTGTTTTTGGCTATTATCACGCTCCGCATGGACACGCGGAAATCGACTACAATGATGTTCGAGTCCCTGTTTCAAATATATTATGGGGAGAAGGTAAAGGGTTTGCGATTGCTCAGGGAAGACTGGGTCCAGGAAGAATTCATCACTGCATGCGGCTTATTGGTTCTGCGGAAAGAGCACTGGAGGAAATGTGTAAACGCGTAACAGATCGGGTTGCTTTCGGTAAACCTTTAGCTGATCAGGGAGTGATCCGTGAGTGGATAGCTGAGTCACGAATCGACATTGAACAGGCGAGACTATTAACACTAAAAGCAGCACATATGATGGATACGGTCGGAAACAAGGTTGCAAAAAAAGAAATTGCGATGATCAAAGTGGTCGCACCGAGCATGGCACTCCGTGTTATTGACCGGGCTATTCAGGCATTTGGCGGAGCAGGAGTCAGTAATGACACCCCGCTTGCTCATCACTGGGCTATGGCTCGAACGCTGCGAATAGCAGATGGCCCTGATGAAGTACACCGGCGGTCAGTAGCAAAACTGGAATTAAAACAATATTCATAGAGTCGGAGGGATAAGAGATGCATATACAGAAATTGTTTAATTTAAAAGATAAAACGGCAATTATTACAGGTGGCGGTCGGGGACTTGGCGAACAAATTGCAAAAGCTTATGCGGAAGCAGGAGCTAATGTCGTTCTCTGTTCACGCAAAGTAGACGCTTGTCAAAAAGTAAGTGACGAGCTGCAAAAGGGCGGAACAAAAACGCTTGCCTTGTCCTGTGATGTAACAAAAGAAGAAGATGTGAAAGCCGTTGTAAGAAAAACGATGGAAACATTCGGCAGAATCGATATTCTAGTAAACAACAGTGGAGCAACATGGGGAGCGCCTGCCGCTGAAATGCCTTTGGAAGCCTGGGAAAAAGTTATCGATGTGAACGTTACAGGTACATTCTTAATGTCCAAAGCGGCAGGGGAAGTAATGATTGAACAAAAGGCTGGCAAAATTATTAACATAGCTTCAGTGGCAGGTTTTGGGGGGACAGACCCGAAGCTGATGGATACGATTGGATACAATACAAGCAAAGGTGCAGTGGTGACTTTCACAAAGGATTTAGCAGTGAAATGGGGCCGGTATAACATCAATGTGAATGCTATCGCTCCGGGATTTTTCCCGACAAAGCTGTCGAAAGTTATTATCGAACAGGGAGGAGATCAGATTTTGGAGAGAACGCCGTTAAGCAGGTTTGGTTCAGAGGATGACCTTAAAGGTGCAGCTGTTTTTCTCGCATCACAAGCAGCAGATTTTGTTACAGGAGACACGGTAGTGGTAGATGGGGGAATGCATGCACTGACCTAAGCAGAGTGTCTCTCTATGTTATAATGTGTAAAAAACAGCAGATAAAGAGAGGGCTCCGTTGTGAAAGAAAAAATACTTGAAAAAAGCATTATCTTATTCGAAAAAAAAGGATTCAGTGAAACATCGATCCAGGATATCGTGGATGCACTCGGTGTGACTAAGGGAACGTTTTACTATTATTTTAAAAGTAAAGAAGAATTACTGATGGATATTCACCTTGGATATATTAATGATATCGTTCATAGACAAAAGAAAATTGTGGAAAACGCTGACAAAGATAGTAAAGCAAAATTGTTTGAAGTAGTTTTCATGTTATTGAACAGTATTAAAATGCAGGGAACGAGTGCAAGGGTTTTTTATAGGGAAATGCGCAATTTAAGTGAAGAGCATTTGTCTCAGATTGTACCTGCGAGAGACAAATTCTTTTTTCAGCTGAATGGGATTATTGACGAGGGAATAAAAAAAGGGGAGTTTCGGAACGATCTTCGTTCAGATATGATTACGTTTGCAGTATTGGGAGCGTGTAACTGGAGTTATCAGTGGTTCAATCCAAACGGGCCCGTTCCTGATTATGAAGTAGCAGAAATATATTTGGAGATCTTTTTAAATGGCATCAGCGCATAGTAACCTGTAAACAGCAATCAGCAGGATCACAGATGATCCTCTGTTTTTAAGATACCAACCGGTTAGTATTTTGAAATTGCAGTGCGATAAAAATAAATTTTATTAAGGGAGAATACAATTATGCAGGAAAATAATATGCAGAACGTGTGTGTAGTTGGAGCGGGGTCCATGGGGCATCAAATTGGGATGCTCTGCGCACTGGGGGGATGCGAGACGGTCATCCAGGATGTGAACGAATCATCACTTAAAAAAGCAAAAGAAGCATTAGTATATCAAATTGATAAATGGGTTCAAAAAGGTAAACTGACAGAAACGGAAAAGGAAGCGGCATTTTCCCGCTTAGCGTTTACTACAAATCTGAAAGAGGCAGCTTCGAACGCGGATTTTGTGATTGAGGCAGTCACAGAAAAATTAGACGTTAAAAGAAACGTTTTTGCTGAGCTTGATGAGATCGTACCGGAACATACAATTTTGGCTACAAACAGTTCCACAATAGTCAGTTCGCTGCTGGCTGACGTAACAAACCGTCCGGAAAAAGTGTGTAACATGCATTTCTTTTTTCCTCCGCTCGTCATGGACTGCGTGGAAGTCGTTAGAAGTGAGCTCACGTCAGATGAGACGGCGCAGGAAGCGATGAATTTATGTGAAAAAATCAATCGCACAGCCGTTCTTTTAAACAAAGAAATTTCAGGATTTGTCGCAAATCGTATTCTCGGAGCGTTATCAAAAGAAGCGGTCAAGTTATATGAAGAAGGATATGCTTCTTTCGAAGATATTGATCTTATATGTACGAAAGCACTTAAACATCCAATTGGTCCGTTTGCTTTGATGGATTTATCAGGAATTGATGTTGCTTATTACGTGAATCAGCAGCGGTTTGCTGAAACAGGAGATCCGGAAGATAAACCGGCTAAATGTATCGAAGAAAAAGTCGAAGCAGGGATGCTCGGACGAAAAACAGGGCAGGGCTGGTATACGTACGAGAAAGTATAGGAAATTATGCTGAAGAAGTGTAATGGAGAAGCAGCACTACATGTTTATTTACTCCTGATAAATAAGAGTTTTAGACTTAGGCATTTTAAAGCGTGACTGATGAAGAAAGCTGAGCTTCACGAAGTGTTCAGATATATGCTAACAGATATTTCAGGCAGGAACGATACAGGTGAAAAATGAAAACGTTTACAAAATGTGAAGGTTAGTATTTCTATTAGGCTGCCTTGAAAATAAAAAATGAACTTCTGCTTTTGTTTTCATGGAGAGGCTTTCTAAGCGGGCCGGCCTCAGCTAATTCCATCCTTCTGAACGGATCTTCGGCTCGGCCTTGCTCGCTCTGGAGTCCCTCCATGTCTACTACAGCTTACGGTAAAAAAGACCGAGCATAAACAGGCTTCGTTCCACCTGTTTAGATAGGAGGAACTCTTACTGGATAAGAACCTTTTCATTTTTCATGGTGGCATGATTTTGCATGAATGTCTCTGTTAAAGCTCCAGGTTGTTTTTGAAGGTTGTCTGGGGCTCTTTACACCTGTCACGGGGAAAGCATGCGGCTGTCCTGCCGTCCAGGAGGATCTGGGCGCTGCCGCAGGTGTCTCTGCCCTGACAACGGTTTTACGAAATAAAAAAGCAGAACTTTTCTCCAGTTATCAACAGCCGACTTAACACAGCTTTCTATTAAACAGATAGGCTTTGGGCCGTAAAGGAGTGGATAAAATTTATGAAAGATACGATACAGGTAAGAAAAGGTGAAGAGCTGGATACGGCAAAGTTAGAACGATTCATAAGAGAAAATGTGGAAGGGGTTCCTGAAAAAACGATGAAGGTGGAACAATTTTCATCGGGAGCATCCAACCTCACCTATGAATTAACGATTGGCAGTTGGCAGGGAGTGCTTCGAAGACCGCCGCATGGTCCTGTTGCTCCGAAAGCACATGATATGAAACGCGAGTATACGGTTTTACGTGAACTTCACCCTGTTTTTCCAATTGCTCCGAAACCGTTTGTCTACAGTGACGACGATTCGATCGTTGGAAGTCCATTTTTCATTATGGAACGTCGGGAAGGGATAGTGCTTGATACAGAGTTTCCAAAAGAAATGGAACCGACGGAAGAAAGATGCCGCAGGATTTCAGAAACAATGGTCGATACGCTGGTCCGCCTCCATGATGTTGATTACAAAAACACAGCTCTGGCAGACATGACAAATCCGGAGGGATTTATGGAACGCCAGGTTCACGGGTGGATTAAACGGTATGAAAGGGCAGAGACAGATGAAATTCCAGAAATAGAAAGCCTGAAAACGTGGATGAAAGCGAATATCCCAGCCTCTCAGAAAGCAACTGTGATTCATTACGATTACAAACTGAACAATGCGATGTTTTCAGAAGATTTTTCTGAAATGGTTGGTTTATTTGACTGGGAAATGACGACTGTTGGAGATCCGTTAGCGGATCTGGGAGCAGCCATGAGCTACTGGCTGCAGGCGGATGACCCGGATGTACTGAAATACGCCCTGGGTAAACCGCCTGTCACCGTTCTGCCTGGGTTTATGACAAGAGAAGAATTCGTTCATAGCTATGCGGAAAAAAGCGGGCGGGACGTTTCTCATTTTCATTTCTATTTCACCTTTGCTTTGTTCAAACTTGCTGTAATCTGCCAGCAGATTTACGCCCGCTGGAAAAAAGGTCAGACACAGGATGAACGGTTTGCAGAGTTAAACTATTTTGTTCAGCAATTGATTGAACAGGCGGTAAAGGAAACGGAAAAAGAACGATAAAAGTTAGAAAAGGATGAACTCTTTTATACGAACAGCAGGCCGGAATAGACATAAGGAGATTATCATGAAAAAAGTTCATCTTCTTTTTAAAAAAGAAGACATTGACGAAACAAAGATAGAAGGAAAAGTAGTGGTCATTTTTGATATTTTACTAGCAACTTCTACGATTACTGCAGCTCTTCACGCCGGTGCAAAAGAAGTGATTCCTGTATCAACGATGGAAGAAGCAGCGACAGAGGCGGCCGGGAGAGAAAAAAACAGTTATTTACTCGTCGGGGAACAGCAAGGTAAAAGCCTGAAAGACTTTCATGAGCCTAATCCTATGAAGCTGATAAAAGTGATTAACAATAAAACGATGATTTTATTAACGACAAACGGAACCGTTGCTATCAATCAGACTTTGTCAGCAGAACATGTGTATATCGCTTCTTTATTAAATGAAACAGCGGTTGCAAAAGACATTATACAAAGTAGGAAAGATAATACGATCGTTTTAATTTGTTCGGGTTCTTCAGGAGAATTTTGTATTGAAGATTTTTATGGAGCAGGTTCCTTTATAGACAGTTTAAAGAGAGAAAGCAGTGAGCGTTTAATATTTACAGAAGGGGCGTTTGCTGCTCATGAATTTTATAAAAACAGGGAACCCGAGCCGGTGCTTACAGAGTCACGTGTGGGTCAAATGCTTGCCGATTCAGGTTTCGGAAAAGAAATCAGCTTTGTTTCAAAAAGAGACAGCATGTCCGTTGTACCGCAATTGGCTGGCAGAAATAGAATCTGCCTGAATAATCAGGAGCAGGTGAGCGAAAATAAAGGAGGTAGTGAAATTGCCGAAAAATCAAACAAAACAGCACGTTAGTGGCGGAAGTTTTCTATTATCTTCAATAGATGAAGAGCAGATATTTACACCCGAAGATTTCACGGATGAACAAAACATGATTTTCAGAACGGCAGGACGATTTGTCGAAAAAGAAGTGGAACCTCACAGGGAAGCAATTGAAAACCAGGATTTTGATAAAGTCGTGAACATACTCAGAAAAGCAGGCGGTGAAGGACTGCTCGGTCACAGTGTACCTGAAGCATATGGAGGACTGGGTCTCGACAAAATAAGTAAAGGGCTTGTAGGAGAAGCTGTGGGAAAATCCGGAAGCTATGGCGTTGCTCATTCGAACCATACATGTATTGCAACACTTCCAATCACCTACTTCGGAACAAATGAACAGAAACAAAAGTATTTACCTAAACTGGCCTCCGGTGAATATATCGGTGCTTATTGTTTAACAGAACCCTCGGCAGGCTCGGACGCCTTATCGTCAAAAACAAAAGCGGAATTATCTTCAGATGAAAACTATTATTTGCTTAACGGAACCAAAATTTACATTACAAATGCTCAATTCTCTGACACGTTTATCGTTTATGCGAAAGTAGATGGAACGGCATTCACTGCGTTTATCGTGGAAAAAGATTTCCCGGGTCTATCCCTAGGTCCTGAAGAAAAGAAAATGGGCATTAAAGGTTCCTCCACCAGGTCCGTCATAATGGAAGACTGTCTCGTTCCAAAAGAAAACGTACTGGGAGAGATCGGACGTGGGCATGTCATAGCGCTGAATGTATTGAATCTTGGGCGGTTCAACCTTGGGGCTGCCTGTGTCGGTGCGGCAAAGTACGGACTGGAGCTTGCGATTAGTTATACGAACGAAAGAAAGCAGTTTAAACGAACGATAGCGGAATTCGGGGCCTCCAAAGAAAAAATTGCGAAGATGGCCTCGAGAATTTATGCTGCAGAATCACTGCAGCATCGAACGGCAGGGTTATTGGAAGAGGCATTGGGAGATTTATATGACTCCGGTGATCATAAGCTCATAGGTAAACGGATGATGGAGTATGTGATGGAGTGTGCGGTGTGCAAAGTATACAGTTCTGAAACGCTTGATAAAGTCGTGGACGAATCCTTGCAGCTCCATGGAGGCAATGGTTTTATAAGCGAATACCGAATTGAGCAGATGTATCGTGACTCACGAATCAACCGTATTTTTGAAGGATCAAATGAAATTAATCGTCTGCTGATTCCTGGACTGCTGTTTAAAAAGGCAGCAAAAGGCGAAATACCGATGCAGGAAATTGTAGAAAATGCGGAAAAAGAACTGGGGAACGATTTGAAAAATATAGAGGGGGCGCTTGCTGAAGAGAGAGAGGCTGTCACATCCATTCGCCGTATATTCCTGGTCCTGGCGGGGGTGGCCTATAATACATTAGGTGAAAAACTGGAAGATTCTCAGGAAACACTGATGAAACTGTCCGAATTAGCGATTCAGCTTTATGCGACAGAGTCAGTAGTTTACCGTTCGTGGAAATCGATTAAAAGAAATGGATTAGAAAAAGAAAGAATGAAAGAAAATTTAGCTGTTTCCTTCGTTAATGAGTCATTGCTTGATGTTGAAATGACTGCCAGAAAGCTTGTTTCAGGAATTTTATCCGGAGACAAATTAAAAGAAACAATGAAATTGATTTCTGCAGAATTAGGTGATTATTATGGCGGAGATATCGTTCTGCGAAACAGGGAAATTGCAGCTTTATTAAACGAAAAGCAGCGCTACACCTGCTGATAATGCTATCACCTGCACAGCGGCTGACGCTGACAGCAGTTATCATAATTAAAAGGAGAGGTTCGATGAAGGCGGTACAATTTCAGGAATTTGGCGGGCCGGAAGTTTTACAGTTAACGGATATAAAGAAGCCGACAGCGAATGGACATGAAGTAGTCATTGAAATTAAAGCAATCGGAGTAAACTATGCGGACACTGCAAGAAGGCAGGGACAGTATGTTGTTCCGACACCTCTGCCGTTCGTTCCAGGTGCTGAAGTAGCAGGTACAGTAGTGGAAGTCGGTGATAAAGTTACCAGCGTAAAGACGGGAACGAACGTTGTGACCTTGTTAGGGGGAAATAACGCCACAGGGTATGCCGAATATACTACAGCTGATGAACGGGGACTTATTCCCATACCGGAAGGAATTGATTTTGAGCATGCTGCGGCTCTGCCTCTGCAGGGACTGAGTGCCTATCATATTTTAAAAACGATGGGCCGTCTCGAAAAAGGAGAAACAGTTCTTATTCATGCAGCTGCTGGAGGAGTAGGTACGATTGCCGTACAGCTTGCTAAAATATTTGGAGCGGGAAAAGTAATTGCGACCGCCAGCTCTGCCGAAAAACTGCAGTTGGCGGGGCAGCTAGGAGCCGATGAACTCGTCAACTACACAGAATCAGGTTGGGAACAAAAAGTATTGGATCTGACAGACGGCGAAGGAGTTGATGTAGCTTTGGAAATGGCAGGAGGGGACATATTCGATAAAACACTATCCTGCCTGGCACCTTTTGGCCGTCTCGTCGTTTACGGTGTGGCAAGTGGAGAACAGCCAAAACTTTTCCCATCGGTACTAATGGAAAAAAACCAATCTGTTATTGGTTTTTTCCTGCCGCAGATAATGAAAAAGCCGGAGCTTTTTGCATCGAGCTTACAGGAACTGCTTACGTATACACAAAAAGGTGAGCTGAAATTAACAATTGGTGGGAGGTATCCTCTGGAAGAAGCGGCTAAAGTACAAATGTTAATGCAGGACAGAAAAACATCAGGAAAACTTATTTTAATTCCGTAAAATTTTAAAGCATGTGCGGTTTGTGGGGAATGTACTCGTCAAGTCTTATCCATCATTCGTATTTTCTGATGTTAGTATGTATTATGAAATTCCTTTGTTTATATACAATTAACTTTCGAAGGTGGTAGATTCCTATGATGAAAGGTAATTTACTTATATCATCCATGATTGAGAGAGCTGAACGTTTCTTTCCGAAAAAAGAGGTTATTTCAAGAACATCTACAGGCATTCAGCGCTTCACATATGCGGAAATCGGCGAACGAACCCGGAAGCTGGCGAGCAGGCTGAAGGAATTTGGTATTGAAAAAGGCGATAAAATCGGGACGTTAGCATGGAACCATCACCGCCATCTGGAACTTTACTTTGCAATTCCGAGTATCGGTTCTGTGCTTCATACGATCAATATCCGTTTGTCACCAGAGCATATTATTTACATTATTAATCACGCGGAAGATGAATTGATTTTTGTGGATGAAGATGTTTTTCCTCTGATCGAAGCGGTTCACGATAAGCTCAGAACAGTAAAAGCATATATCGTCATGACAGATCATGAGTTACCATCGACGAATGTTCCAAATGTATATTCTTATGAAGAATGGGTTCAAACAGGGGATAAGGCTTTTGAATATCCTAAGGATATCGACGAAACAGAAGAAGCAGGACTATGTTTTACATCAGCCACCACAGGAAACCCAAAAGGTGTTATCTACACTCACCGCTCCACAGTTCTTCACAGCATGGGGTTAGCATTTACAGATACCGTTGGTGCTTCAGAATCTGATACGGTCATGCCTGTCGTACCAATGTTTCATGTGAATGCCTGGGGTATGCCTTATGTTGCCACATGGCTCGGAGCAGATCAGGTTATGCCTGGCCCCCGGTTTACACCAAAAATTTTAGCAGAGCTGATTCAGGATGAAAAAGTAACAATGACAGCGGGGGTTCCAACAATATGGTTAGGACTGCTTAAAGAATTGGAGGAAAACAGCTATCGGACGGACAGCCTGCGGGCAGTAGTCTGCGGTGGATCCGCAGCTCCTTTAAGCATGATCAAGACATTTGAACAAAAGTATAACGTTCCGTTTTTACATGCATACGGAATGACAGAGACCAGCCCCCTCGCGACCGTTTCCCGTCTGAAAAGTTATCAGGAGGACCTGCCGGAAGAAGATCGTTTCAATATTCGTGCGAAACAGGGAATGTTAGTGCCGGGCCTCGAAATGAAAGTGGCCGGAGGGCAGGGTGAAGTAAGATGGGATGAGGAAGAGATGGGAGAGTTGTTGTTAAAAGGTCCATGGATTGCCGACGATTATTTCAAAGATGATCGAGGGAATGAAACGTTCATCGATGGTTGGCTGCATACAGGAGATGTTTGTACGGTTGATGAAGAAGGCATTATTAAAATAGTCGACCGGACAAAAGATTTGATTAAAAGTGGCGGAGAATGGATCTCGTCTGTGGATTTAGAAAATGCGATTATGTCCCATGAAAAAGTATTTGAAGCTTCTGTGGTAGCAGTTCCTGATGCTGAATGGCAGGAACGCCCCGTCGCATGTGTTGTGCTGAAAGATAAAGCGGGAAACATAACTAAAGAAGAATTGATCGAGTTTTTGAAACCGCAGTTTGCCAAATGGTGGCTTCCGGATGATGTGATTTTTATGGAAGAAATACCGAAAACATCGGTTGGTAAATTTTTAAAACGCGCACTGCGTGATAAGGTGAAAGAACATTACGAATCAGCATACTAGGAGTTATATCCCGGGTTACAAACACTGAATTTATGGCTACTGAGTTTTCAGGCTGTCTCTATGACCCTTTAGAGACAGCCTCTTTTTTATGTCAATCTAAATACTTTACTCATCCAGTGGAAGACTGCAGAGGCAGCAAGCTTAAAAAATCCAGCATGTGTGCTGAAAGAACAAACAGATAAAATTTATAACGGGGAGTGTAGATTTGCTTCAGTTTTTTAAAACTTCCAGAAGACGGGTGCGTAAAGGTGAGAGGAGACGTCTGTAAAAAAAAGGAAGACATATTTTGCAGGTAAGGGAACATCAATATTAAAAAATTAAATATAGAGCGATCTTTCTATTGATAGTTTCAATATAAAACAGCACCGTTCATGGCCAAGAAACCCAATATACTATTGATGTTTTTTGACTTTATTTATTCACACGCTAAGAAGCGTTTCTGTTTCTCATGATCTCTATTTTTCCTTCAATAAAAATGGTGTCCGGGCAGAGGGGCCTATGGAAAACTCACAGACCCTCCCGGACGTCAGGCAATCCGCATGCATTCTAAAAACAAAAAAGAGCTTAATATAAGAACCTGTTCATAAAATAGATTCCAGGGCGGATAGGGCTGAGCCGAAGATCTATTTCAACTCGGCACAGGAAAATAGAAGTTGGCAGAAATTATGCAGAAAAGATGGGTGCAGCTGAAAATATCTTCACCGGTACACTCAGCTGTGATTTTATGAAAACATAAAAGGAAGCGGTTCGTATGCTGAGTCGGTAGGAATAAGCAGTATATCAAAATCTAAAAATAATTAATGAAGCAGTATTAAATAACAATTTGACTTTGAAAATACAATGAAGATGATGGTTCTTTACGAAAGAGCTCAAACATTAAGAGAGCTTTTTAAAAAGATTTCGGGAAAATTATTGCCAACCTTATTTTTATTATGATATATTAATAATCGTCGCTGAGAGAAAAACAGTGCGGCCGACATTTCCTGAAAAAAATATTATATAAATATATTGACGCAGGATAATGTAAGATGGTATATTAATTAAGTCGCCAAAAACGGCGGCGCGATGATTTGCCCTTTGAAAACTAAACAAAAGACGATTGTGAAGGAAAAAGAGAATGAATCATTCTCTGTCAATTTTTT
>PWLM01000238.1 GCA_003560495.1 Bacillus sp. (in: firmicutes) | reverse complement strand
TCGTCCTCCTCCGGGTGGTTTTGTTAGCTGTATTCTATCACTTTGGCGTGTCTACTTTTTATACTAACTTCAAATTCCACGGAAAGCTGGTAGAAAAACGGGCGAGGCTGGTAGTATTCATGGAAGTTGGTAGAAATACAGCGGAAGTTGGGAGTATTCCGGGGAGGGGTGGAACTATTCCGAAGAAAGTTGGGAGTATTCCGCCCCAGGTTGGTAGAATTGCCACGCATACCGCGCCACCCCCGCCACTCCCACCGCAATCCATGCTCCCGTTCTCCCCCTTCCCACACAAAAGAAACCGCCTGACTTTTGTCAGACGGCTCCTGTTTACTGCTGGGCAACTTCCAGGCGGTTTACGGCCCGTTTCAGGGCGAGTTCTGCGCGGTGGAAGTCTATGTTTTCCTGTTTTGCCTGCTCTAAACGGCGCTCGGCACGCTCTTTGGCGGCGCGCGCACGTGTTATGTCGATATCTGACGGCAGTTCGGCGGATTCAGCGAGAATGTTTACCTCATTTTGACGCACTTCCATGAAGCCGCCGCTTAAGGCAATGAGATGCAGCTGATTTTCCTGCTTAATTCGAATAGCGCCAATGGCAAGCGGTGCGACGAGAGGCAGGTGGCCCGGGAGAATCCCGAGTTCACCGGAAATCGTTTTAACACTGACCATGTGGGACTGCCCTTCGAAAACGGTGCCGTCAGGTGTGACGACATATGTTTGCATCGTCTTCACCGGTCACCCTCCTTATCGAAAGGATGCGTCCTTCCGCATGTGCGGAAGAAGGATCACTTTTTGTTTCTTTATGAAAAGCGGGCCTTGCACCCGCTTTTTTTAATCTTGTTCAGCTTTCACTGGCTGCTAGGACATCTGCTCGGCTTTTGCCGTTACTTCTTCAATACGTCCAACGAGACGGAAGGCATCTTCCGGTACATCGTCGTGCTCTCCGTCAAGAATCTGACGGAAGCCCTGAATGGTTTCCTTAACCGGCACGTACGAACCTTTCTGGCCCGTAAACTGCTCGGCTACGTGGAAGTTCTGGGAGAGGAAGAACTGGATACGGCGCGCACGGCTTACCGTCAGCTTGTCTTCTTCCGACAGCTCGTCCATACCGAGAATCGCAATGATATCCTGAAGCTCTCTGTATTTCTGAAGTGTTACCTGTACTTCCCGTGCGACTTCGTAGTGCTCTTCGCCTACGATTTCCGGAGAAAGCGCGCGGGATGTAGAAGCGAGCGGGTCCACCGCCGGGTAAATACCCATCTCGGAAAGCTTTCGCTCGAGGTTCGTTGTCGCGTCCAGGTGGGCGAACGTTGTCGCCGGTGCCGGGTCGGTGTAGTCATCGGCCGGTACGTAGATCGCCTGGATGGACGTTACGGAACCTTTCTTCGTGGATGTGATACGCTCCTGCAGCTGACCCATCTCTGTAGAAAGTGTCGGCTGGTAACCTACCGCGGACGGCATACGTCCGAGGAGGGCGGATACTTCCATACCTGCCTGCGTGAAACGGAAGATATTGTCGATAAAGAGCAGTACGTCTGCGCCTTTTTCGTCACGGAAGTGTTCTGCCATTGTCAGACCGGTAAGCGCCACGCGCATACGCGCACCAGGCGGCTCGTTCATCTGGCCGAATACCATGGCTGTTTTCGTGATTACCCCGGAGTCTTTCATTTCAAAGTAAAGGTCGTTCCCTTCACGGGTACGCTCCCCTACACCGGCGAATACGGAAATACCGCCGTGCTCCTGGGCGATGTTGTTAATCAGTTCCTGGATAAGAACAGTTTTACCTACTCCGGCACCGCCGAAGAGTCCAATTTTACCACCTTTTACGTACGGAGCGAGCAGGTCTACTACTTTGATTCCTGTTTCCAGGATCTCAGTTTCTGTCTGCAGCTGGTCGTATGGCGGGGCTTCGCGGTGAATCGGGTCGCGCTGCACGTCGGATGCGATTTCTTCGTCGAGGTCAATGTTTTCACCAAGCACGTTGAATACGCGGCCGAGCGTTGCGTCCCCTACCGGTACGGAAATCGGCTGGCCTGCATCTACTGCTTCTGTCCCGCGGACGAGGCCGTCGGTAGATGACATCGCGACTGTCCGGACGGTGTCGTCACCGAGGTGGATTGCTACTTCCAGGGTCGTTTCTACGTCTACTTCCCCTTCGCGCTGGGCCTTTTTGGTCACTGTAATGGCGTTATAGATCTCAGGGAGCTGGCCGCGTTCGAACTGAACGTCTACGACCGGACCAGTAACCTGTGTGATACGTCCTATGTTCATCGTCTTTCCTCCTCTGGCATTGCTTACTAGCTTTGTGCTGCGGCACCGCCGACGATTTCGTTGATTTCCTGGGTGATCGCTGCCTGGCGGGCACGGTTATAGCTGAGTGTCAGTTCTTCTATGCGGTTGTCTGCGTTATCTGTTGCAGAACGCATCGCAGACATCCGTGCTCCAAATTCACTGGCTTTTGCGTCAAGCAGGGAACCGTAGATCAAGGTTTCTGCATAATGAGGAAGAAGCTGTTCGAGAATCGTCGCCGGATCCGGCTCGTACAAATAGTCGAGACGGCCTTCCGTTTTCTGATCCGCTTCTTTCGCTTCTTCGGCAAGCCCGGTGAGCGGGAGAATTTTCGCTTCTGTCACCTGCTGGCTGATGGCGCTGATAAAGTGGTTATAGTGAAGGTATACTTCGTCAAACACTTCATCGGCGAACATCTGCACGGTCGTTTCCGCAATGTTTTTAATATCACTGTATTCCGGATGATCGTTCAGGCCGACAATTTCCTGCATAATGGGCATTCCGCGCTTCTTGAAAAAGTCCCGTCCGACTTTACCAAGTACGACAATTCCGTATTCATCCTCGGAATTATGCCGCTCCTGGATCAGCCGGTGGGTTTCACGGAGCAGCCCGCTGTTGTAGGCTCCACAGAGACCGCGGTCGGACGTTATAACGATATAGCCCGTCCGTTTGATCTCTTCCCGCTCCTGAAGCATGGGATGGGACACGTCCTCGGTTCCCTGGGCGATGCTCGTTACTACTTCGCGGATCTTCTGCGTGTAGGGTTGAAACGCTTCTGCTCTTCCCTGGGCACGGTTCAGCTTCGCAGCTGATACCATTTCCATCGCTTTGGTAATCTGCTTTGTTTTCTTCGTGGAACCAATCCGCGTTTTAATCTCTTTAAGAGACGCCACGTTCTTCACCACCTTTGCTCCGAAAGCAGGGAGCCTCTGCCCCCTGCCTGTGTCTTAAGTTCTTAGCTGGACTGGAAAGTCTTTTTGAATTCTTCAATCGCACCGTTCATGTCCTCTTCGTCTGCGAGCTTACCGGACTGTTTGATGCTGGAAAGAAGTTCTGATTTATTGTGATCAAGGAATGTGTAAAGTTCTGCTTCAAAACGGCGTACATCTTCTACTTTAATGTCATCGAGGAAACCTCGTGTCAGAGCGTAAAGGATGAAGACCTGCTTTTGAACAGGAAGCGGCTGGTTAAGACCCTGCTTCAGCACTTCCACCGTACGCGAACCGCGGTCAAGCTTGGCTTTGGTCGACGCGTCAAGGTCGGAACCGAACTGAGCGAAGGCTTCCAGCTCCCGGTAGGACGCAAGGTCCAGACGGAGCGTACCTGCTACTTTTTTCATGGCTTTAATCTGGGCGGAACCACCAACACGCGATACCGAAAGACCTGCATCGACTGCCGGACGTACACCGGAGAAGAAGAGGTTGGACTGAAGGAAAATCTGTCCGTCTGTGATCGAGATAACGTTTGTTGGGATGTAGGCTCCAATATCCCCTGCCTGTGTTTCAATGAAAGGAAGAGCGGTCAGTGAACCGGCTCCTTTGTCGTCACTAAGCTTCGCTGCACGCTCAAGAAGGCGGGAGTGAAGATAGAAAACGTCCCCTGGGAAAGCTTCACGGCCCGGAGGACGGCGAAGAAGAAGGGAAAGTTCACGGTAGGCAGATGCCTGCTTCGTGAGGTCGTCATAAATAACGAGCACGTGCTTGCCGTTGTACATAAACTCCTCACCCATCGATACCCCTGCATATGGTGCAAGGTAAAGAAGCGGTGCCGGCTGGGAAGCACTTGCTGTTACAACGATCGTGTAATCAAGTGCGCCGTGCTGGCGGAGTGTTTCTACAACACCTGCTACGGTGGATTCTTTCTGACCGATCGCAACATAAATACAGATCATGTCCTCGTCTTTCTGATTGATGATCGTATCCATCGCAATCGCTGTCTTACCTGTCTGACGGTCCCCGATGATCAGCTCACGCTGTCCGCGGCCGATCGGGATGAGAGCGTCGATTGCTTTAACGCCTGTCTGAAGCGGCTCGTGTACGGATTTACGATCCATAACACCAGGAGCTCCGCTTTCGATTGGGCGTGTTTTCGTTGTGCCGACTGCACCTTTACCGTCGAGCGGCTGGCCAAGAGGGTTAACAACACGGCCGAGGAGTTCCTCCCCTACCGGCACCTCCATGATGCGGCCCGTACGTTTTACTTCGTCCCCTTCACGGATTTCTGTGAAAGGACCAAGAATAATAATACCTACACTGTTTTCTTCCAGGTTCTGTGCCATACCCATGACACCGTTTGCGAATTCGAGAAGCTCCCCGGCCATAACGTTTTCCAGACCGTGAGCCACGGCGATTCCGTCCCCTATGCGGATGACGGTACCGACATCATTTACTTCCATTTCCGTTTCATAGCCTTCGATTTGCTGCTTTAAAAGCGAGCTGATTTCATCGGCTCTGATGCTCATATCGTTCACCCCTATCTACTGTTCCCGGCAATCATGCGTTCATGAATGCGCTTGAGTTGATTCGCGACAGTACTATCATACACAGTATCTCCAATACGGACTCTCAGTCCGCCAATAAGGTCTTTATCCACTACATTATTAATATACAGCGTCGTTTTGCCTGCGCGTCTTGAAAACACATCTGCAACTGCTTCTTTTTCTGCCTCGGAAAGTTCTTTGGCTGAAGAAACAACTGCTTCGGCAATGCCCTTCTCTTCGTATGTAAGCGCCTTGTAGTTGTCTGCAATAACAGCAAACAAATACTCCCGCTTATTATCGATGAGAAGCTGCAGCAGGTTCAGAACCGGCCTGCCGACGCTGGATGCAAATGCATTTTTGACAATTTCCTTTTTGCGGCTTCCCGTCATACGCGGGTGCCGGAACACTTCGTCAAGAAGGTTCGTCCTTGCCATTACCTGTGTCACAGTGCCTAGATCTTCAAGCGTCTGGTCTAACGTTCCCTGCTCCTTCGCTGTATCAAACAGCGCTTTTGCGTAACGAAAACCTATTGGATGCTTTCTCATACTTCCTCGCCAACTTCTCTAAGCGTCTCCTGAATGAGCTTTTCCTGCTCCTGCTCGTCCAGCTCTTTTTCGATTACTTTTGCTGCCACAAGTACGGAAAGGGTGGAAACTTGCTCACGAAGCGCGGAGATAGCCTGTGCTTTTTCGGTGTTGATTTCCTGTTTCGCGTTTTCTTTGAGACGCTCCGCTTCGTCGCGGGCGCTTTTTACGATGTCCGCCGCCTGCTGTTCACTCGACTTTTTCGAGTTTTCAACAATGTCTTTAGCTTCCATACGTGCTTCCTGAATCGCTTCACGCTGTTCAGTAAGATATGCTTCTGCTTCTTCGCGGTTTTTTTCCGCTGAAGAAATCTGATCTGCAATATGACGTTCGCGCTTTTCCATCATGTTCATGACAGGACCGAACGCATATTTCTTTAAAATTAATAAAAGAACGAAAAATGCTGCTATCTGGTAAAGCGCATTGATCCATTCAATTTCTGTAATATCAAACAACAGGGTCGCCTCCTTTGTGCAGAACTACTGTTAAGGAAAGCGTATCCGGAATGCTCCGGATACACTTTCGTACATAAGGAATGGCGAAGTATGTATAAACACGAACTCCGCCATTGAAATTGTGGTAGTTACATTTGACCAAGCAGTAGAAAGGAAAGAACGATTGCGAAAATCGGAAGGGCCTCTACTAGTGGTACACCAATGAACATGATTGTTTGTAAAGAGCTGCGGAGTTCAGGCTGACGTGTAACACCCTGAAGTGTGTTCGCGATAACAAGTGCTACCCCGATACCCCCGCCAATTGCTGCTAAACCTGCTGCCAAACCGATACCAATACCAATTAAACCTACATCCATGCTGAAAATCCTCCTTCAAAGTATCTTATTTCTAAAATGTATTAAGAATACGCTCCAATAAGAGCTATTATTCACAAATCCTAGTGTTCTTCGTTAACTTTGTGTGCCATGTAAACCATTGTCAGCATACAGAAAATGAAAGCCTGCAGCGTCCCGATAAAGACACTGAATGCCTGGAATACAACGAGCGGTAAAAATGCGCCAAACACCCAGAATAAACTTGAAGTTCCAAGTCCAACGAGCATCAGAAGAATAACTTCCTTTGCGTAGATGTTGGCGAAGAGCCGCATACCAAGTGTAAGCGTGTTGGAAAACTCTTCAATGAGTTTGAATGGGGCAAGGAATCCCACGGGGCGGAAATAATCTTTCCCGTATTCTTTGAACCCTTTCATTTTAATGCCGTAGAAATGAGTGAGCAGTATAATAAACAGTGCCAGAGACAAAGTCAGTACTGCGTTGGATGTCGGAGAGTTCCACCATACATAGTGATCTCCGGCCGTTGCCAGTTCGAACGGCACCCCCATCATATTTGCGACGAATATGTAGAGAATCAGGGTAATTCCCAACATAAAGAAATTCTGCCCCTTATCCCAGGGCATCGTACTGCTGATGACGTTTTTAATAAACTGAGTTAAATACTCGAGAGCGTTCTGTGCGCCGGTCGGGTACATCTCAATTTTTCTTGCCATAAAGAAGCAGACGAAGAAAACAATGGCCATGGCAACCGTAATCAGAATGAGGTTGGGAATATTGACCGTCATCCACGGAATACCGAATAAATCGACCGTTAAAAATTGAGTATCCAATCGTAAATTCACCTCTCTTTGATGCATTACAGACAGTTCCAGTTCTGGGAAAAGCTGCGCTACTGCAAATGCTTAATTTGGAAAATGGGATCAATCAGAAGGATGACGTACATGACTGCAAGACCTGCAATCACACCAGTCATATCGAAATACTGGGGAAAAGCCTGAGCGATAAACAGTGCAACCAGGACGATAAGAAGACGACCGAGTGTACCGATGGAAAAACGGTATTTTCTTGTCGTGTAGGACGTCATAATCCGCTTCACCTGAAAATATGTAGTTACAAAGTTTATGAGACCGAAAGCGGTCCCAAAAGCCATTCCCACAAAAAAGGTCGACATCGAGGTAATAAGCGCCACGAGAAGAAGTAATACAATTATGATGCCCATGTAGATGGAATATCTCCTGGCCAGTGCTTCCATTGATGTCATTCCTCTTCCTCCGTAAACTTCTTCACCGCGGTGTAAATTCCGTACATTGCTGCAACGAGTGCTGCAAGCAGTGTGATCACGAGTACGGATCCGCTGGTTCCGAAATACTGATCCAGCCATCTGCCTCCAAAAACTCCGAACAAAATCGCTCCTATAATATAGGAAGAAATTGTCGTCATCAGCGCAAAAGCTTTCATTACTGGCCGGTAAGGTGACTGCTCTGGCTTTTTTGGCATATCGTATGACTCCTTACTTCCATTCAGGCCCTGCACCCGATATCCTCTGTAATCGTACAACACGACTATGGTCGTGTCAATACGATGAAAACGGAAACAAAGGCTGTACAGCAGTCATTTTAATGCCTGGAGCATTTTCCCTTCCCGGGCGTATTCCGGCTTTTTTCTCCCTCTTTCACGCCCCCTATTATACATAAGATTGTGAAAAATGTCTGTTATATTTACAAAAAATAAAATATGAACTTTTTGTGAAAAATGTCACTTTTTTAGGTAGAGAAGGAAGTATTACAAGTTTTCGACAAACACAGTTATCCCCTGATATACAACAGGGGGTTTATCTGTTTATTGCAAAGGCTTCTCTAATAAATACTCCGCAGCCTGTGCGTTAAAAACAGAAACACGCGTGGAGGAGTGTTTCCTATAAAACATAAAAGAAAGGCACTACACCCCGGGGAGGACGTATTGCCTTTTCCTTAAAAATATGTCCACGAACGTTTTTTCGGTAGAGTCAGATATTTGTACGCCTTTTATTGAACGGCGCCTTCCCGTTAATCATTGATAGCGGGA
>PWLM01000237.1 GCA_003560495.1 Bacillus sp. (in: firmicutes) | reverse complement strand
GCTTCTTTTTTGTCTGGTGGGTTCGGATCTGCAGGCTGGTGATTAAAAGCCGGTCTATAATGATTAATTCCCTTCAAAAGCCCGTTTATAATGACAGCAGATGGTTTATCCTGATTAAAAATACTTCTAATGACAATAACCCCGGCTATAATGATTAAACAGTCCCGGTTAAAGATTAATGACCCGCTTATAAAGATTAAAACAGCTCCGCCGCCTTATCCGTCGGATTTCCCCCGCACCAAAAAAAAGACCGGCTCAACTGTTGGTTGAGCCGGTCCCGGAGGAAAGGGAAAAACGTGCGCCTGTCAGCAGCGGAGCTGATCGGCAAGGTCAATAAAATCGTTGGCAGTGTAGTCGTATTCTCTTTCAGGAACCAGATTCGGAACGTTTCCGGCCCCAAATTCAAGCGGCCGGTACACGTAGGCTGTCCGGAAACCTAGGTCCTGCGCGGCCTGCAGGTCATACTGGTGTGCAGCGGTCATGAGAATTTCCTCCGGTTTTAAATCGAGAAAGCGGGCGGCCATTTTGTAAACGTCTGGATCCGGCTTATAGCTTTGAATCATTTCCGGAGATAAAATCACATCCCACGGCAGGCCGGCGTGCCGGGCCATATTGACGAGAAGGGATACGTTCCCATTGGAAAGCGGGCTGATGATGTGCTTCTGCTTCAGCCGGTACAGCCCCGGAACCGCATCGCCCCACGGATGGAGCCGGTGCCAGACGGTGTTGATATACTGGAGCGTTTCCTCTGAAAGCCTCGTAACGCCTTCTTCCTCCAAAATCTCCTTCAGCGCTTCGTAGTGGAGATTGTCCAGTTTCTGCCACTCTTTCTCCCCGTCGAGCACTTTTTTCAGAACAGGGTGGTACCTCCCGCGCCATCTGTCGGCAATGTCTGCCCAGTCCAGGTCGAGGGCAAACTCTTTATTAAACTGATGTCCTTCCCGGATGATCGTCGAGCGGTAGTCCACGACCGTTCCGAATACGTCAAAAAGCAGTGCCTTAATGTCTGCCACAAAAATACCTCCCGGTTACTCATCGTAAAGTTTTACAAACTGCACGTACATAAGTTTCTTCGTGATGATCTCCCCGTCCTCCTTCTTTGTTACTTGAAGCAGCTCCTGCAGTCCGAAAGTACCGACAGGAATAATCATTTTTCCACCTTCCTTCAGCTGGTTGATCAGTGCATGAGGAATCGTTTCGGCGGCGGCAGTGACCATAATCCGGTCGAAGGGAGCTTCCTCCGGCCAGCCGTTGGAGCCGTTGTCACAGCGGAAGTGGATATTTTTAAAACCTGCCTGCCCGAGCTTTTCAACTGCCCGCTCATAAAGAGGGCGGATCCGCTCCACTGTAAATACTTCTTCTGCAAAAGAAGCGAGAAGGTCGGTCTGAAATCCGCTTCCGGTCCCGATTTCGAGTACCTTGTGATGCGGCTCGAGACCGAGGGCAAGCGTCATTTCCAATACGAGCGACGGCTGGGAAATGGTCTGGCCGTGGCCTATGGAAAACGGGCGGTTCATGTGGGCTTTGTCTTTATCGTGTTCCATGTAAAAACTCCGGTCCATTTGACGGAAATAGCGTTTGATTTCCTCGTCCACCGTTATCCCTTCTTTCATTTAAGCTTACTGTTCTATACCATCTTCCGGGCCTTATGTAACCTGAAATATGAGAAAAGAAGTTCCGGAAGAGCGGGGATGGCCTTTTCCAGAGGCAGGGGGAATGCTTCCACAGGAAAAGGCCATGACGGAAGGCGTCATGGCCTGTTTACCTGAGAAAATTCAGTCTTTGATCCACTCTCCACGGGAAACCCTGGAAGTAGTTTCTGTGCTTTCTTCTTTGTTAAAGTTTATTTTCTCTGTGCTTACATCTTCTTTTGTATCAACCACCTGAGGCTCTCCTTTTATTTTGTCGACGGTCGTTTCGCTCGTTTCACCGAGATGCTTGCCGCTGCTTCCCGGAGCGCCCCGGTGTTCGTTCGTGGTAACTGTAGTTTTTGTAATCGTCACCGGAGTTTCGATGAAGTCAGTTGTTTTTGTTGTCGTTACTTCGTTCCATGTTTCGGTAACTGTTGTGGTTTCAGTGGTTGTAGTAGTACGAAGGCGGTACCAGTCCTGGGACGAATGCTCTTCCTTCTCCACAATTTCCGTCACGACAGGATCTTTTTCATAAGTCTTTACTTTAGGAACAGTTTCTTTACTCTCGGAAACATCGGTATCATATAAATTTTTTTCATATACATCTTCGCTTGTCGTTACTTCGGTTGTAATGCCTTTATGGAAGTTTTCGCTCTGCCCCGGTGCATGGGCCTTCCCGTTCCCAGCAAGGGCTCCGGTGGCCAGGCTCATGGAAAAAATAAGTGTGAGTGTGAAAATAGACATTTTTTTCATTTTATTCATTCATAATCTCCCCTTAAAATGTTTAGTCAGCGGCTTCCTGCTTATGAACAGACATACTGAATAAGGAACCAGGTCCCGGGCGGAAATACACCCCGGAAGCAGTGGTTCTTTTAAGCCTGGATATGGAGGCGGCCGCCGATTCATATCAAGGGTTGTTATTTACAGTATATGGAATTGTTCGTTATAAAGAAAGTATTTATTTTCGACAAATATTGACATTTAGTGAAAAAATACTGATATTAAAGGGTTTTTAACGATGGAGAAAAAGAAAAACAGATATATTTGTTTTATTTAATACATTTTATTCAATATAGAGAACTGTTATAACGCAGTAATATACGTCTTTATACTAGAAAAAACCGCTCCCCGGAAAAAGCTTTTCAGCTTCTTTCAAAGAACGGTTTGTATCCATCACTATGAATTAAGTACTTTTTTTTCTTCGATCAGTGCTTCCACTGCCGGTACGTCGGCCGGTGCCCAGACGAGAGAAGCAAGGCTTTCTTTCGGCAGCCAGAGAAGCTCTTCATGTTCCTGTGCCGCGGGGGCGCCTTCTATGAGCTTCGCTTTCAGTGCGATCAGCTGGACCACTGCCGCATCGTATTCATGGGTATGGTCATGAAAAATGCTGCCCGCTTTAATCGAGCAGGCGAGCTCTTCTTCGATTTCCCGCTCGAGCGCTGTCTGCAGACTTTCTCCTTCTTCCACTTTTCCGCCGGGAAATTCCCAGACGTTTGGAATGCTCATTTGTGAAGAGCGGAGCGCGCAGAGCACTTTTCCTTCCTGTTCGATAACCGCTGCTACTACTTTTACTTTCTTTTTCATCAGATTCCGCCCCTTTCTACTGTGTATGCTACCAGACTGAAAAAGAAAGCGCAGCAGAAAGAAGGTTTCTCCCACAGGAACGCAGAAAATGAAGGGAGGAAAACTCCGTCACAGCAGGATTTTTAGAAGAAGAGCTGCTTTACGGTGCAATTGTAAAATTAAAGAAATCAAAAAAATATATTGAATTATCCTGATGGGTGTACTATGATTACTAACAACGAATTTTCAAAAAATTATAAGTCAGCAGGAGCTTTCTTTTTTTATTTTAAAACATAGTAAAAAGGTAAGAATTATAAGTTTTATGAACTTTTGAAAGCAAGGGACGCTATTACAATAACAGGAGGGGTTATATGTCTATTCAACCGCACGGAGGAACACTCGTAAACCGGGAACTGAAAGGAAAAGAACGGGAAGAGGCACTTCAGAGAGCAGAAGGCCTGAAGCAGCTGAAAGTTTCCGACTGGACCATTTCCGACCTGGAACTGATCGGTATCGGGGGATTTAGTCCGCTCGAAGGATTTATCGGACGCGGGGATTACGAAAACGTGCTTGAAAACAACCGGCTTGCTGACGGAACGGTGTGGAGCATTCCTATCACTCTGTCACTGACCGCTGAAGAAGCAGACACATACGATGTCGGGGAAACGATTGCTCTCCGCGGAGAGGACGGCATTATTTACGGCACGCTCGACCTTCAGGAAAAGTACGCTTACGACAAACAGCAGGAAGCAGAAAAAGTGTACGGAACAAAAGACGCGGCCCATGCCGGGGTAAAGAAACTGTATGAGCGCGGGGAAATATACGCTGCCGGTCCGATTACTCTTTTAAACCGCCCGGACCACAGTGATTTTGCGGATTTCCACCTCGATCCGGTGGAAACACGCGCCCTGTTTCAGGATCTCGGCTGGAAAACAATCGTCGGTTTTCAGACGAGAAATCCGGTGCACCGGGCGCATGAATACATTCAAAAAGCAGCGCTTGAAGCAGTGGACGGACTGCTGTTAAACCCACTTGTTGGGGAAACAAAATCCGATGACGTATCCGCGGAAATCCGTATGGAAAGCTATGAAGTGATTTTGAAAAACTACTATCCGGCTGACCGGTCAAGACTCGTGATTTATCCGGCGGCGATGCGCTATGCCGGACCGAAAGAGGCTGTGCTGCACGCCATTGTCCGTAAAAATTACGGGTGCACCCATTTCATTGTCGGACGGGATCATGCCGGTGTCGGCGACTACTACGGCACGTATGAAGCACAGGACTTTATTACGGAGTTCGAAGAGGAACTTGGTATTCAGATCTTCCGTTTTGAACACGCCTTTTTCTGCACGGAATGTGAAAACATGGCGTCGGCGAAAACGTGTCCGCATGACAAGGAATTTCACGTACACCTAAGCGGAACGAAGGTTCGGGAAATGCTGCGCAGAGGAGAAAAACCGCCGAAGCAGTTTACACGCCCGGAAGTAGCCGAAGTGCTGATAAAAGGCCTGCAGGAGACGACAGTAAAAGCGTAAAAGGCCCACTCCCGCATGGAAGCTGCCCGGATAAGATCAGGAGGGCAGAAAAATGACAGTTGAAATAGGGATCGTACTGGCAGTTGTCGGCATCATGCTTCTCTGCCTGATTAAAGAAGCGGCGAAGCCGGAAGTCATCCTTCTCGTGACGCTCGCTGTGCTCCTTCTGCTCGGGGTGATGGAGCCGGCGGAAGCGCTGCGGGGATTTTCCAATGAAGGAATGCTTACCGTCGGCCTGCTGTTCATTGTTGCCGGCGCTGTCCAGCAGGGAAACGCGCTGAATTATTTAGTGAAAATGGCTCTTGGCTCAGGAAATGGAAGAAAAAAATCGCTTATACAGATGATGTTTCCGGTTGCCGGACTGTCTGCTTTTTTAAATAACACGCCGATCGTCGTCATGTTTACACCGCTCATTCGAAAATGGTGCAGGGAACGGGGAATCGCTCCATCCAAATTTCTTATTCCACTCTCCTACGCGGCTATTTTCGGCGGGACGCTTACATTGATCGGCACGTCGACGAACCTCGTCATTCACGGGTTTATGCTTGAGCAAGGGATGGAAGGATTTTCGATGTTTCAGCTGGCGGTTGTCGGCCTGCCAGCAGGTCTTATCGGTGTCCTTTACATGAGCACGGTAGGCTACCGCATACTGCCGGACCGCCGGACGTCGACAGAGGCATTTTCTGAATCATCAAAGGAATACTTATCCCAGGCTTTCGTGGAAAAAGGGTCCCCGCTTGCAGGAAAAACAGTCGAAGAAGCAGGCCTTAGGCGCATGGAAGGATTTTTTCTTATTGAACTGATCCGCCGCGGCAACCGATCGGCCCCGGTCGCACCAACAGATGTACTGGAAGAAAACGACCGCCTCATTTTCACCGGTTCGTTTACTACGCTTGTCGACCTGCAGAACATTAAAGGGCTGCAGCTGGAAACAGGGACGGATCTGAAGCTGGAAGAGCTGCAGAATGGGAATGCCCACCTTTTGGAAGCAGTCGTTTCCCACCGCTCTCCGCTTGCCGGCAGAACGCTGAAGGAAAGCTGTTTCCGGACAGTGTACGACGCCGGTGTCGTGGCTATACACCGGAACGAGGAACGGGTCAAAGAGAAAATCGGGGATACGGAACTGAAGCCCGGGGATACGCTGCTTCTGCTTGCGGATGGGGATTTTCTTCACCGCTGGAATAACACGAAGGATTTTTATCTTTTAAGTGAAGTAACGAAGCCGGATATCGTTCATTCCCGAAAAGCGCTCATCTCCCTCGTGACCCTCATTTTGATGATCACCCTCGCAGCAACCGGGCTGCTTTCCATGTTTGAAGCAGCGGTTCTTGCCGTACTCACGCTTTTTGTCACAAACTCGATTTCTTTGGAAAAAACAAGACGGTTCATTCAGGTGGACGTTCTGCTCGTTATCGCATCGGCGATCGGCATCGGGATGGCACTTGAACAGTCGGGGACGGCCTCCTTCATCGCTTCCCATCTCGTGCAGATTTCCAGCGGCATCGGAGTGATCGGCGCCCTTACGGCAGTGTATTTTCTC
This sequence comes from Bacillus sp. (in: firmicutes), assembly GCA_003560495.1. Taxonomy (GTDB): domain Bacteria; phylum Bacillota; class Bacilli; order Bacillales; family Salisediminibacteriaceae; genus Alkalicoccus. The sequence goes on along the minus strand of PWLM01000237.1, from coordinate 2,079 downwards.
ACTTCTTTTTTCACAGAAATTATTACGAACAATGCGGCCGCCGTCCTCATGTTTCCAATTGCTTTTGCGATTGCCGAACAGCTCGGCTACGACCCGACCGGATTTTTCGTTGCCATTGCTATCGCTGCTTCCGCAAGCTTTGCGACACCGATCGGCTATCAGACGAACCTCATCGTCTACGGACCGGGCGGATACCGTTTTTCTGATTACGTGAAGGTCGGTATTCCACTCAATATTCTGTATTTAATCGTCACCGTTTCCATCGTCCAGTTCGTCTGGCTCGGGTAGACTTTTTTATTTCTTTATAAAACCGAGTAAATTGATTGGTTTAATAAATCCATTGAAAGAGGAGAGATTTTTATGAGCAGTTCGACAAATATTACGTGGCACGACTCTGAAGTAACCAAACAGGAACGACAGAAACAGAAGGAGCATAAAAGCGCCGTACTCTGGTTCACCGGTCTCTCCGGCTCCGGTAAATCAACCATCTCCTCCGCTCTCGAAAAAAAGCTGTACGAAGAGGGGATCCATACGTACCGGCTCGACGGGGACAACGTCCGGCACGGTTTAAACAAAAACCTCGGCTTCTCCCCGGAGGACCGGACGGAAAATATCCGCCGGATCGGGGAAGTGGGCCGGCTGATGACAGACGCCGGCCTGCTCACACTCACGGCGTTTATTTCGCCGTACCGGGAAGACCGGGACAGCGTGCGGGGACTTCTGGAAGAAGGAGAATTCATTGAAGTATACGTAAAGTGCGGCCTTAAAGCGTGTGAAGAAAGGGATCCTAAAGGACTTTACAAAAAAGCAAGATCCGGAGAAATTAAAGGGTTCACAGGAATTGACGCCCCGTACGAAGAACCGGAACATCCGGAGCTGACAGTGGAAACAGACACCCAGTCACTGGAAGAATCTGTGGAGCAGATTATCGTTTATCTTAAAAAAGAAAAGTATCTCCGGTGACGACACGGAGGAAAGGAGAGGCAGATGAGCAGGATAACCTTTGAAAATTTCCAGGACGATCCTTTCCGGGGAATAAACCCGGGGGATTCTTCCAAGGGAGCAGAAAAAGTACTGGAATGGGCGTACGGCACGTACAGGGAAGATATCGTCTACGCCTGCAGCTTCGGGGCAGAGGGTATCGTCCTGATCGACCTCATTTCAAAAGTAAAAAAAGACGCCTCTATTGTGTTTCTTGATACCGGACTCCATTTTGCGGAAACGTATGAGCTGATCGACAAAGTGAAAGCGCGCTATCCGGAGCTGCAGGTGGAAATGAAGCAGCCGGAGCTGACAGTAACCGGTCAGGAAGAAAAATACGGACCGGCACTCTGGGAAAGAGATCCGAACCAGTGCTGCTATATCCGGAAAATTAAACCGCTGGAAGAAGCACTCTCCGGGGCAGTGGCGTGGGTTTCCGGACTCAGAAGAGAACAGTCCCCGAGCAGGCAGAATACGAATTTTGTGAACCGTGACGAGCGATTTGAATCGATAAAAGTGTGCCCGCTGATCCACTGGACGTGGGACGATGTATGGGAGTATATAAAGACAAACGAACTCGATTACAACGAACTGCACGATAAGAACTATCCGAGCATCGGCTGCGTGCCGTGTACAACAGCTGTCGAAACAGGCGGCGACAGCCGGGATGGAAGATGGCAGGGCAGCATGAAAACAGAATGCGGGCTACACACTGCCGGAAACAGGCGCTGAATCAAACAAACAGAAAAGGGGCGGAATCTTAATGAGTAAAGTATATATTGTCGGCGCAGGGCCGGGAGACATTGATCTGATTACAGTAAAAGGATTAAAAGCCGTGCAAAAAGCAGACGTTGTTTTATATGACCGGCTGATCAATCAGGATCTGCTGAAGGAGACGAAAGCGGGAGCAGAGCTGATCTACTGCGGAAAAACACCCGGGAGTCACTCCATGAGCCAGGAAAAAATCAATCAGCTTCTCTGCCGTCATGCGCTCCGAGGTAAAACGGTGACGCGGCTGAAAGGAGGAGATCCCTACATTTTCGGCCGGGGAGGCGAAGAAGCCCAGGAGCTTGCTTCGCACAGCATTCCGTACGAAGT
>PWLM01000052.1 GCA_003560495.1 Bacillus sp. (in: firmicutes) | reverse complement strand
TAAAGCATCCTTGCCATTTCAAGCGTGTCTATTACCGGATTTTTAACTTTACTGTAATTGATTTTTTCATAGCCTGCATTTAAAAAGCCGATGTCAAAACTTGCATTGTGGGCTACAAGAATATCATTTCCACACCACTCATAAAATTGTTTAAGTACTTCTCCTGGATCAGGCTGTCCTTCAACCATGTCATCAGTGATACCTGTCAATTCTATAATTGTCGGACTCAGTTTTTCTTTAGGATCCGCGAAAGATTCAAATTTATCAATTACTTCCCCGTTTTTAATTTTCACCGCTGCCAGTTCTATAATAGTATTATAAACGGCAGACAGTCCTGTAGTTTCCACATCAAACACAATATATGTTTCATCTTTAAGTTCCCGCTGTGAAGCATTGTAAGCGATAGGTACTCCATCATCTACAAGATTGGCTTCCAGCCCGTAAAGAATTTTCACCCCATGCTTCTGGCCGGCAGCATACGCTTCGGGAAAGGATTGTGCAACTGCATGATCTGTCAGACCGATGGCAGGATGACCCCATTTTCCAGCCTGTTTCACATAATCACTAATAGAAGTAACCGCGTCCATCTGGCTCATTGTTGAGTGCACATGAAGCTCCACACGCTTGCTTTCCTCTTTTGCTTCATCTGTTCTGACGTACGGCTTAATTTCGTGAAAGTCCCTTGCCATCATTGTCAGATCACGGATGAAGGTGTCGTACTGAACGGATCCTCTCGCTTTAATCCACATTCCTTCTTTCACAGCTTCCATCACAGGCACGTCTTCCTTATCATTGGAAAACATTTTTATAAGCAGAGAATCGGTATAATCCGTTATTTTAAACGTTAAAAGCATTCTGCCGCTCTTCAATTCTTTTGTTTCGGCATGAAAAACGTACCCCTGCACGGTAATCCGTTTTTCTTCTTCGATAATCTGCTCCATCGCAACCGGATCATCTTTAATCGCCATGCCGACAGAAACTTTCTGCTCGTCCTGCAGCTCTTTTGCTTTAGACTCCTGTTTTTTCTTTTCGAGCATCGCTTCGACGACTTTATTATGATCCTCTTCCTGCTTCTGCTCTTCAAATCTTTTAATTTCTTCCTTTGCCTCTCTTACTTCCGTAGCAATAATAAAGTCCGGAAAACCCGCGCCGGAAAGAAGCTGCTTAAGAGGAGCTTTGACTCTGCGCTCAAGGATTTCCGCTTCCGTTTCATTCATTACTGCGAGATACATCCGATTGTTATCGATCCTTGGAACCTGTGCTTCAAGGCGCTGAATGAGACCGTTTGTTGAACTCCTTAAACGCTCAATAAAATACGGCCAATAGCTTTCTATCAATTCTTCGGCCTGAAAATTTTCTTCGTAGCGCAGAAATAATGAAACTTCCGCAATATGGCTTAAACCTTGTACTATACGGGTTTGGAGAAGTTCAAATGCTGGAAAGGGAAGTGGCTTCGGCATCGCAATAAAAAAGTTCCACTTATGATCTTTTTGATGGATTTCCAGTTTTTCTATATAAGCGCCTTCCGCATATTTTTTCATGAAATCATCCGGCATCTGCACCTGCTCCATCAGCAGCCTGAACCGCTCCTGTCGGTTTTGAAGTTCTATCGACATCTTCTGCTGCTCCCTTCTTATGATATATCTGATATTTTGATTCATATTGTAAACTTAATTTATCAGCCTTCTCTGCTGACCTTGAACTCAGGTCTGGTTTCTCCTTCCAAAATGAACTGTTGAAAATGAAGAAGGAAACAGACTGAGCAGATAAAGAGAGGCTGCCCTGAAATATCAAGGACAGCCTTTATTTTACTGCTGGCATTTCTCCAGCACATCAGAAAGTTCATCGACATGTACTTCTTCCACTTCTCCAGTTTTTCGGTGTTTAAGTTCCACAAAACCTTCAGAAGCTTTTTTACCTACCTGGACGCGAAGCGGAATGCCGATAAGATCCGCATCCTTGAATTTTACGCCTGCACGTTCAGGCCGGTCGTCATACAAAACTTCTGTACCCTTTGCCTGCAGTGTTTCATAAATTTTTTCAGCAAGGTTTCTCTGCTCTTCCTGCTTCACGTTAATTGCAATCAAATGTACGTCGAACGGAGAAACACAGGCCGGCCAGACGATGCCGTTTTCATCATAATTTTCTTCGATAACAGCAGCAACTGTTCGGGAAACTCCTATTCCATAGGATCCCATAACAATAGGTTTTGCCTTTCCCTGATCATTTAAATATTCGGCTCCAAGAGCTTCACTGTATTTAGTTCCGAGTTTAAATACGTGTCCTACTTCTATGCCCTCTTTGAAATGTATAACCCCTCTGCCGTCAGGAGAAGGATCCCCTTCCTGAATGCTGCGCAGATCCTTAAACGCTGTTACAGAAAAATCCCTTTCCGGGTTCACATTAAGTAAATGAAGTTTCTCCTTATTGGCTCCGCACACGCCGTTCACTATATATTCGACTGCATGGTCCGCATACACATTCAAGTCTGCCGGCACTCCTGCCGGACCGATAAATCCAGGCACTGACCCAAGAATTTCTTTTGTCTGCTGTTCAGTTGCCATTTCGACCGTTTCGGCATTCAGTTCATGCTTCAGTTTAATCTCGTTGGCCTCGTGGTCGCCCCGTACGAGAAGAAGAACTGGTTCATTATCCGCCATGAAAAGAATAGATTTAATACACTTTTCAGGTTTAACGTCTAAAAACCGTGATACTTCTTCAATCGTCCGCTGCTCCGGGGTTTCAACCTCTCTAAGTTCTCCGGCGGCTTCATCCGGTTTATCGTATGAAGCATTCACAGGTGCAATTTCAATATTTGCTGCAAAATCAGAGGCATCGGAGTAAGCAATGGTATCTTCCCCTACATTTGAGAGTACCATAAACTCATGGGTGTCTTTTCCGCCCATTGCCCCGGAATCAGCTATAACCGCCCTGAAGTTCAATCCGAGCCGCGAAAAAATGCTGTTGTAGGCTGTATACATTTTTTCATAGCTTTCGTCGAGCCCCTCAAAATCTTTATCGAACGAGTAGGCATCTTTCATGAGAAACTCCCGGCCGCGGAGTACTCCGAATCTCGGCCGCCTCTCATCCCGGAATTTTGTCTGAATTTGATAAAGAGTCATGGGCAGTTCTTTATACGATCTTACATCGTCCCGAACAATGGAAGTAATAACTTCTTCGTGGGTCGGCCCGAGGGCAAATTCTCTGTTATGGCGGTCAGTAACTCTCATTAACTCCTCGCCATAAGCTTCCCAGCGGCCGGATTCCTTCCACAGCTCCGCCGGCTGAATCGATGGCATGAGCATCTCCTGAGCCCCCGAGCGGTCCATTTCCTCCCGGACAATCTGCTCAACTTTCCGGAGTACACGCCATCCTAAAGGAAGAAAGGAATAAACACCTGCCGCGCTCTGACGGATCAGTCCTGCCCGCAGCATGAGCTGATGACTGACGATGTCCGCTCCGCTTGGTATATCTCTCAATGTAGGAATTAAATACGTTGATTGTTTCAATATGAGCCACCTCTATTAACGTGTTTTATAAAAATAATCGGTTGATATCATTCCATGTTACTGCAAGTACTAAAAGCATAAGAAGCGCAAACCCTATTAAATGCACCATACCTTCTTTTTGGGGATCAACTGGTTTCCCCCGGACAGCTTCCAGCCCGATAAACATAAGCCTTCCCCCGTCAAGAGCCGGCAGAGGAAGCAGATTGATAATACCTAGATTCACACTTAAAATAGCTGTCCATTGTAAGAGTACAAGAAAGCCCATTGCCGCTACTTCACCAGTGTATTCATAAATACCTACAGGACCTGCCAGTGCGTCAAGCGAAAACTCCCCGGTAATAAGCAGTCCAAGAGCTTCAATGATCAGTGCTGTGTATTCATATGTCTGAGTAAATCCAAAAGCAAGTGCTCCTGAGATACTTCTTTCTGTCGGAGCCATAACCCCTATCACACCAACGTTTTCCGCCTCCGGCACTTCTCTTTCCTCAGGCGCCATCTCTATATTAAATGTTTCATTTTCCCTGGAAATTTCGAAATTCATGTTTTCGTTAGGGTTTTCCTGAATAATTTCTGTCATATCTTCCCATGTAGTAACTTCTTCCCCATCTATGGAGGTAATTCTGTCACCACTCTCAAGTCCGGCCTCCACCGCCGGGCCATCGTCGGTAACGTCACCCACAACCGACTCGTTTACCGGCAGGCCTGCAACAGCAGCATAGATGATCAGAACGAAGACCGCCAGAACAAAATTCATGAAAGGTCCTGCGAAGATTGCCGCAGCCCGCTGACCGACTGTTTTAGAACCGAACTGCCTGTCATATGGGGCAATTTGAGTCGATTTCTCGTCATACACATATTCTGCACGCCGATCCAGTTCATACGTAACGAGCTCTTCTGTATCTTCTGTATATCCCTGAATGAACAAATCTTTTTCCATATCAACTTTTTCCACCTGGATGACTTTGCAGTCCGGATGCTTTGATTTGTTGTTAATGATCATTCTGCTGACTTTACCTTCTTTTGTAAACAGAAGGCCAATTTCGTATCCTGGTTTGATCTGCACAAGCTCAGGATCTTCCCCTGCCATACGGACGAATCCACCGAGTGGAAGCAGGCGGATCGTGTAGGTGGTTTCATTTCGGACAAAACTGAACAGCTTCGGTCCGAAGCCGATCGCAAATTCCCGGCAGAGAATCCCTGCTTTCTTTGCAATGACGAGATGCCCCCACTCATGGATAAAAACGAGAAGTCCGAAAATAACGATTACGGCTAATAAAGTATTCATTTATGCACACACCCTTTAACGTGAATAATCAGCTACGCTTGAGCGGGTTTTTTGATCAATTTCCAGAATCTCTTCCAAAGAGGGGGCAGTTGAAGTTTCGTGTTCTTCCAGTGCCCGTTCCACAAATTCATCAATCTCCAGAAAACGTATTCTATCTTCCAAAAACATAGCTACAGCTTGTTCATTGGCTGCATTAAGAACTGCAGGAGCAGAGCCGCCTTCTCTCCCCGCCTGTACTGCCAGCTTTAAAGCCCGGAACCTTTCGTAATCCATTTTTTCGAAATGAAGCGTTCCGGCTTCCCATAATTTTAACCTTCTGGAACCCGGGATAGCAAGCCTGGACGGCTGGGTAAGTGCATATTGAATCGGGACTCTCATATCGGGCGTCCCAAGGTGGGCAAGAATACTTCCGTCTACATATTCGACCATAGAGTGCACAATACTTTCTTTATGAAGTACTACTTCTATATCATCGTAATCCATCCCAAAAAGCCAGTGCGCTTCAATAACTTCCAGCCCTTTATTCATCATGGTAGCCGAATCAACTGTGATTTTTGCTCCCATACTCCAATTAGGGTGGTTAAGGGCTTCTTTAACAGTCACTCCCTGCAGGTCTCTGCGGGCCTTGTCCCTGAAACTTCCACCAGACGCCGTCAGGATGAGTTTTTCTACTTCTTTAGGGTCGCCGTGCAGGCACTGATAAATGGCAGAATGTTCACTGTCTACAGGGATAAGCTTAACCCCGTATTTTTTTTGCAGTTCTGTGACAATGTGACCTGCTGTAACGAGCGTCTCTTTATTTGCAATAGCTATATCCTTGCCGGATGCCATAGCTTTAAGCGTAGGTGGAAGACCTATGCTTCCCATTACTGCATTTACGAGCATATCCCCCGGACTTCCTGCTTCTGCAACTGCAATCAGTCCTTCTTTTCCAGTTACAATTTCCAGATGATAGGTCAGAAGACCACGGAGCTCCTGTGCTGTTTCTGTTTCCTGCACAGATATAAGCTCAGGCTGAAATTTTTCGATATATGGAAGTGCTGTAGCAGTGTTCCTCCCATAGGCTAAAGAAACAAGTTTAAATTCCTCAGGATGATTAGCCAAAACGTCCAAAGTCTGTTCTCCTATGGAACCTGTAGCTCCGAGTAAATGAATCGATTTCATACTGTGCCCCCTGTGTTAAGTTAAAAATCCGAACAGATACAATATAGGCATTACAAAAATAAGGCTGTCAAAACGATCAAGTATACCGCCATGGCCAGGCAGGACATGGCCGGAATCTTTAACTGCGTAGTGCCTTTTAAAAGCGGATTCCACCAGATCTCCGAGCTGACCCGCCACTGAAACGGTGAGTATGACAAGTATAACTGTCCATAAAGAGTCAAAAACGGGCACTATCATTACAAAGATCAACCCCGCAATGTAGGCCAGCGCAATCCCCCCGAGAGAACCTTCAATTGTTTTTTTAGGACTGATCTCCGGCCAGAGTTTATGCTTCCCAAAACTTCGTCCTGCAAAATAAGCCCCGGAATCCGTTGCCCAGATTAAAATAAGCAGAAAAAATATTAAAGCAAGGCCGTTATCCAAAAACCTCGCATACATAAAATAATGAAAACCGAATCCGACATAAACGGAGGCCAGTATCATAAATCCTGCTTCATCGAATGTGAATTTATTTTTAGTAATAACTGTCAGTGCCAGCATCACAATGATAAGAAGTAAAAACAATTCCAGCCTCTCCACCTGCCAAAATTCTGTCAGCAGCCAATTCTGGGGAAGCACAAGAAGAAGTACAAATATAAACCCAATTAAACTCCGCATACTCCATACTGGGATCTGTTTCATTTTTAAAAGTTCCCATATGCCTATCAGGGCAAGTAATATAATAAGTAAAGTGAAAGGGAGACCCCCGAGATAAATCAGCCCTAAAAAACCGGCTCCGGCTATTACTCCCGTAATGATACGCTGCTTCAAAAAAACCCTCCTTTAGACTCCGCCATATCTCCGCTGCCGCTGCTGATAGGCACTTATAGCCTCAATAAAATTATCCGGTGAAAAGTCCGGCCATAATACTTCTGTAAACCAGAACTCGGAGTACGCAAGCTGCCACAGCATAAAGTTACTGAGTCTGATTTCACCACTTGTTCTGATCAGAAGATCAGGTTCAGGAAAACTGCTCGTCATTAAATAACCGGTTACTGTATCCTCAGTAATTTCTTCTTCTGATATTTTTCCTTTTTCTACATCCTCATACATTGTTCGGAAAGCATCCATTAATTCAGCTCTGCTTCCATAATTTAAGGCGAAATTCAATATCAGTCCAGTATTTTCTTTTGTTTCTTCTACTGCTTTGTTTACTGCACGGATTGTAAATTCCGGAAGTTTTTCGATATCCCCTGTTATTTTCACTTGTACGTTTTCTTTCGTTAACTTAGGCAGTTCACTATTTAAAAAACGTTCAGGCAGCCTCATTAAAAAATCCACTTCTGTTTTTGGACGCTTCCAGTTTTCTGTGGAGAAGGCATAGAGGGTAAGATATTTCACTCCAACTTCGCTTGCCGTTTCAACTATATTCCGGACAACATTCATACCTTCCCGGTGACCGGCAATTCTGGGAAGCCCCCGCTGCTTAGCCCATCGGCCGTTACCATCCATTATTATTGCAATGTGAGCAGGGACTTCCCCCTCCAGCAGATTCGGGTGCTCTTTATTAAATTCTGATTTTTTTCGTTTTGTCAATTTATTAAGCATGAACGTGTGCCTCCAGCTGGTTCTGTCTGTCTTTGCAAAGCTCCGTTCTTATTCTATCACGTTTGCTTCCAGGGTATAACTAAGAATAGCTATTTTATGTATTCCTTTCCTCTCTTATACAAAGAAAGACTGTCCTGCCGAGTAATTTTCAGCAGCACAGCCTACAGAGAAGATTAAATTTCCCGGACTTCGTCTTCTTTCCTCTTGGAATGCTCATCGATAGACTTAATCGTCTTGTCAGTAAGCTTCTGAACATCTTCCTGACTGCGCTTAAGCTCATCTTCTGTAAGTTCTCCATCTTTCTGAAGCTTTTTCAGCTCATCATTTGCTTCACGGCGGATATTTCGTACAGCCACCTTTGCTTCTTCTGCATATCTTCCTACAAGCTTGATAAGTTCTTTACGCCGTTCTTCTGTTAATGCAGGAATAGTGATTCTGATAACATTGCCATCATTGTTTGGTGAAAGCCCGAGATCTGCTTTTTGAATTCCTTTTTCGATGTTCTGCATAGCAGATTTATCGAACGGAGTTATAAGAAGCATCCGCCCTTCTGGCACGGAAATAGAAGCCAGTTGATTTAGAGGAGTAAGCGCCCCGTAATATTCCACCTGGACTTTATCCAGCAGGGACGGGTTTGCCCGACCTGCGCGGATCGTGGCCAGTTCCTTCCCGAAAGCTTCGACTGATTTATTCATTTTTTCTTCTGCCTGTTTTAATACTGATGATGACATTAAGACTGCCCCCTTATAATCGTACCTATTTCTTCACCGTTTACTACACGTTTAATGTTCCCTTTTTCTCCAATGGAAAAAACAATGAGAGGAATATCGTTATCCATACATAAAGAGGAAGCTGTAGCATCCATCACTGCCAATCCATCCTTTAGTATATCAAGATAAGTTAGCTTTTCATATTTTACAGCATCCGCATTTGTGGATGGGTCTGCGCTGTAGACGCCGTCTACGTTGTTTTTTGCCATTAAAATAACGTCAGCTTCTATTTCTGCAGCCCGGAGCGCAGCTGTCGTATCTGTTGAGAAATAAGGATTTCCCGTTCCTGCAGCAAAAATAACGACGCGTTTTTTCTCCAGATGTCTGATGGCACGCCTTCTGATATAAGGTTCTGCCACCTGCCTCATTTCAATAGAAGACTGTACCCTTGTCTGAACTTCAATGTTTTCCAGGCTGTCCTGCAGAGCCAGTGAATTCATTACGGTCGCGAGCATTCCCATGTAGTCAGCTGTTGCACGGTCCATTCCTTTAGCTGCTCCAGCCATACCGCGCCAGATGTTTCCTCCGCCGACGATGATAGCCACTTCTACGTCCATTTCATGAAGCTCCTTGACCTGTTCCGCAATGGACTGAATCATTTCCGGATCAATTCCAAAGCCTTTTTCTCCCGAAAGTGCTTCTCCGCTTAATTTTAATACAATACGTTTGTAAGCTGGCTGCTCCATAGGTCCCTCCAGTGATTATAATTTACCGTGTTTTCGAAAAACTGCTCAGGAAAAAGGGACACAAAGTGCCCCTTCATTTCCTTACTTTTTCACTTGGGACATAACTTCTTCAGCAAAGTTGTCTTCACGTTTCTCCATACCTTCTCCTACTTCATAACGGAAGAAAGTATTAACGGATCCACCTTTGGACTCGACGTATTTGCCGACTTTTTGATCGCTGTCTTTTACAAACGCCTGTTCATTAAGGCAGATTTCTTCAAAAAACTTGCTGAGGCGGCCTTCTACCATTTTTTCTACAATGTTTTCGGGCTTGCCTTCATTCATTGCCTGCTGCTTAAGAACTTCGCGCTCACGGTCAGTTTCTTCCTTGGAAACTTCGTCACGGCTTACATACTTTGGATTGATAGCAGCCACATGCATGGCAACATCCTTGGCAGTCTGCGCATCTGCTCCATCAAGCACTGCAAGAACTCCGATACGGCCTCCCATATGAATGTAGGAACCAGCATGCTGGTTTTCCTGAAGTTCTACGATTTCAAAGCGGCGGAGGGAGATTTTTTCCCCAATTTTAGCAATCTGGGAAGTAATAAAATCCTGGAGTGTGTTTTCATCACCTGCAAAGCCCTGTTCAAGAGCTTCTGTCGCTGTTGCCGGCTCGTTTTCAAGAATGTGCTTTGCAACTGTATCCACCATGTTTACGAAATTTTCGTTCTTAGATACAAAGTCTGTTTCAGCATTAATTTCTACGATTACTGCACGGTTGCCTTCCTGTACAATATGGGCAAGACCTTCAGCGGCAACACGGTCTGCTTTTTTAGCTGCTTTGGAAATTCCTTTCTCGCGGAGGAAATCAATTGCCTTATCCATATCTCCATCTGTTTCAGAAAGGGCTTTTTTGCAGTCCATCATTCCTGCCCCTGTTTTTTCACGAAGCTCTTTTACCTGCTTAGCTGTAATTGCCATTGTAAAATTCCTCCTCAGTAATATAAATCCATAGCAACCGGCAGCATTAAATCATTCTGTTCAGTGAAGCCGGCTGTATTTTATAAAATCTGTTCTTCTTTAAAAAAGGGTGATAAAGGGTCAGCCCCTCTATCACCCTTCTGATTACCTATGCTGTAGTTTCTTCACCCTGGTTTGCTTCAATGATCGCATCCGCCATTTTAGCAGTTAACAGACGAACCGCACGAATAGCGTCGTCGTTACCCGGGATGACGTAGTCAATCTCATCAGGGTCACAGTTAGTATCTACAATTCCTACGATAGGAATATTCAGCTTGTGCGCTTCTGCCACGGCGATACGCTCTTTACGAGGATCGATAATAAACAGGGCATCCGGCAGCTTGTTCATTTCTTTAATACCGCCAAGAAACTTTTCAAGTCTGTCCATTTCTTTGTTAAGAATGACAACTTCTTTTTTAGGAAGAACTTCGAACGTTCCGTCTTCCTGCATTACTTCAAGCTGCTTCAGACGGGCAATACGCTTACGGATAGTTTCAAAGTTCGTGAGTGTACCACCTAACCAGCGCTGGTTGATGTAGTACATTCCTGCACGCTCGGCTTCTTCTTTAACAGAATCCTGAGCCTGTTTTTTTGTACCTACGAACAGAACTGTTCCGCCCTGTGACGCAAGGTCACGTACAAAGTTAAATGCTTCCTCAACTTTTTTGACCGTTTTTTGAAGGTCAATAATATAAATACCGTTTCTTTCTGTGAAAATGTAGCGATCCATTTTTGGATTCCAGCGGCGTGTCTGGTGTCCAAAATGTACCCCAGCTTCAAGAAGCTGTTTCATGGAAATCACTGCCATAATCACTCACCTCCTCTTGGTTTTTTACCTCCGGTTATATCATCTTCCACCCGGACTCGTTTGAGCACCCCGGCGCAGAATCCAGAACCGTGTGTTTTTAACACCATCAAGAAATATATCACATCTTTTAATAATCTGCAATACTTTCAGACTAAAAACCTTCCACTGCTCAGCCCCGCTGTTTTTTAAGTTCAGCCAGAAACTTATCGTTAAGAACTTTGATATAAGTTCCTTTCATTCCGAGAGAGCGTGATTCAATAACACCCGCACTTTCCAGCTTTCGAAGCGCATTTACTATTACAGACCGGGTAATTCCTACACGGTCGGCTATTTTACTTGCAACAAGAAGGCCTTCGTTTCCGTCCAGCTCTTCAAAAATATGCTCTACCGCTTCGAGTTCACTGTACGATAGTGAGCTGATTGCCATCTGAACAACAGCCTTGCTTCGTGCCTCCTGCTCAATTTCCTCCTGTTTTTCGTGAAGGATTTCCATGCCGACAACAGTTGAAGCGTATTCGGCAAGAAGGAGGTCATCATCGTCAAAGGAATCATCAAGACGAGCGAGGATGAGTGTCCCGAGCCGCTGGCCTCCGCCCTGTACCGGTACAATGGTTGTCAGCCCATTTTTAAAGAGGTCTTTATTCTCTACAGGGAAAGCTGTATAATCGCTCTCGATATCGAGATTCGAAGAAGTTTCCTGGATGTTAAAAAGCCCGCTCGTGTACTGTTCAGGAAACTGACGCTGTTCCAGCATAGACTTCATACGCTGGTTTTCGATTTCCTGCTTGATAGAGTAACCAAGAAGTTTTCCACGCCGGCTGACGATGAATATATTCGCTTCGATTACGTCACGCAGCGTTTCGGCCATTTCTTTAAAGTTCACAGACTGCCCTGCACTTTTTTGAAGCAGGTCATTGATTTTTCTTGTTTTTGTTAGTAGATCCATAGGATAATACCCTCCTGAAATTTATAAAATATATTGACTGACATCCCGGTTTTTAGCTACCGAGGCCAGTTTTTCCTCTACATATGCCGGTGTAATCGTAACAGCATCCATTGTTATCTCTGAAGCTTCGAAAGAAAGGTCTTCAAGCAGCTTTTCAAGAATAGTGTGCAGCCTTCTGGCACCAATATTCTCCGTCTGGTCATTTACTTCGGCTGCGATCTCTGCAATACGCCGGACTGCTCCATCTTCAAATACGAGCTTAATCCCTTCAACCTCCAGCATGCTTTCATATTGTTTCAGCAGAGCATACTGCGGTTTCGTTAAAATATTTACAAAATCTTCGACGCCGAGGGAATCAAGTTCCACCCTTATAGGAAGCCTTCCCTGAAGTTCAGGTATTAAATCTGAAGGCTTGGAGAAATGGAAGGCCCCTGCACCTATAAAGAGCATATGATCGGTTTGTACCGCTCCGTATTTTGTAACTACAGTTGACCCTTCGATTATGGGAAGTATATCACGCTGAACTCCTTCTCTTGATACATCCGCCGACTGCTGACTCTTTCCGGCTACTTTATCAATTTCATCGATAAAGATAATACCTAGCTGCTCTGCTCTTTCTACGGCTTCCTGCGACACTTCTTCCATGTTGATTAATTTTTGTGCTTCCTGCTCAGCAAGTACACGCCGGGCATCTTTGACAGGCAGCGTTCGTTCAGCTGTCTGCTTCGGCATCATGCCTCCAAGCATCTCCTGCATGTTCATTCCCATCTGTTCCATACCACCGCCCTGGAACATATCCGTAAATGATTTTCCCTGTTCTTCTACAGTAATTGTTACTTCTTTATTTTCAAGTTCCCCATTTTTCAGCTGGTCCTGTATTTTTCTCCGTGTCTGGCGGTAGGTTTCATCTGCAGGCTTTTCTTCTTCCTCCGGTTCCTCTTCCTCGTTTTGAAAAAACATTTCGAGCGGATTTCTGTAATTCTGAGAAGATTTGGCTTTTTTATTCTGCGGGTGCAGAAGATCTACAAGTTTTTTCTCAGCAAGCTTCTCCGCTTTATCATTTACCTCAGTCATTTTTTCTTCTTTCACGAGACGGACAGATGTTTCCACCAGGTCTCGTATCATTGACTCCACATCTCTTCCAACGTACCCCACTTCAGTGAATTTAGTCGCTTCCACTTTAATAAAGGGGGCTCCGACCAGCTTAGCAAGACGGCGAGCTATTTCCGTTTTCCCTACACCAGTTGGACCTATCATCAATATATTTTTTGGAGTTATTTCTTCTTTTATTTTATCGTCCAGCCTGCTGCGGCGGTAACGGTTTCTTAAAGCTACTGCTACGGACCGTTTTGCCTGCCTTTGACCGACAATTGTCTGATCCAGACGTTCAACAATCTGAACAGGGGTTAGTGAACTGTTCATATTAGCTCTCCTCCGTTCCATTCAGTGATTCTACGATAATTTGATGATTTGTATAAACACATAAGTCCGCGGCCGTCTCGAGACTCGCTTTCGCAATTTCAGCGGCTGTTAAGTGGGAAGCATGCTGTTTCATCGCCCTGCCGGCGGCAAGAGCATAATTCCCCCCGGACCCTATAGCAATAATTCCATCGTCCGGTTCTATAACTTCCCCGGTTCCGGCAATAAGATAAATGGAATTTTTATCCATAACGATCAACATAGCTTCCAGGCGCCGGAGCACCCTGTCGCTTCTCCATTCTTTTGCCAGTTCAACTGCAGCACGCTGCAGGTTACCGCTGAATTCCTCCAGCTTCGTCTCAAATTTTTCGTAAAGCGTAAAAGCGTCCGCCACTGAACCTGCAAAACCTGCCGTAACTTTCCCCCGGTACAGAGTACGTACTTTACGGGCTGAATGTTTCATCACTACAGCATTTCCAAAAGTTACCTGTCCATCACCAGCCATGGCAGACTGTCCTTCATGACGCACAGCAAAAATCGTTGTTCCTTTAATTGGTTCCACCTGCATCTTCCTTTCCGGACATTTTTATGCCCGCGGATGAGTATTTCGGTATACTTCGCGTAGCCGGTCCTTCGTTACATGAGTATAGATCTGTGTAGCTGCAAGGTCTGTATGACCGAGAAGTTCCTGCACCGTCCGCATGTCAGCACCTTCATTCAGAAGGTGCGTAGCAAATGTGTGCCGCAGAATATGCGGACTCATACGTGAAGTCAATGAAGCATCCACCGATATTTTATTAAGAATTTTCTGTATTCCACGGGCGGTAAGTCTTTTTCCCGTGTAATTAAGAAAAAGAGCATCATCCTGCGGGTTGAGCTTTGGACGGCTTTCATTAATATAAACTGTAAGGGCCTCCGCCGCAAAACTGCCGACCGGGACATAACGTTCCTTGCCGCCCTTTCCTTTTACAAGAAGAGTTTCCAAATATATATCGAAGTCTTTTACATCCAGTTTAATGCATTCACCTACACGGATACCAGTTGCATAAAACAGCTCGAGCAGTGCTGCATTTCTTTTACCAAGGTCTGTTTCGGTGTTTACAGAATCGAACAGCTGAAGCATTTCTTCTTCATAAAAAAAAGAAGGAAGTCTTTTTCCCTTCCTCGGCACATGAATAAGCGTGAGAGGGTTTTCCACAACTAATTCTTCCCTTAAAAGATACGTATAAAACGAACGCAGCGATGAAATTTTTCTGGCTACGGATGTACGTGCCAGTTTTTCAGCGTACAACTCCGTTAAGTACTCCCTCATATGTACATACGAAACCTCAGCCGCAGAGATATTCCACCGCTGATCAATGTATTTCAGAAAATGCGCAATATCTTTTTCATAACTGCTTACCGTGTGCTCAGAAGCACGTTTTTCTATACGGAGAAATGTAAGAAAATCTGAATATTCCCGGGTCATAGCACATTCCTTTCCGGCACATATAAAGGACATAAAATTAGAGCTACTAAATAGTATCATAATTCAGCAGCTCTTTCAATGAACTTTACATTTTTTTCACAAAATTCAGAATTGTATTGAGGGTTTTGAATCAGCAGATGAACTTGAAGGTGCTTCCTTCCAACTCTTCAAAAACTATAAAAAGTTATTGCACTGACGCATGGAAGCAATTTAAAAATCCAGTCGTATTAAAAAATCTTTCGTATTATATCTTATCTTCATAAAATAACTCTTGTTAAAGCTCCGTGTAGTTTTTGAAAGTTGTCTGCGGCTCTTATTTCTTCGCTTGCCGGATTGAAGCGAAGCTTTCTGTATTTATCAATAATAGATTTTTTAACAGAAATTATGAAATAGTACTTCAGAAGGAAGGATCAGGATTCCAACTGCCAGCCCTTACCCAAAACAAGGGACCGTCACCTAAAAGGTAACAGCCCTCCTTCATTAATTGCGGTCTTCTTTATAATCACATTCCGTACATTGGACGTGTGTGCCTTTTTTCGATTTTTTTTCTACGAGCAGGCTGCTGCATTTAGGACATTTGCGTTCAATTGGTTTGTCCCATGATATGAATTCACACTCCGGATAACGATCGCATCCGTAAAAAATCCGCTTCTTTTTGCTTTTACGTTCCACCACATTTCCTTCTTTACACGTAGGACATGGAACACCTATGTCTTTTACGATAGCTTTCGTGTTTCTGCATTCTGGAAAGTTGGAACAGGCCATAAATTTGCCGTAACGGCCCATTTTATAAACCATTTCATGACCACACTTTTCACAGTCTTCTCCTGCAGGCTCATCTTTAATCTCGACTTCTTCCATTTCTTCTTCAGCTGTTTTAAGACGCTTTTCGAAATCCGTGTAGAAGCGGTCGATAATGCTCACCCAGGAATTTTCACCATCTTCAATAGAGTCTAGGTCAGATTCCATCGTAGCCGTGAATTCCACATTAAGAATCTCCGGAAAAAATTCATTAATCAGCTCCAGAACAATCGTTCCAAGTTCAGTAGGAACAAAACGTTTTTCTTCAAGAGCAACATATCCTCGACGCTGAATCGTATCCAGTGTAGGGGCGTATGTGGAAGGACGACCGATACCGAGCTCTTCCAGAGTTTTTACAAGTCTTGCTTCTGTGAAACGCGGCGGCGGCTGTGTAAAGTGCTGATTAGGGGCGATAGTTTCTGCAGTGGTTACTTCTCCTTCTTCCATGTCCGGAAGAAGTTTATCTTTTTCTTCTTTTCCGTCGTCACTGCCTTCAATATAAACTTTCATAAAACCCGCAAATTTCAACTTGGAACCATTTGCCCTGAACTGAACACCGTTGTTCGACATATCAACAGCCATCGTGTCCATCACAGCTGGTGCCATACGGCTGGCGACCATTCTTTCCCATATTAATTTGTATAGACGGTACTGATCCCGTGATAAATATTGTTTAATTGTTTTTGGATCATATTTAACTACTGTAGGTCTCACTGCCTCGTGGGCATCCTGGGATTTAGAAGACTGCTTCTGCTCCCCTGTTTCTCCAGCATACTCTTTACCGAAATTCTCCAGGATATATTCATATGCTTCGTTTTTAGCTGTATCTGATATCCTGGTCGAGTCCGTACGCATATACGTTATTAAACCGGTTGTTCCGGCTTTACCTATAGCAATACCTTCGTAAAGCTGCTGTGCCAGCATCATCGTTTTTTTAGCACGGAAATTCAGTTTCCTGGCGGCTTCCTGCTGAAGTGAGGATGTAGTAAAAGGAACGACCGGCTTTCTGCGCCGCTCTTTCTTTTTTACTGAATCAACAGTAAGATCTCTGCTGTCCATCCTGTCGAGTACATGGTTTACATCTTCTTCAGATTTCAGTTCTTTCTTTTCTCCGTCCAAAGATACGAATTTCGCTTCAAAAGACCTTCCGTCTTTTTCCATGTCTGCTGTAATTGACCAGTACTCTTCCGGTTCGAAAGCTTTAATTTCGTTTTCCCGGTCAATTATTAATTTAACTGCGACAGACTGCACACGCCCTGCGCTCAGTCCTTTTTTAACTTTTTTCCATAAAAGCGGACTGATGTTATAACCTACCAGTCTGTCCAGGACACGCCTGGCCTGCTGGGCATCTACAAGGTTTGTGTTAATTTCTCTCGGATGCTTAAAAGAATCCTTGATAGCCTGTTTAGTAATTTCATTGAATACAACCCGGCATTTGGAATCCATATCAATATTTAGACTGTCTGCCAGATGCCAGGCAATTGCCTCCCCTTCCCTGTCGGGGTCGGCAGCAAGATAAATGCGCTTGGCTTTCTTTGCAGCCTGTTTGAGTTCTTTAAGAATCGGCCCTTTTCCGCGAATCGTAATATACTTAGGAGAATAATTATTTTCTACATCTACACCCATCTGACTTTTAGGTAAATCGATGACGTGACCCATCGATGCTTTTACAACGTATTTTTTCCCTAAATATTTTCCAATCGTTTTCGCCTTAGCGGGAGATTCTACGATCACTAAGTAATCCGACATGTGCTGTCGCTCCTCCCTGTATCACAAGTAAAAGAATCTCCCCTATTATTAAACACTCTGTCTCAATTTGTCAAACAGCTTTTAAAAGTCTTATTAATAACCAAACTCCTCAAGCAGATCCTCCGGAGTCAATATTGACTTGGCGCCATCCTGAATAAGTCGGTTTGTCCCTTCAGAAAGCTCGTCAGTTATTCTTCCGGGAAGTGCGTAAATATCTCTTCCCTGTTCCAGGGCAGTTTCTGCTGTAATCAGTGAGCCACTCCGCATTTTAGCTTCTACAACGAAGACTCCCCTGCTTAACCCGCTGATTATCCGATTTCTTTCAGGAAACCGGTGTTTCATAGGTTTTATATACGGGGGATACTCGCCAAAAACAAGATGATCTCTTTCCATTTTTTCTTTAAGATTTCTGTTGCTTGCGGGGTACAGGTAATTCAGCCCGTAAGCAAGAACAGCTGCCGTTTCTCCTCCAAACTTTATAGCAGTTTTGTGGGCCAGAGTGTCTACCCCTGCCGCCATCCCGCTTACGACAATTATACCTTTTTCTACTGCCGGTCTTAAAAGCTCCTCTATATTTCTTTCTGCACGTACAGTCGGTTTTCTGGATCCGACGACCCCGAGTGTCATCTCCTGGGGAGGGAGTCTCCTGCCTTTACAGTAAAGAACAGCAGGCGGAATAGTCATGTGAAAGAGATGGGAAGGGTATTCCTCATCAATTAACGAAAGTGCTTTTATACCGCCTTTAAAAAGAAGCTCCTGGATGGTGTCATAGGACAGAGCCCGTACCCGCTGCAGGACCGGTCGAAGACTTTCTTTATTTTGAAATGAAGTTTTCTCGAAAAAAGCTGGATTTTTTTCATATACTTCATTCATTTCCGGATCAGATTGTAAAATATCCTTTACCAGTCTACTGTTCCCTCCACTGCAGTAGTGCAGATGAATTATACGTTCATTTATAGTCTCTGGAACCATAATTTTTCCTCCTTTTATTGTATTACCATGCTGTATATCATGGTTTATACGCCAGAACAATGTCAGTGTTCTTCCTTCTGTATTATGCAACTCGACTCATTTCTCCATAAAAAAAGAGCGTGTGAAAAAGGAGCATTCTCCTTTTTCACACACTCAAAAATTGCTGTTCCGGTTTATTTAACCGGGTGTGTAATACATTTATCGTAAATGTTATTTTCTTTCAGCACAGAAATAAGCGTCTCACCCATAACAGCCGGTGTTTCAGCTACTTTCACACCTGCACTGTTCAGCGACTTAATTTTCTCGTCTGCTGTGCCTTTACCTCCGGATATAATCGCACCGGCATGGCCCATACGTTTTCCGGGAGGTGCTGTTTTCCCGCCGATAAATCCGACGACCGGCTTCGTCATATTCTCTTTAATCCAATCTGCAGCTTCTTCTTCAGCCGTTCCGCCGATTTCACCGATCATGATGACAGCGTGCGTGTCCGGATCTTCATTGAAAAGTTTCAGAACATCGATGAAGTTAGTACCGTTAACCGGGTCTCCGCCGATTCCTACAGCTGTCGACTGGCCGATTCCTTCTGTGGAAAGCTGGTGAACCGCTTCATAAGTGAGAGTCCCTGAACGGGAAACTACACCAACATGTCCTTTTTTATGAATGTATCCAGGCATAATACCGATTTTACATTCTTCCGGAGTAATAACTCCCGGACAGTTCGGCCCGATCAGACGTGTTTCTTTGTCTTCAAGGAAACGTTTTACCTTGATCATATCAATTACAGGAATGCCTTCTGTGATAGTGATAACCAGTTCTACTCCTGCATCTGCCGCTTCCATAATAGCGTCCGCTGCAAACGGAGGTGGAACATAAATCACTGAGGCATTGGCACCTGTCTGCTTCACTGCTTCCTCTACGGTATTAAAGACTGGTATGCCTTCAATTTCAGTACCGCCTTTACCAGGAGTTACACCGCCGACAATCTTTGTGCCATACTCCACTGCCTGTTTAGTATGGAAAAGACCTGTCGCCCCGGTGATCCCCTGTACGATCACTTTTGTGTCTTTATTAAGTAAGATACTCATGCAATATCCCGCCTTTCTGCCTAGTTCACTGCTTTAACAATTTTTTCTGCACCGTCCGCCATGGAATCTGCAGAAGTAATATTCAAGCCGGATTCGTCCAGAATTTTCTTCCCAAGCTCTACGTTGGTACCTTCAAGCCGAACAACGAGAGGAAGCTCCAGACCCATCTGCTTTGTAGCTTCTACGATACCTTCAGCAATTACATCACACTTCATGATGCCGCCGAAAATATTTACGTAGATTCCTTTAACCGATTTGTCGGAAAGAATAATTTTAAATGCTTCGGTTACTTTTTCTGCGTCTGCACCGCCCCCAACGTCGAGGAAGTTCGCAGGATCACCTTTGTGGTATTTAATGATGTCCATCGTAGCCATGGCCAGTCCGGCACCGTTTACCATGCAGCCAATATTGCCGTCGAGCGAAATATAGCTCAGATCGTATTTAGATGCTTCAATTTCTTTTTCATCTTCTTCATCCAAATCCCGAAGCTCCAGTACGTCCTTCTGTCGGTATAGTGCATTGGAATCAAAGTTCATTTTTGCATCCAGCGCCATTACATTTCCGTCCCCTGTTGTAACAAGAGGATTTATTTCTGCAATAGAGCAGTCTTTTTGCTCAAAAGCTTTGTAAAGGCCGAGCATAAATTTAACAGTTTTACCTACGAGTTCTTTAGGGATATTCATGTTAAATGCAAGACGTCGTGCCTGATAAGGCATTAAGCCAGTTACTGGATCAATGACTTCTTTGAAGATTTTCTCCGGTGTTTTTGCGGCAACTTCTTCAATTTCCGTACCGCCTTCTTCAGACCCCATCATGACAATGCGGGAAGTATCGCGGTCTACGACCAGTCCTACGTAATATTCATCTTTAATATCGCAGCCTTCTTCGATAAGAAGACGCTTCACTTCTTTCCCTTCTGGACCAGTCTGGTGCGTTACGAGAGTCTTACCAAGAATCTCTTCCGCATATGTACGTACATCATCCAGATTTTTGGCAATTTTAACTCCGCCTGCATTTCCTCGTCCACCTGCGTGGATCTGTGCTTTGACAACGGTTACATCTGTTCCCAAAGATTTAGCTGCGTCTACCGCTTCCTGGCGTGTATAGGCAACTTTACCGTTTGGGACAGCAACACCATAGTCCCTCAATATTTCCTTACCTTGATACTCATGGATATTCATAGCCATCCTCCTTACTTGAGTCACTGCTACTGCTTTTAAAGAAGCATTTTCTTAGGAATAAAACTGTCCCACTTCTGTGAGAACAATTTCACACAATTACCATTTTACAATAGATTGGGAAGATTATGTACAGGAAAGCAAAAAAAAAATAGAATTTTTTCATTTTTACACATTGCACACCTTCAGAAAGGGCATGTTGGACAGTGTTTGACACTCTCGAGGACCTTGCTGGATTTACAAGAAAATTTATGCCCTTTCCGCAGCTTCCTGTACTTTTAATAAGTAATATTTGAGAATTGTTTTACCATAGCTTCAGTTTTGCGCTTTGCCTGCAGCCTCCTTAACCGGTGCAAAACTTCTGCGGTGCTCATCGATCAGTCCCAGGCCGGTGATTGCCTGAAGATGTTCTTTCGTCCCATACCCGGAATGATTTTCAAACCCGTAGCCAGGGTACTTCTCTGCGAGCTGCTTCATCCATTCATCGCGCTTAACTTTTGCAACTATAGAAGCTGCAGCAATTGAAACAGAGCGTGCATCTCCTTTAATGAGCGAAGTCTGACGCACGTCAGCTTCTATTTCCATAGCGTCGACAAGAAGTGAATCCGGCAGCCGCGGCAGGTCGGCAACCGCCCGTTTCATAGCCATTTTGGAAGCCTGATAAATATTGTATTTATCGATTTCCCACGCTTCTGCCCGTCCGATGCCAACTGAAGCGTTTGTGCAGATCCATTCATCGAATTCGATTCTCTTTTTTTCTGACAGCTTTTTAGAATCAGTCATACCTAGCGGAGGTTCCGATGTATGTAAAATAACCGCTGCTGCGATAACTGGTCCTGCGAGCGGTCCGCGGCCAACTTCATCTATACCAGCTGTGCTGGTATAGCCTAAGTCCTTTTCTTTTTTTTCATAGTAAAGCATCTCTTCGCGCTCTTTCTTAAGTTTTTTATTCATTTCCTGTTTTCTTTCCCACTTATCCAGGAGAACTCTGACCCCTTTTCTTTCATCTTTACGCCATTTCTGAAAACGGCAGTCCTCAGCTGAAATAGATTCGAGTTCTTTTTTTATTTGATTGATGCTTTCTTTCATGGAAAAACCCTCCGGCTAATGGTTATTTATAGTTTCAGAAGCGATTTGATGCACTGAAATTACGTTCCGCTGATGAATAATTTTCGCAATATTAAAAAGTTGCTGTTGATTTATGGGGAAAAACTCCACTTCCACCCGGCCTGCCGTGGAGATGATTTTTCAAGATGGCTCCGGAAAAAGAAAACGACCCTCCCGGACGTCAGGAAAGCCGCAGGCACTCAATTGATTAGAAGGAAGATTCTGCTCTGTATTTTTTTACCGCAAGCTGCAGGGCCCTCGGAGCGACTCCAGCCCGTCCGGAAAGTGTCCCCATGGAAACGAAAGCGGCTGTTTGCGGAAACTAAAAATAGTGTTCCATCCACCGTATAATAAATGTTCTATTTTCAAGGCAGCCAAAAGTTTAAAAATAATACAGTTTTCTGAAAGCGAAGAAGATAAATATGCGGCAGCCACTAAAACTTATATAAGTTCTGCTGCTCATAAAATCAGCCTGCTAATTAATTTTATCGTCAAAAAACTGCCCGGAACTCATATTCAGTAAAAAAATGATTCAGTTCACAGGCAGTATGAAAGCTGCTCAGCTTTATTTATGGGGCTTCCAGAGTCACAGGGCCAAACTTGCCATGCCTGAAATCCCGGAAAATAATCTCTGCGACCCGGTCGTAATCAATCAGACCACCGGCTACGAGACACCCCCGCCGTTTGCCTACGGCATCAAAAAGCTCCACTACATCTTCCGGCAGCTCCTCCAGATCATATCTTTGCTGCAGCAGGTGTGGATAATACTCTTTCATAAATTTCAAAAAGAATACAACTGTATCCTGAAAATCAAATATCTCTTCTTTTATAGCTCCGGTTAAAGCCAGTCGATAGCCTACTTCCTCGTCTTCAAATTTCGGCCATAGTATTCCAGGTGTATCCAACAGCTCCATCTCTCCGCCAACTTTTATCCATTGCTGCTTTTTCGTAACTCCAGGTTTGTCACCAATGTTGGCTATCTTTTTTCCCGCGAGCTTGTTTATGACGGTGGATTTCCCTACATTTGGGATTCCAAGTATCAACGTCCGGAGCGCCCGCGGGTTAATGCCTTTACGCTTCCACTTTTCGAGCAGCGGCGCAGCAAGACTCCTTACCGCCTCCGGAATTTTATTCATTCCTTTTCCTCTTTGTGCATCGATTACAAGACTCTTCGAAAATTCCGTTTCAAAGTATTCGAGCCAGCGTTTAGTCATTTCCGGATCGGCCAGGTCAGCTTTATTTAAAAGAACAAGTCTCGGCTTCTGCTCTACAAGTTCCTCAATCATAGGATTACGAGAAGACAGCGGGGTTCTTGCGTCCACAATTTCTATTACAACATCTATCTGGCTGAGTTTTTCCTGCACCTGTCTTCTGGCTTTCGCCATATGCCCGGGATACCATTGAATTGCCAAAGTCTGCACCACCTTAATCTACAATCTTTACGTTATTTATCGGCCATATGATAACTTCTGCTTCACCGAGAACTTTGTCATATGGGATTACTCCTATATGCCGGCTGTCTCTGCTGAACTGCCGATTGTCACCGAGAACAAAGAGATGTTCTTCAGGCACTTTTTTATAAGAGGTAAGCTCCTCCATTTCAAAATCTGCAGTAAATGGCATGATAGAGAGATTCGCTTCGTATTCTGTTAAAAATTTTTCCTCGACAGCTTCATTATTAATATATAGCACATTATTTCTGTATGATATCTCATCACCAGGCAGTCCAATTACCCGCTTAATATAATTAATATTTTCCGCTGCCTCAAAAACAATAATATCAAAGCGTTCCGGTTCTGAGATAACATACCCTATTTTATTTACGAGCATCCGATCCTCATTATCGAGAGCAGGGAGCATCGACTGACCGTCCACAAGTATCGGCGCAAAAAGAAAATATCGAGCTGCCAGCGCAATAATTACTGCCAGCATTACTGTTTTTATCCATTCCCCGATACCTGATTCGACCATCTTTTCACCCCCGCACTTTTTAACATTTTATCATAAGGTCTTCAACCGGGCGAGATTTAATCGAATGAGGTAATAAAATCAGCTCTACTATAACTATGGACACAGCTTAAAAAAACGGTTCTCCAACCGATTTGATGCGAAGGACATAAGCAGAATCATATATGCATAACAGCTGCACGATGACGTTTAAAATGACTCGCAGACATTCTTATTCAAGCACAGTCTTTCATAAAGGCTCTGTTAAAGCTCCAGGTTCTCACGCACGTTGGGTGAAAACAAGTTACACCTTACAAAAAAGCTGCTTCTCCAAAAAACACTATCGTTTGAGCCCGCCCCACCAGCTTTTTAAATAGAGTTACTTTCCGTAATCATAAGCTGGAAAACCCAGTCCCCTTTCTTTATGCAAGAACCAAGCTCCATGTTGATATAAGGATGCCTGCGGCTCTTTTCACCTGCTGCAGAAAAAGCATGCGGCTTCCCTTTCGTCCGTCAGGATCTGCGCGCCTTCCAAAGACACCTCTAAAAATCGCCTTGGCAATTGGTTTTTCAAAGAAAATTTCTTTCTTGGATACAGACGTTTGTTCACTGCAGCGGGATAGAAAAACGAAGCGGAAACCAGCGGACGCCAGTGGAATAAGGAGGTCGGAAGATACGACCGAGTGCCACCCGCAGATCTCCTCCAAGGGAGGGCTCGAGCGAAGTTTTTCCTGTAGTCATCAACAACGAACATGGCTTTTACGCAATCATGGGGAAATCAAACTGCTTTTTCCATTAAAACCAAACTGATCAAATGAATTCCATCTAATTACAACCCGTTCTACTGGTATTTTCAACACGTATACTTGATAAAACGAAGCCCAAGAAAAGCGTCTTCCCTTTACTTGCGTAAGAACCACGAACATTAACAAAGCCTTCATAAAAAAAGAGACTGTCCGGTAAAGGACAGTCTCTTTTTCTTACTATCGCTCTTTAATTCGCGCAGCTTTTCCGCGTAGAGAACGCAGATAGTAAAGCTTCGCCTGACGAACCTTACCGCGACGCTTAACCTCAATCTTATCGATACGAGGTGAGTGTACTGGGAATGTACGCTCAACGCCAACGTTGTAAGATACTTTACGAACAGTAAATGTAGAGCTGATACCAGTTCCGCGGCGCTTGATTACGACACCTTCGAAAACCTGGATACGCTCACGTGAACCCTCGACAACCTTTGCATGGACACGTACAGTATCACCTGCACGGAACTCAGGAATGTCAGACTTCAGTTGCTCTTTAGTAATATCACGAATAAGTTGTTCCATTTTGTTCGCCTCCTTCCCTACAGACGTTCATAACAGTTTCATCAGCGGAACATCTTGATCTGGCCAAAGCCACAAATGAAATAATAACACAACAAACCGGCTTCAGCAATAAAAAATTATTCCTCATCCCATTTTTCTATCATCTTTTTTTCTTTATCGGATAACGGAACATATGCCAGCAGGTCCGGTCTTCTTTCCCACGTACGCCGGATCGCCTGCTCTCTTCTCCATGCCTCTATGTTGGCATGATGTCCAGACAAAAGAATTTCAGGTACTTTGTATCCCCGGAAGTCCGCAGGCCTTGTATAGTGGGGATATTCAAGGAGACCCGTGCTGAATGAATCTGTAACGGCAGAGCTTTCGTTGCCCAATGCCCCCGGCAGAAGCCTCGTTACACTGTCTGTGATTACCATGGCACCTATTTCTCCACCTGTTAACACGTAATCTCCAATAGAAATTTCATCTGTAACAAGATGCTCTCTAATACGTTCGTCGTACCCTTCATAATGACCGCATAAAAGAATTAAATTATCCTCCCTGGCAAGTTCTTCTGCTTTCTTTTGGGTATACCGTTCGCCTTGCGGGCAGAGTAGAATAACTCTCGGATCAGATTTACTTTCACTTTTCGCATGCTCGACTGCATCGAACAGGGGCTGCGGCGTAAGAACCATGCCTCCGCCGCCTCCATATGGGTAATCATCCACCCTTCCGTGTTTATCGGTACTGTAATTCCTGAAATCCAAAACGTTATATTCCACAATCCCTTTCTTTTGAGCCTGATAAAGGATGGAATGGGAAAACAGCCCTTCAAACATCTGCGGAAACAAAGTCAGAATTGATATTCTCATAAATCGAGCAGACCTTCCATCGGTGTGATTACAATCCGCCCCTGCTCTATATCTATTGATTTTACTACTTCATCAATATAAGGAATTAATATGTCTTTTCCCCCTGCGTCCGGCTTAACTACCCATACGTCATTTGCCCCGGGAGTTAAAATTTCTTTGACGGCCCCCAGTTTCTGCTCGTCTGCTGTATAAACTTCAAGTCCGATAATTTCATGATAATAAAACTCACCTTCCGAAAGTTCATCCTCTTCCAGCTTCGAGGAGTGAACCTTCAGCATCCCGCCTTTCAGCGGTTCTGCGTCATTTACATTATTCAACCCTTCGAAAGTCAGCAGATCAAATTGTTTATGTTTTCTCCAGCCGGTGACAGTCACCGGCTTCGGAGGCTGTCCATCTGAAAATACTGTGAGCTCCATACCTTTCCGATAGCGGCGTTCCGGAAAGTCCGTACGGGAAATAACCCGTACTTCGCCGCGTATTCCGTGGGTGTTCACGATTTCCCCGACGTTGAACCAATCACTCATCTTCCATTCCTCCGTGTCGGAGTTCGTGGACAATTCCGTCTTTAATAACAATTTCCGTTCCTTTCATTACTTCATCCCAGTTATCGCCTTCTTCAACCTGCTCAATCATTTGAATAGTTCCTTCACGAATCTCAGCTCCATAATCCAGCTCTTCCAGCTGCCCCTGTTTCAGCTCGATCTGACGAAGACGTTCTTTCCGTTTTGCCACTTCTTTGTTAAAGCTTTCCTTCAAAGACTTCTGGTAGTTAGGGTCGGAATTTTCTTTAAGTTTTTTATGTAACACAAACTCCAGCTGCTTTAGTTCATTATTTAATTTATACTGCCGGGATAAAAACTGTTCCTGAAGTTTAGTTTTGCTGGCTTCGGTTAAAATTTGTTTTACTACGACTTTTTTGATGATCTCCATGGGGAGCACCTCCTGATTTATACGTTGCTATCCCAGTATACCTTGTTTACAGAGGGAAAAAAAGGGTGGAATTACAGCTGTAATAACCAGCTTTGACCCCACAGATTGTCCATCTTTCTTCACCCTGGGATGCAGACGAATGTGACACTTAGTGAAAGTTTTCCTTAAAAAGCATAAAAGATCTGCCAGAATGTACTGACAGATCTTTCTGACTAAATTTTTTTCAGGCTTATTATGGTTGTCTCCCTATATCAAGCTGAACTCT
Source organism: Bacillus sp. (in: firmicutes) (assembly GCA_003560495.1). Classification (GTDB taxonomy): domain Bacteria; phylum Bacillota; class Bacilli; order Bacillales; family Salisediminibacteriaceae; genus Alkalicoccus. The sequence continues at coordinate 44,135 of PWLM01000052.1, read as the reverse complement.
TTTCTGGCGGTTCGTGCCGGCTGCGTAGACAACCGACCGCATTGCTTTGGCAATTTTTCCATTCCGCCCGATAACTTTTCCCATATCGTCCGGATGAACTTCCAGACGCAGGAGGAGCGAATGACCATTTTCTTCTTCTGTAACATGAACTTCTTCCGGAAAGTCAACAAGAGCTTTAGCTATAGACTCCACAAGTTCTTTCACAGTCATTCACCTCCTGCTTTAATTACTTGCCGTTTTTGGCGTTATGAAGCTGCTCCATAAGACCTTTACGGGAGAAAAGATTACGAACTGTATCAGACGGCTTTGCACCATCCAGCATCCACTTTACAGCTTTCTCTTCATCGATATTGAATTCAACCGGATCTTTAAGTGGATTATAAGTTCCTAGTTCTTCAATAGAACGTCCATCACGCGGCGCGCGGGAATCCGCTACGACCACACGGTAGAACGGAGATTTTTTTGCTCCCATTCGCTTTAGACGAATTTTAACTGCCATGTGTTTCACCTCCAAAATTGTCTCACACGATTAATTATATTAGCACACCACTACGAATTCTACAACCCTAGTAAAGGAAAAAATCTTTACACACTTGATTTTTTTAAATCAGCACGTATTTATTTACATGAAAGGCATCTTGAAACCGCCTTTTTTCTTTCCTTTCTGCATACCCGCCATCTGTTTCATCATTTTTTTCATTTCATCAAACTGCTTGATCAGACGATTTACTTCCTGGATGTTTCTTCCGCTGCCTTTTGCAATACGTCTTTTTCTGCTTGCATTTAACAGGGAAGGGTCATCCCTTTCTGCTTTTGTCATTGAACGGACAATTGCTTCAATGTGGGCGATCTGCTTATCATCGACCTGCATATTCTTCAGGCCTTTCATTTTATTCGCTCCCGGCATCATCTGCAGAAGTTCATCGATAGGTCCCATATTCTTTACCTGGGACAACTGGTCCAGAAAGTCGTCGAATGTCAGATCGTTCGAACGCATTTTTCGCTCCAGCTCTTTAGCCTTGTCTTCGTCCACATTCGTCTGCGCTTTTTCAATCAGACTCAGGACATCACCCATCCCCAGAATCCGTGAAGCCATCCTTTCAGGGTGGAAAGGTTCAAGAGCATCGGTTTTTTCACCCATCCCGGCAAATTTAATAGGCTGGCCCGTTACGGATTTAACAGAAATTGCAGCACCGCCGCGTGTATCGCCGTCCAGCTTCGTCATTACGACTCCGGTAATACCAAGCCGCTCATGAAAGCTTTCTGCAACATTCACTGCATCCTGCCCGGTCATAGCATCGACGACTAGTAATACTTCATCCGGCTTTACTGCAGTTTTTATATTTTCCAGTTCATCCATAAGATTTTCGTCGACATGCAGACGCCCAGCTGTATCAATCAGAACGTAGTCATTATGCTCCTCTTTCGCCTTTTCTACGGCTTTTTCTGCAATTTCCACAGGACTTACCTTGTCCCCCATGGAAAATACCGGCATATCGAGTTGTTTACCCAGTGTTTCAAGCTGCTGCACTGCAGCCGGCCGGTAAACGTCCGCCGCTGCCATAAGCGGCTTCCTGTTGTGCTTTTTGCGTAGATGAAGGGCCAGTTTGCCGGTAGTTGTTGTTTTTCCTGCCCCCTGGAGTCCAACCATCATAACTACAGTAGGTGCTTTTTGAGCCACAGCTATTTTACTCTGTTCTCCGCCCATAAGCTGCGTTAATTCTTCATTAACTACTTTAACTACCTGCTGTCCCGGCGTCAGACTTTCCATCACTTCCTGCCCGACCGCCCGTTCTTTTACATCTTTTATGAATTGTTTTACTACTTTGAAGTTTACGTCGGCTTCCAGGAGGGCCAGACGTACTTCGCGCATCATGTCCTTGACGTCCTGTTCGGAAACTTTCCCCTTACCCTTAATCTTTTTCATCGTTCCCTGCAGACGTTCAGCTAATCCTTCAAATGCCATGCATACGCCTCCTATTCTAAGTTTTCCAAGGCGCGAACAACCTCGTCCAAAAACGGATGCTCTCCTTGCTGAAGCAGCTTTTTCATTTTTTCAATCTCTGTTTTTCGTCCTTCATACTTTTTAAGAAGCTGCAGTTTGTCTTCGTATTCTTCCAGTAGTACTTCTGTCCGCCGGATATTGTCGTATACTGCCTGGCGGCTGATATGGAAATATTCGGCAATTTCGCCGAGCGACCAGTCATCAAGATAATACATCGACATGTACTGATTCTGCTTCTCTGTCAGTAATGCGTAGTAAAAATCATATAAATAGTTCATACGAATAGTTTTATCGATCAAAGCGCCACCGCCTTGTTAAGGTGTTTTCCTTTACAAATTAATGCTACAGGATGCAGAGAATCTCTGTCAACTACGAGGTTTCTTCCTCATCTTTTCTTTCTTCGATTAACTCAGAAAAAAGCCCGTTCACGTACTGTTCCGGTACAAATTTCTGCAGATCATCCAAACCTTCTCCAAGACCGACAAACTTCACAGGTATATTCAGTTCATTTCTAATAGCCATGACGATGCCCCCTTTAGCTGTACCATCAAGCTTCGTCAGTACAATACCGCTTACGTCTGTAGCTTCTCCGAAAATTTTAGCCTGCGTCATTGCATTTTGACCGGTAGTAGCATCCAGTACTAAAAGCACTTCATGGGGAGCTTCCGGTATCTCCCTTGTAAGTACCCTTTTTACTTTTTCAAGTTCTTTCATCAAATTAACTTTATTTTGGAGCCGGCCTGCTGTATCGCAGATTAGGACATCTGCGCCGCGGGATTTGGCGGAACGGACAGCATCGTACATTACTGCTGCAGGGTCGGACCCGGCCTGCTGTTTAACCACTTCCACTCCGGCCCTGCTGCCCCATACTTCCAGCTGTTCAATCGCACCGGCCCGGAAAGTATCCCCGGCGGCCAGAACCACTTTTTTATCTTCCTGCTTAAATTTATGGGCAAGTTTGCCGATAGTTGTTGTTTTTCCAACCCCGTTAACCCCGACGACAAGAATTACCGTGAGAGTATCCGTCTGTATGTTCAATTCCGTTTCCTCTTCGGATTTAACAAGCAGTGCTGAAAGCTTTTCAGTTATAAGAGGCTGCAGATCCTGTGTATTTTTGATGTTTCTACGCAGAGCTTCGTCTCTCAGCTCATCCACGAGTTCCATGGCCGTACTGACACCTACGTCGGCTGTAATTAAAACTTCTTCCAGCTCTTCGAAAAATTCTTCATCCACTGTCCTGTAATCCATCATCAGTTCATTCATAGCCCCTACAAAGGAGTCCCTTGTTTTTGACAGTCCATCTTTAAATTTTTCTGTTACCGAATCTGTCTGTGTAGACAGTTTATCTTTAATATTTTTAAAAAAGCTCATTTCTATTCCTCCTTAGAAGAACCGGTCCCTACCAGTTCTTTTGATTCTTCCAGCTTTACAGATACGAGGTTGGAAATACCGGACTCCTGCATCGTCACCCCATACAGGGCATCAGCTTTTTCCATAGTGCCTTTGCGGTGGGTGACAACAACAAACTGGGTATCACAGCTGAAATCTTTTAAAAACTCGGCAAATCGGCTCACATTTGCTTCATCAAGGGCTGCCTCTACTTCATCCAGCACGCAGAAAGGAACCGGCCGTGCTTTTAATATGGAAAACAGAAGTGCTATGGCCGTCAGCGCACGTTCCCCGCCCGAGAGGAGAGCCAGGTTCTGCAGTTTCTTTCCGGGGGGCTGCGCCGAAATTTCCACTCCTGTATGAAGCAGGTCCTGCGAATTCGTCAGTTCAAGAGCAGCGTTCCCACCCCCGAAAAGATCTCTAAACACTGATTGGAAATGCTGTTGTATACTGTTGAACGTATATTCAAAGCGGCTGACCATTTCATTGTCCATCTCACGAATGATATCGGTCAAGGTAGCTTTCGCTTCTTCAAGATCTTCTTTTTGACCGTTCAGAAAATCGAATCTTTCTTTTACCCTTTCAAAGTCATCAATTGCTCCAATATTTACTTCGCCAAGCTCACTGAGTCCCATTTTCAGAAGCCTCACTTTAGACTGTGCCTCTTCGAGTGGAATAGAAAGATGGTATTGCTGCTCTGCCGCCTGAAATGAAAGCTCATATTCCTTTTGAAGATGGTTCAAGCGGTGGTCAAGCTCCATGTCAAGACGGTTTACCTCGAGCTGTCTGTTATGCAGCTGTTCTTGAAGGTATGTTTTCTGATTGGAGATTTCTTTTAATTCGCTTTCCACATCCTGCAGTCGTTTTTCCTGCTCTGCACGCTTTTCACGCAGGTTCTTCAGCTTTGAAGAGAGTTTGCTCCTCTTAGCTTTTTTCTCCAAAAGAATTTCTTCAACCGAAGAAGCATCGGTTGACTGCTCGTTTAATTCTGCTTCCAAAAGACTGTTTGCTTCATCTTTTTCTGCAATTTCTTCCGAAAGTTCTTTCAGGTCACGCCGGATTCGGTGAAGGTTTTCCCGCTGGTTTGCGGCCTGTTCTTCTTCTTTGGCACAGGCTACCTGCAGAGAAGTACTTCGTTGTACGAGTTGAGCTTTATCTGTTTCTTCTTTTTCACGGTTCTCTGACAGCTTATGAATTTTTTCGTCCATCATTTCCAGCTTTCTGTTCAGCTGATTCACTTCTTTCGTAAGCTTCTGGAGATTCTGCTTTCTGTTATGCTGTTCCTCCAGTGTTTCTTTCGTTTCCATGTCGTAAAGACGCAGTTTCTCCTGCAGAGACGACCCAGTGACTCTGAATTCTTCCAGATCTGCTTTCATTCTCAGCTCTTCGTCACGGTTTTCCTCTCCGTTTTGTTTGATTTCCTGCAGTTCATTTTCCAGTTCTTTTCTCTTCGTTTTCCAAGCACGGACACCTGTTTCCAATTCGGTTGTTTTTTCGGTCATAGAACTGATTTTACCCTTCAATGATTCCAGTTCCTTTTGACGCCCCAGAAGCTGGGTCTGTTTTTTATGAAGGCTTCCTCCGGTCATGGAACCTCCCGGATTTAAGATATCACCTTCCAGCGTTACGATACGGTACCGGTAATTTACAGCTTTCGCCAGGCTTTCAGCTGATTGTAAATCGGAGGCAATCAGGACGTTACCAAGCAAGTGGCGCATCACATGACGATACTTGTCCTCTGTTTCCACAAGTTCACTGGCCACCCCGGTAAAAGCATTAAATTGACGCACCTTATTCAGATCTGTTTCGGAGATGAACCTTGATTTTACCGTGTCCAAAGGCAGGAAAGTTGCCCGTCCCAGGTTTTTGCTTTTCAAGTATTGTATTGCCTTTCTTCCTGCAGCCTCATTCTCCACCACTACATGCTGCTGGCTTGCCCCCAGTGCTGTTTCCAAAGCTGTTCCCAGCTTTTCCGGAACAGAAATAAGTTCAGCTACCGCCCCACGAATACCGGAGAAGTCCCTGTCCCTTTCTTTAAGGATGTGTTTTACACCTGTAAAAAAGCCTGCGTATTCCTGCTGCATGCTTTCCAGCGTATCGCGTTTTGCTTCCATTTGCTGAAGGTGGCGGAGCCCTTCGTAGTAGAGACTTTCTTTTTCCTCATTTTGACGAAGCATATTTTCGAATGCTTTCTTTTTCTCGTGCCAATGTGTTGTAATGTTTTCAACTTTTTCTTTAGCAGCTTTATAGCTGTTTTCTTTTTCCTGCATTTTCTGCTCAAAAGCCTGCCGCTGCTTTAGAACGTCGGCGTTCTCTTTTTCTCTTCGATTCAGGTATTCCTCAGCTTTTATAATCTGCTCTTCTGTGTAGCGCCGTTCATTATCGAGTGAGGTTTTTTCATTGAGAAGATCAATATACTGCGATTTCAGCTCTTCAAGCTGCTGTTCCTTGTTTTCTCCCAGCACACTGAGTTTTTCCTGAACATCACTTAATTCCGCTTTCGTTTTTTCAAGATTTGAAATTGTCTCTTTCAGCACACTTTCTTCTTGTTTTAACGATTCGTCAAGCGCGCTTCTTTTCTGCTGAAGTACTTCTATTTCTCTGCGGTACTGCAGCCGGTTTTGAGAGTAGTGTTTTTTACGCTCTTTCCACAACTCCTTGAGCCCTTCCTGCTTTTCAACCTCTTCACTTATTTCGAGCAGGTCATGCTGATATTTCTCCACATCTTTATCGAGCGTCTTCATTATTTTTCTGTCAGAAACCTGGTTATCTTCTATTTTTGAAATTTTCGATTCAAGACGTGCTTTTCGGCTTTCGATTTCTTCCAGTTTTTCTTTTTCAGCTGTCCATGTCTCGTGCTTTTCTTTAATTTCGTAAACAAGCACAGCTGCTTCAATTTGTTTCAGCTCTTCCTTCTGTGCCAGATATTCTTTTGCTGCAGAAGCCTGTTCCTCCAATGGCTCGACCTGAGCTTCCAGCTCGTGAAGTATATCTCTCACCCGTTTAAGGTTCTCTTCAGTATCCACCAGCTTTTTTTCAGCCTGCTGTTTTCGCTGTTTATATTTTCTTACTCCGGCAGCCTCTTCAAAAATGGCACGTCTATCCTCTGCTTTACTGCTTAATATTTCTTCCACCCGTCCCTGACCAATGATTGAAAAAGATTCGCGGCCGATGCCTGAATCCATAAACAAATCTATTATATCTTTCAGACGGCAGGATTGACCGTTTATTAAATATTCGCTGTCTCCTGACCGGAATACTCTTCTTGTGACGGCTACTTCTGTGTAGTCCACCGCCAGCTTCTGCTGTTCATTATTCAATATCAGTGATATTTCGGCCATATTCAAAGGCGGCCTTGTTTCACTGCCTGAAAAAATGACATCCTCCATTTTTGCTCCCCGCAGGTTACGCGCAGACTGTTCACCGAGTACCCAGCGGACAGCATCCGATATATTACTTTTACCGCTGCCGTTCGGACCAACGACTGCCGTTACTCCCTCTTCAAACTCCACGTGAACCAGATCTGCAAAAGATTTAAATCCTGCGAGTTCAAGCCTTTTAAGGAACATGCCACTCACCTCTACCTTCTATCTTGACTTATATAGTGCTAACCAAGCTATTTTATCATACATTACAGAGCAGTTTAACTAGCCTTTTGAATCCTGACATGGAAATGGCTGTTATGCTCCTCCTTATCATGTTAAGATAAAAGCAGGGAAGCAGCTGCAGGCTGCTAACCGAGTCAGAAACCATTGTTTTAGATGTTTAAAACAGCTCCAGCTTATAATTAAAAAGGATCAAAAGAAAGGATGAAAAATTTGAAAGATACAGAAGTAAAAAAAGAAGAAATGGCACAGATGATAGAAGATATAAAAGACAAGCTCCAGATCGTTAATGGCGGGGCAATGAAAGCAGAATTTTACGGTGCTGAAAAATACGATGAAATAAAAGAAATCCATGACATGGTAATGGCCAAACCGAGCTTCAGCGTTAATGAAATGGATGCCATCGTCTCTGAACTTGGAAATATGCGCAACCAGTAGACTATCAGAAAGTAGGTTTTTTATGGAAAATGGAGATTTAGTCCGCTGCATTTATAAAACCGGCGGCTATATTGGAGAAATCATCAGTCAGTCTCCCGGTAAAAAAACTGCGGTTATTAAAATTCTGGCAGTAACGAAGCACCCGCGTCAAGGTGACCTGCATAATCCGAATCAGGTGGATGTTCCTCTTTTTCATGAAAGAAAAGCATTAAGCTATACGGAGAAAGCTAACATTCCTTTAACTCATTTAAAACCTTTTGAAGGGGAGCCTCCTCCTTATGAAGAATCTCTCCAGAAATCCGTGGATGATTACGAAGCAGAACTACGCAGTAACGATTCCGACTTTTCTAAAGCCTGCTACAATGTACTTCAGCGGGTCAGGGAGGAATATCGTGTTTAATTGATGGTCTCTGTAAGGTTAATAAAGGCTTTTAGAAGCTCTTTAGAATTTATTAATGCAGAAACCATGTAACAAAAAGCAGGGTATCACTTTTTTCATCAGTTATGGATGTTTTTTAAACGGTTAAACAGTAAAAGCGTGATCTATCAGCACTGTGCAGGTGCTCATAGATCACGCTTTTTTATTTATTCCTCATTATTCAGCTTTTCGAGTGCTTTCTGGGCAGCCATCTGTTCGGCTTCTTTTTTGGACTTGCCGGTTCCTGTGCCTAGAGGTTCTTCATCCAGCAGCACTTCGGATACAAACTCCCGGGAATGGGCAGGGCCTTTTTCCTGCACAATATGATACTGTACCTGTCCCTGGGTTTCCCGCTGAATCAGTTCCTGAAGCTGGCTCTTAAAATCCATCATGTGGGAAAATTCACCTTCATGAATTTTTGGATAAACGTACTTCTCAAGAAATCCGTAGACTGCTTCCATTCCTGAATCCAGATATAATGCGCCTATGAACGCTTCAAACACATCTGCAAGAAGTGCAGGGCGTTCTCTGCCGCCGGTCATTTCTTCTCCTTTACCGAGCAGCACATAGTCACCGAAATGCAGTTCTTCTGCATTTTTAGCCAGAGAAGGCTCACATACGATCGCAGCTCTGAGTTTGGTCATCTCTCCCTCACTCATGTGCTCAAACAGTTTAAATAAATACTGTGAGATGGCCAATTCCAAAACTGCATCGCCTAAAAATTCAAGTCTTTCATTATCATCGTGTGGACGGATCCTGTGTTCGTTTACGTAGGATGAATGTGTAAAAGCCTGAATAAACAGATCTTCTTTTTCAAACGTTACTTCAATAGACTCCAGAAACTGCCTGTATTTAGCTTTTTGTGCCTGCGTCATCTGAAGTTTTTTTCCTTGACGTTTCATACCCCGCCTGTATATTTTTCTTGATTGCTGCATGCAAACCCCCACCAGTGTCTTTTTTCGATTAAGCCGGCAGTACGAGAGAATCAATCAGGGCGATCCGGCGGATACCGGGATCACCCTGCAGTTTTTACTGATGATTCTCTATGTAGTCAATGACATCACCGACTGTAGCGATCTTCTCTGCGTCTTCATCAGAGATTTCCAGATCAAACTCGTCTTCAAGCTCCATAACAAGCTCTACTACGTCAAGAGAGTCAGCACCCAGATCATCTTTAAAAGTAGCTTCGCGCTTTACTTCTGATTCGTCAACTCCGAGGCGCTCGGAAACAATTTTGGATATGCGTTCCTGATTCGTTGCCATGTCTTTCACCTCCTTACGTCATTATAGGATAAAGCCCGGCGAAATGCCAGACACTTTTACGGCATATACATTCCACCATCGACGTGAAGTGTCTGCCCAGTCATATACTCGCTGTCAGCAGATGCCAGAAAACGGACAATTCGTGCTACGTCCTCCGGCTGCCCGAGTTTCCCTAGAGGAATCTGGCTGTAGAGTGCCTCTTTTGATTCCTCCGGCAGCTCCTCCGTCATTTCTGTAGAAATAAAGCCCGGCGAAACGGCATTCACAAGAATGTTCCGGTTTGCCAATTCCCGTGCGAGCGATTTGGTTAACCCTATCACTCCTGCTTTGCTGGCTGCGTAATTAGCCTGGCCGGCGTTTCCAAGCGCCCCCACAACTGAAGAAATGTTAATTATTCTCCCGAAACGCTGTTTCATCATAGGACGGGTTACAGCTTTCGAACAATTGAAAACACCTTTAAGATTTGTATTTATAACAGCATCAAAATCTTCTTCCTTCATGCGCATTACAAGGTTATCTCTTGTAATACCAGCATTGTTTACGAGTATATCTATACTTCCAAATGTTTTGACGACTTCTTTCACCATATTTTGTGCTGCTTCTCCATCAGCCACATCCGCCTGAACAGCATAAGCTTCCACACCGTGTTTCCTGCATTCTTCGACAGTGTTTTCTGCCTTTTCCCTGTTCCCGGAATAATTAACGGCAACGTTCACCCCTTTTTCAGCAAGTTCAAGGCAGACCGCCCTTCCAATACCTCTTGAACCACCTGTGACGAGTGCATTCAACCCTTTCATTTCTCTTCCTCCTTTAAATACTCTACAGCTTTTTCCAATGTTTCTTTGTCATAGACAGGAAGTGTTACTGCCTGACGGGATACTTTTTTCACAAGGCCGCTGAGCACTTTCCCAGGCCCTGCTTCAATAAACGTGTCCACACCCTCATCGAGCAGGTACCTTATTGTGTCCTCCCAGAGCACGGGGGATGATATTTGTTCTGTTAAAGCTTTTGTTACATTTTCTTTCGTAACCGGCCTTCCCGTTACATTGGCGATCACCTGCATACTCTGCCCGTTGACATCCATATGCGCAAGTTCCGGCTTCATTTTTTCGGCTGCCGGCTGCATCAGACTGGAATGAAACGGACCGCTCACCTGCAGAAGCATTGCTCTTCTCGCCCCTGCTTCCTTAGCAAGTTCCACGGCACGGTTGACTCCTTCAACACTTCCGGAAATGACAATCTGACCGGGACAGTTGAAGTTGGCCGGCTCGACAACACCTGCTTCTTCAGAAGCTTGTTTCGTAACCTTTTCAAGCTTGTCACGATCGAGCCCCAGAATGGCAGCCATCGTTCCTTTTCCTTCTGGTACTGCTTCTTCCATAAACTGGCCGCGTTTACGAACTGCCTGTACGGTTTCCGTAAACGAGAGTGTGCCTGAAGCTGTAAGTGCACTGTATTCACCGAGACTGTGTCCGGCTGCGTAAGAAGCTTTCACACCATGGCTTTCCAGCACTTTCCATGCTGCCAAACTCGCAGTCAGCAGAGCAGGCTGTGTATTTTCTGTACGTTTTAGAATTGCTTCTTCTCCATTGAATATCATTTCAGAAAAATGTTCTCCAAGAGCATGATCTGCCATTTCAAACACTTTTTTTGCTTCCGGGTAATTTTCTGCGAGCTCCTGCCCCATTCCAATATGCTGAGCTCCCTGTCCCGGGAAAATCACTGCTGTTTTTCTCATGATTGTTCCTCCGATTTCTTTGTGGCTTCTATCGTCTCACGGATCGTGTCGATCACATTTTCGTCGTGCATCGTTTTAGCCTGACGTACAGCACTGAAAAATGCCTGGGCATCTGAAGAACCGTGCGCTTTAATAACAGGCGCATTCAAACCGAACAGACCCGCTCCACCATATTCTGAGTAGTCCATTTTATTTTTCACCCGTTTAAACGCCGGTTTAAGAACCCCAGCCGCCAGTTTATTCTTCAGAGAAGAAGTCAGTTCATCTTTTAACAGGGCAAAAAGAGATAATGCCGTACCTTCAATTGTCTTTAACACAAGATTACCTGAAAATCCGTCACATACAACTACATCCGCCGCCCCGTCCAGGAGGTCCCGGGCCTCTACATTACCGATGAAATTCAGGGGCATTTTTTCCAGTTCCTCGTATGCTGCTTTAGCAAGTTCCGTGCCCTTGCCTGCCTCGGCTCCAACGTTCAGCAGACCGATTCTCGGAGAGGTCATTCCCCGCACTTTGCGCATATAAACATCGCCCATTAAGGCATACTGTACCAGTTGTGCCGGTTTAGCCTCCATGTTTGCCCCTACGTCCAGCAGTAAAAAGCCTTCTCCTTTCATTGTGGGAAGCATCGGAGAAAGAGCCGGCCTTTCAATGCCTTTAGTTCGTCCAATTACGAGGAGGCCTGCTGTCATAAGTGCCCCAGTGTTTCCTGCTGAGACAGCCGCATCAGCTTCTCCATCTTTAACCAGCTGCACAGCCTGCACCATCGATGCATCTTTTCTACGACGCACTGCTTTAACAGGTGAATCGTCGGCATCAATCACAGTTGTAGTATGGATGATTTTGACCCGGTCCGACTCTTCGATATAAGGAGTAATTTTGTCTTTATCACCAATTAAGATTACTTGTAAATCTTTATATGTATCAAGAGCTGTGACGCAGCCCTGCAAAACACTTTCCGGGGCATTGTCGCCGCCCATAGCATCCACCGCTAAACGCATTTTTTATTCCCCGCTTTCTGCATAATCTTCACGAAACATAGAAAAACGGCCTTCAAAAACAAGCGACTGTTCTACAAAGCTTTCGACTGTGACGTCTGTCCGGCTCCGGCCGATATCAATCACCTTCGCTTTGGCGATTACTCGTTCTCCTGCTGAGACCTGCCGTTTAAAAGAGATTTCAGCATTAGCAGTAAGAGCCAGTTCATCATTGATTACTGCTACGGCCAGAGAATTCGCCTGAGCGAACAAATGATGGCCTCTTGCTATATTGTTTCTTGAGAAAACATGCTCCTGCTTTATATCCAAAATAGAAATCGCATACTTATCCAGTTCGAGGTCTATAATTTCCCCAATAATTTCTTCTTCGGGCAGAGCCCTCACCGGATCATACTGCTTTTGAGCGACATCTTTGATGCGTTCCCTTACTTCCGGAATGTTCATTTCCAGACGATCAAGCCTGATCGTCTGCACGCTCACCTGAAACAAGGAAGCCAGAGCTTCATCTGTAATAAACGGATCTTCTTTAATCCGGTCCTGCAGCTTCGGCTGGCGCTGCTTTTTGGTCCATTTCATTGATTCATCACTTCCAAGCTCATAGGACTAGGTACTAATTGTAGTATATAGATATCACCTTCCATTTTCAACTGGAAGGTGCTAATCAATTTTATCGGTATTTAATATACCTTCTTCTTCAAGTGCAAGCCGCAGCGCTTTATAAACATCTGAATTCCAGAACGCGTTCGATTCTATCATCTTAGCTGCATCCTGGCGTGCTACTTCAAGTGTACGGTAGTCCTCTACAATGTCTGCCACTTTCATTTCGGGGAGGCCGCTCTGCTTCACCCCAAAGAAATCTCCGGGCCCACGAAGCTCCAGATCTCTCTGGGAGAGCTCAAACCCGTCATTCGTTTCTGTCATGATACTCATTCTTTCTTTTCCTGAATCCGACTTCGGATCGGCAAGAAGAATACAATATGACTGCTCCGCCCCTCTGCCTACACGTCCTCTCAGCTGATGAAGCTGCGCCAGCCCGAATCTATTGGCGTCATATATAACCATCACAGTAGCATTCGGTACATTCACCCCTACTTCCACAACGGTCGTCGAAACGAGAATCTGTATCTTATTTTCTGCAAATTCCTGCATAATTTCCTCTTTTTCATCAGAAGGCAGTCTGCCGTGCATAAGGCCGGTTTTTATTTCAGGAAGACACTCCTGAATATGAGCGTGCAGATCGATTGCGTTCTGAACGTCCAGTTTATCCGACTCCTCAATGAGCGGACATATTACGTAAGCCTGATGTCCGGCATTTGTCTGCTTTTCAATAAAACGAAGTACTCTGGGAAGCGTATCCGGTCTGGCCCAGTAAGTTTCTATCGTTTTCCGTCCGGCCGGCATTTCATCAATTGTAGACACGTCCATATCTCCAAAAGCGGTAATTGCGAGAGTTCTTGGTATTGGAGTTGCTGTCATGAAAAGAACATCCGGTTTAAGACCTTTATCCCGCAGTACACGTCTCTGCGAAACACCAAAACGGTGCTGTTCATCTGTGATTACTAAGCCGAGATTTTTAAAGTCCACGCCTTCCTGAATAAGAGCATGGGTACCGATAATAATATCGATATCCCCGGCAGCGAGCTTTTCAAGCGTTTCTCTTCGTTCTTTAACCTTTGATGATCCTGACAGGTGGCCAATTTTAACCGGCAGATTCTTAAATAGACTTTTTAGGGAATCCGTATGCTGCTCCGCCAGAATTTCTGTCGGTACCATCAGAGCTCCCTGACACCCGGCAAGCACAGATGCATATAAAGCTGCCGCCGCTACAACGGTTTTTCCGGACCCTACATCCCCCTGCAGCAGACGGTTCATACGGTAGGGAGAATATAAATCTGCAAGTATCTCTGTTAACACACGATGCTGGGCATTAGTAAGCGAAAAAGTCAGTTCATTGATAAAATTTTGGAGATGTTCCTCATTCCATGTTTTTTGAACACCATCTGTAGATTCACGCGTACGTTTCCTGAAATACTGCATTTTCAACTGAAAAAGCAGCAGCTCCTCGTAGACCATCCGCCTTTTAGCCTGATTAAACATATCCATGTCCTGTGGATAATGGAGGTAATAACAGGCTTCACTTCGCGGCATAAGCTTATATTTCTCCAATACCGATATGGGAAGCATTTCTTTAATTTCGTCTCCGTAATTTTCAAAAGCACCAGCAATCCACTTTCTGAGGGATGTAAGTTTAACGTCTCCTTTCAGGGGATATACCGGCTCCAGCGATCCGTCAGATGCTGGTGTTTTAACGACGGCTCCATTCACCATAAGGCGGTGGCGGTCAAATTTACCATGGAAAATAAGGTTCTGCCCTACTTCAATCTGCCGCTTCAGGAAAGGCTGATTAAAAAATACTGCTTGAACGAGAAAACCGTCCACGAGCACGCGAACGGTCAAACGGGACTTCTTTTTTCCGTAAAACCTCAGTTCCGGGTAACTGTGAACAGTACCCTGCAGAGTAACACGCTCTTCATGCTGTACTTCTTCCAGACGCCGGACCGAAAAATCTTCATAGCGGAATGGAAAGTAAAACAGCAGATCTTCCACCGTATGAATCCCCATTGCTGACATCTGCTCTGCCGCTCTCGCACCAATCCCTTTAACTGCGTGCACAGGTACATCCAACCCTGTAGAGCCTTTCATTATTTACCTGCACCAAATATTTCTTTTTTGTAGCGGTTCCCGGTCGGCGTGGCTGCCAGACCACCATCACCGGTTTCTTTCAAAGCTGTTGGCATATTTTCACCGATCCGATACATTGCGTCGATTACTTCATCGCACGGAATACGGCTTTCTATTCCGGCAAGTGCGAGGTCGGCTGCGACAAGAGCGTGGGAAGCACCAAAAGCATTTCTCTTCACACACGGTACTTCGACGAGTCCGGCAACAGGATCACAAACAAGACCCAGCATATTTTTCAAAGCCATGGCCATCGCCTGGGAAGACTGGCGAGGGGTTCCTCCAGCCATTTCCACAATAGCTGCGGCAGCCATACCTGTAGCTGAACCTACTTCTGCCTGACACCCTCCTGCAGCACCGGAAATAGAAGCGTTATTTGCCGTAATAAATCCAAAAGCCCCACTCACAAATAAATATCGTATCATTTCATCCCGTGTCGGGTTCAATTTCTCTTTTACTGCAAACAACGTGCCCGGTACTACTCCTGCTGCTCCTGCAGTTGGTGTTGCACAGATCGTTCCCATAGCCGCGTTCACTTCGTTTGTGGACATTGCTTTTGCAACGGCATCCATCGTCAGATTTCCGGAAAGGGTATCGTTCAGCATCATATACTCATGAAGCTTTTTTCCGTCTCCTCCCGTTAGTCCGGAAACAGAGCGCACGCTTTCTGTTATGCCTCTGTTTACAGCACGCTCCATCACGTCCAGATTTCTTTCCATCTGGTTATAAATATCTTCCCTTGACCTGTCGTGTACTTTCATTTCCTGACGAATCATTACTTCGGAGATTTTTATATTTTCCCGCTCCGCTTTCTGAACGAGTTCTTCTGCTGTTTTAAACATTTATTTTCCCTCCATTACTCATGAACTTTAGTTACCTGAGTAATATGATCAAGAGCCGAAATTTCTTCAAGTGTTTCCGGCTCAACGTTCTGGTCCACTTCAATTACCATCAGAGCATCCTTTCCCTCTTCTTTACGGGAAACTTCCATGTGACCGATATTGATTTTTTTCCCTGCCAGCACAGCAGCTACAGAAGCAATCGCACCGTATTTATCTTCATGAACGACTAAAATTGCCGGATGGTTTCCGCTGAGATTTAGTTCAAAACCATTTAACTCTTTAATTTCCACTTTTCCTCCACCTATTGATATTCCCATAAGTGACATACTTCTCCCATTTTTCTCCATAACAATTTTCACGGTATTTGGATGGTGGCTTACTTCGTTTTCTATAATAAATTCAAAGGCCAGCTCATTTTTCTGAGCTTCTTCCACCGCATTCGTAAGTCGTGGATCACTAGTATCAAAACCAAGAATTCCACCTATGAGAGCTACATCAGTCCCATGGCCCTGATACGTTTTAGCAAATGATCCGTACAGGTGAAATGATACCTTTTCGGGCTGCTCCCGAAATAACTGCCGTGCGACCAGACCGATTCGGGCAGCTCCTGCTGTGTGGGAACTTGAAGGCCCGATCATTACCGGTCCAATAATGTCAAATACACTTCTGTATTTCATTTTATGCCTCCTGCACAAATCTTTTTTGTAAGCGCTGTCATTACTGTAATACTCTTAAAAAAAACGATCTTAAAGTCCTGTGTGGATAATTGCCGGCAGAGAAAGTAACTGCCGGCTTTTTGTACATGTTGTGCGCCCGTTCTGTTTTTCTATTTTCTTCTGACAGGAGTAACGCTGACAGCTACAGTTCCCGGCCCAACATGCGCTCCGATTACAGGACCGATATTAGTTATTACTTCCTGTTCCACTTCGAACTGCTCTTTAACCTGCTCCATGATTAATTCTGCATCCCCTTCTGCTTCTGCGTGGGAGATACCTACATGCAGCGGTTTTCCATTATAATTCTTCGTCATTTCAGCTAATATTTTCTGAATTGCTTTTTTCTGCCCTCTTACTTTTTCAAAAGGATAAACCTCTCCTTCTTTCGTAAGGGAAAGTATCGGCTTGATTTTAAGCAGTGACCCTACCAGGGCAGAAGCTTTGCCGATGCGGCCATTTTTTTGGAGATACTCAAGGGTGTCCACCATAAAATAAACATTCGCTTCTTCCAGCATTTCATTAATTCTGTCCATCACTTCCGCTTTGGAAGCCCCCTGTTCGGCCAACTGGGCAGCTTCCACTACGATTACACCAATAGCATAGGAAGCTCTTTTTGAATCCACTACTTCTACAGGTATCTCTTCCTCCAGCGACTGCTGAGCAATATGAGCAGACTGAAAGGTCCCGCTCATTTTCGCAGATAGATGAATAGAAATAATTTCCGTACCTGTTTCTTCGTAAAGATTACGGTAAACTTCTTCAAAACGTGCCGGTGAAGGCTGGGAGGTAGTAGGAATATCCCGTGATTCTCTCAGCTTCTTATAAAATTCCTCAGCACTCAGATCAACTCCATCTTCATATGTTTCCTCTCCGAAATGCACATTCAGCGGTACCACATGAATATTAAGCTCCTCTGTCATTGTTACAGGAATATCCGCTGTCGAATCCGTGACAATTGTTACTTTTCTCATTTTCCCCAGCCCCTTTGCTTCCGTTACTCGACGGATAAAATATAGGAATACAGCGGTTGATCTCCGGCATGTACTTCTACTTCCACCTCTGCATGCTCAGACTCAATGTATTGTTTCAAGTCTTCCGCATCCGAAGAAGTGCGGTCTTCCCCATAAATAACAGTTACTATTTCGCTTTCTTCATCTACAAGATAATCAACGAGTTTTTCAGCTACTTCTTTTACGTCCGCTCCATTGGATACAATATTCTTTTCTGAAATCCCCATAAAATCTCCTTCATTAATGGAAACTCCGTTCAGACTCGTATCCCTTACTGCATAAGTAACTTCCCCTGTTTTAACGAACGTCAGCGCTTCAGACATCGACTCAGCGTTTTCGGAAAGCTGCTGTTCTTCATTAAAAGCCAGCATAGCCGCCAGTCCCTGCGGCACCGATTTGGAAGGAACTACTTTTACTTGAGCTTCTGCTACTTCGGCCGCCTGTTCTGCAGCCATCACGATATTACTGTTATTAGGAAGAAGTATAATATTTTCAGCATTCACTTCCTCGATGGCTTTAACAAAATCTTCTGTGGAAGGGTTCATCGTCTGTCCGCCCTCGATTACTTTCTTTACCCCAAGGCCTTCAAACAATTCACGGATTCCAGTACCCATACCTACAGTAATAACAGCGAATTTATCCGGTTCTGACACAGGAGCCGTCTCTTCCTTATTTAAAATCGAAGTATGCTGCTCCCGCATATTTTCTACTTTAATATTCACAAGCGACCCGAATTTTTGAGCTTCATTTATTACAGATCCCGGGTACTCTACGTGAATATGTATTTTCAAAAGATCTTCATCAGATACGACCAGCAGGGAATCACCATATTTGTCCAGCTGATTACGGAAAGTATCCTCGTTATACGGATGTTCGTTCAGTTTGCTTTCCTCGAATTTCACCATGACTTCCGTACAGTATCCAAATTCAATATCTTCTGTAGCCATATGGCTCTGAGCTGACTGATGATGCTCAAACTTGACAAGTTCCTCCATGGATGGTGTTTCCGCATTGGAAGAGATTTCGATCTTTTCACCTTTTAAGGCTGCCAAAAAACCTTCATAAATAGTAAGCAGACCCTGTCCTCCTGAATCCACAACACCCACTTCCTTTAAAACAGGCAGAAGATCGGGAGTTCTTTCAAGTGATGCATCTGCTTCTGACACGACTTTTTCAAGAAGGGAAATACAGTCTGTACCAGCAGCAGCTTCTGCTGCAGCAGCTTCTGCTGCGTCTTTAGCTACAGTAAGTATCGTTCCTTCTACCGGTTTCATAACGGCACGATAGGCCATATCCACGCCTTGTTTCAGTGCATCTGCAATGTGTGACGGCTGAAGCTCAGGCTGTTTCTCAATGCTTTTTGAAAAGCCCCGGAATAACTGTGATAGTATTACCCCTGAATTACCTCTTGCTCCCATAAGGAGACCTTTGGCGAAATATCCCGCCACTTTACCTGCGTGTGCTTTTTCGTTCCCTTTGACTTCTTTAACTCCGGAAGTCATAGTTAAATTCATGTTTGTTCCTGTATCTCCGTCAGGTACAGGAAAAACGTTTAACGCATCAATTTTTTTAGAATTGTTCGAAAGGTTTGCAGCCCCCTCGAGCAGCATCTGCGAAAGCTTTTTTCCATCTATCTTTTGAACAGCCACATGTGTTCCTCCTAGCATAAACTAATTTGTTACCCGGACGCCCGAAATAAAAATGTTTACAGAAGTTACTTTTAAGCCGAGCATCTGTTCCAGCTGGTATTTTACTTTCTGCTGAACGTTGTAGGCTACTTCTGAAATTTTTGTGCCATAGCTTACGATTATATACATATCAATGTTAACTTTATCGTTCTCCTCGCGTATGACGACTCCTCTGGCCATGTTTTCTCTGCCGAGAAGATCGGTTATGCCATCTTTCAATTGTTTTTGTGAAGCCATCCCTACGATGCCATAACAGTCTACAGCCGCTCCGCCGGCGATCACAGCAACTACTTCCTTCGATACGTCAATATTTCCATACTTTGTGTTCATTTCAATGGTCATAAAAAACTGCCTCCTCCGAGGTATTTTTACTGAATGGCTAAGGTTATTTTACTACAGTTAGAATGAATTGGAAAGTTCCCCTGACAGCCCGATATTGAGAATAGCACACCCCTGCGTAAATTGCGATGATAAGTGTCAAGGTTTTTAACTTGAAATTATCCCTTGAATTTAAAAAATGGTGATGCTACAATATTCAAGTATGAGTTATGCTGATTGTAAGAAGGAGGGATATGCATGGCACGTCGTTGTGTAATTACTGGCCGTGGGCCGGCAACTGGAAATAAACGTTCCCACGCTATGAATGCTAACAAACGCCGATGGGGCGCCAACGTTCAGAAAGTACGAATTATGGTGGACGGTAAGCCTAAGCGTGTTTATGTTTCTGCACGCGCACTTAAATCCGGCAAAGTTCAGCGGGTATAATAAATTAAGCTGCTCCCATTCAGAGGGGAGCAGCTTTTTTATTTACATTAATAAAGTCAGAGCCCCTTCACACTCTCAGGCTGGAGCTGAGGGGGAGCTGGTTGCGGCGAAGAAAAACAACGGCAGGGTCCCTCCTGCTAACATAAAGCTTCAAGAATCCACTGGAAAGTTCATTAATACATATCCCTGCTTTCGATCATCAACAGCCTGCCCGTCCGAAAATAAACTTCTGCTTCAGTATATTTCCATTCATTACTGATACAGAGGGTTGATTTTTTCGTGAGGTTCTTGTTGGTCAGATCATACCGGAAACCTTTCAACGTAAGGTCCTCTACTGTTTCTGTAGCAGGAAGAAAAGATACATAGGGAAAGGAAGAGCGGCTTACGCAATGCCGGCCGGCTTCCAGGGAAAACATGCGATTGACTTTATCTTCTATCGTCAAAGAGCTTCCGCTCATCTCCATTAAATGCACTGCGGATAAAAAATGATCCAGCCGTCCTCCGGTACCTCCTACAAGTACAATTTGTTCCGGCTTTTGCTTTTCTGCAAAGGATACGGCCAGTTCAAGGTCTGTTTCATTTTTTTCAGGCGGGAAAATATCTGGTAATTGCACCGCCGTTTTTATCTTCTCCCATTCCCCGGGGGAAACAGAATCGAAATCTCCAACTGCTTTTTCCATTGAAATTCCGGCTTCTGCCAGAATAAATGCCCCCCGGTCTACTCCAATCCACTTGATATATTTTCCATGCCTGTGGATAATATCTTCCGTAGTTGGGATAAGGACTGAGGGGCCGCCCCCATAAATTATATATTTCATTAAATTTCTCCTTTTAATGTGCTGGGTGTAACAGCTGTTTTCCTGTTCTGGCAATCAGTAACATGATAATTAGCAGCAGTATGAATGTTGGACCAAGATAACTTAAGTTGTATATGAATGAATATAGAACTACAGGAGTCCCTTCTGGGGCGAATTCACCGAACCATATAACACCGGCGGTAAAGTGTGCCGCAAAACGCAGAATTACCGCCAGTAAAATCCCCGCACTTAAATAAATAATTTTTTTCTTTAATGAAGTATTTCTGTCGAATTGGAATAGCCCGGCGAGTCCTGCAGCAGCAAAAGCGACTGGATATTCAAGCAGTGCCTGAATCCAATGGACAATGTACGGCCCGAACATAAGGTTTGCAAGACCGAAGAGCAAACCTGTCATCACCCCGGCTCCAACTCCTCTTCTATAAGCAATAATTAAAATAGGCAGCATAGCGAGAGTGACTGATCCTCCATAAGGCATACGAAACAATGTTAAAAAATCGAGTACGACTGCAAGGCCTGTCATAAGAGCAATTTCCATCATCACAATCAGCTTCATCCTGTTCAATTTCTTTTCCCCCTTCTTTTCAGCTCAAACGATTCACTCGTGCTGTCAACTTTGAACAGTTCAGTTTGATTTAACTTTTGATTTATTACTTCGGACTTCGCTTCTTTCGGTCTTAGAAGAACCGCAGGAACTGAAAAATCACTCATTGCTGAGCGGTCTCATTTCTTTTTTCAGCTTCACATAATTTCCCGGGGCATTTTTAAAATAAAAAACTCTGTTTAAGCACCGTGTTAACATCAGGGTGTCTGCGGTTCTTTTTTCTTCTTGTCATCAACAATGAACATTACAGAGCCTAACAAAAATACACGGCTGTCCGGGAGACAGCCGTGTATACAGCACCTTTACTCCACATCCCTTCGTAAGTATCAGCTTACAGGTTCTAAGGGTCGGAACGTTCAGTCCCCTCTCAGTCCTTCCCAAGACTCCCCCGTGGTATTTAATTTAAAGTTTACAGGCTTCCCGTATTTGTTCAACAGCTGCTGCACGATCCGCATTTCCGAATACCGCCGAGCCGGCTACGAGAACATTCGCTCCTGCTTCTATGCATAATGCAGCTGTTTCGGCATTCACACCGCCATCCACCTCTACATCTTTACCGGGCCCTGCCAGACGGCGTACGTATTCAATTTTAGGCAGTACGCTTTCAATAAATGCCTGACCGCCAAAGCCGGGATTAACAGTCATAAGCAGGACCAGATCAACATCCTGAATAACGTGCTCTATCATACTTACTGGTGTACCTGGATTGATGACAACTCCAGCTTTAATTCCTTCTTTTTTAATCAGCTGAATGGTCCGGTGAAGGTGAGGACACGCTTCTGCATGTACAGAAATAATATCGGCTCCAGCCTCTGCAAACTCCCGAATGTATAACTCCGGGTTTTCAATCATAAGATGAACGTCAAGCGGGAGCTTTGTGTGCGGACGGACTGCTTTTACGATGAGAGGTCCAATCGTAATGTTCGGCACAAAGTGACCATCCATTACGTCTATATGAATATAGTCGGCGCCTCCTGCATCCACTTCTTTAATTTCTGATCCAAGTGCACTAAAATCTGCCGATAAAATTGAAGGGGCTATTTTTAAAGTCATTACTTCAGTACCTCCGTTTTTGGGATTGAATTTCATCATGAAACTGTTTGTAGCTTTCATAGCGGAAATGCGCAATACTGCCATCCTCCACAGCCTGTTTCACAGCGCACCCCGGCTCTTTCAAGTGCGTACACGCCCGGAAACGGCAGTCATTTATTAGAGCGGCCATTTCCGGATATAAATGAGAAAGAGAAGCCGCTTCGATACCCCGGAAGTCGAGAGAACTGAAACCGGGAGTATCTGCTACGTAGGTTCCTTCCTCCAGCTTTATTAATTCTACATGTCTTGTTGTATGCTTTCCTCTGCCCAGGCTCCGGGAAATTGGATTTGTTTCCAGATGAAGCTCCGGCTTAATTACATTGAGCAGCGTGGATTTACCTACCCCCGACTGGCCGGCAAAAACGGAGATGCGTCCCTGCAGAGCTTCTGCAACATCATCAGCGGACTCCTTACTTTCCTGTGAAGCATAAAGTACTTTATATCCGAGTCCTTCATATACTTCAGCTTCTGTCTGTGTTTGTTCATTGACTCCCAAATCTGTTTTGGTAAGACAAATGACAGCTTCTATCCCATTCGCTTCTATATGGACTAAAAACTTGTCAAGCAGTTGGGTGCTGAAATCCGGTTCCCTGGCTGAAAAAACTAGTACTGCCAGATCAACATTAGCTATCGGCGGGCGTATCAGTTCGTTTTTCCGAGCATTAACTTCCAACACGTAGCCATCTGTTCTGTTTTCCGCTTCAAACTCCACCCAGTCTCCTACAAGCGGTGTTATTTTTCTTTTTCGAAAGTTCCCTCTGGCTCTGCATTGAAAAATTCCGTCTTCATTCTCCACATAGTAAAATCCACTTAATGCCTTAACAATTCTGCCTGTAGGCATGCGCACCTCCATCATTCATACTGCTGGACTTCCTCATACGTATAATTGTAAGGAGATTCAGCGAATTCCTCCCCATCCACAATTAAGATCAGCGAAGCGGAACCACCCGGTTCCACAGCCATCGGAACCGCAAATTGTGTTGATTCAGTAATCTCTTCTTCAATCACGGTCTGAGGAGAATGATTAATTGCATCCTCCACCTGAATTTCAATTGCATAACTTTCGGAATTTTCATCGTCTGAATCAGGAAGGTTAACAGCAAAAGGTACTTCAGCTCTTGCCCCCTCCTGCTCCTCGTTATTATCTGTGTCTGTATTATTATTTTCTTCAGTTTCCTCAGGCGAAGGTTCCGGTTCCACCTCTTGTTCTTCGTTATTCGTTTCTTCATTTGTTTCTTCGGTATCTTCTTCGTTATTCGTTTCTTCATTCGTTTCTTCGTTATTTACTTCTTCATTTGATTCTTCGGTATCTTCTTCGTTATCCGGTTCTGCTGCCTCGGGACCTCGGGAAAAAGTCACTTCAACAGTTATACTTTCATTAATTTCTGTTCCGCGGGCCGGGTCCTGAAAAAATACTCTGCCTTCATCCATCGAATCATGATATTGTTCTTCGAATACAAGGTCAATGTACGGTGCATCATTAAGTTCTTCCAGTACTTCCTCTCTCGTCATACCATACAGATTACCGAGAGTAAATACCTCTCTTTCTGTGACGATCAGCTCGACTTCCGTTTCTTCGGGTACGGTATTTTCCCCCGGCGGCGGAAGCTGTTCGATAACTGTATCATCCGGTTCCTCCGTTGTTTCCTGATAAGAAACTGTGACAGAAGCATAATCGGCTAAAGCTGCTTCTGCTTCTGCTTCGGACAGACCGAGAACGTTTTCCATTCCAGTAACAGGATCTGTACTGCTGACGATTAATGTTACTTCTGAACCTATTTTAACGGAAGTTCCCGCTTCAGGACGGATCGATATAACATGATCCACCGGCACATTGTCATCTTCCCGTTCCTGAAGAACTGCTTCAAGCTCCAGCTCTTCCAATTCTTCCACAGCTTCTGTAGAAGTCAATCCGGCAACATTCGGCACTTCCACTTCATCAACATGCAGAAACCGCGGTACAACGGCTAAAACAATAAACAGAAGTCCTATAAGGAAAACCGCTCCCAGTACACCCCACATCCAGGGGCGTTTTTCAGATTTTTTTTCTACAGCGTTTTTGTTTTTAAGGGGAGGTACCATCGTACTCTCTTCCGGAGGAGTTTCCGGATTAATGACCGGTACTGCTTTTGTTACTTCGTCATCATCTTCAAAATCAAGTGGTTCTTCATTCATTCTTCCGGGAATGAGAACCGTCTGCAGGTCCGCAAATACTTCGTCAGCACTCTCGTACCGATTGTCCGGATTTTTGGCCGTCAGTTTCGTAATCATGTTTTCTACGCTTTGCGGGATAGAAGGATTTACTTCGCTGATTTTAGGGAACGGTTCCTGAAGATGCTTAAGCGCTATAGTCACAGCTGTATCACCGCTGTACGGAACTTCTCCTGCGAGCATTTCATACAAAATAACTCCGAGAGCATAAAGGTCAGATTTGTATGTTATTTTTCCACCGCGCGCCTGTTCCGGTGAAAGATAATGTACTGAACCAAGCACAGAATTTGTATGCGTAATTGTAGCTTCGCTTATCGCTCTGGCTATACCAAAATCCGTTACTTTTGCTGTTCCATTTATGCTCATAAGTATATTCTGCGGTTTTATATCGCGGTGAATAATATTGTGGTAGTGGGCATGGCTCACAGCTTCTGTAATCTGACTCAAGATCCTGACTGCTTCCTTTACCTCAAGTGAACCGTTCTCCTGTACGTATTCTTTAAGTGTCTGGCCTTCTACATATTCCATAACAATATAGTAGAGGCCATCTTCTTCCCCGACATCGAAAATAGATACTATATTATCATGAAAAAGACTGCTTGCAGATTCTGCCTCCCGGTGAAACCTCCGAATAAATTCTTCATCTTCAGAGAACTGGGATTTAAGCATTTTTACTGCTACAAGCCGATCAAGAATAAGGTCCTTTGCCAGGTAAACGTCGGCCATTCCGCCCCCTCCGGCCGGACGTATAAGCTTATACCGCTCATTAATCCGCTTTCCGATCATCATATACCCACTTCCCTGTTTCGGACTGCAGCTGCTGTAATATTATCTTCCCCGCCCCGTTCATTCGCTTTATCTATTAATAAAACGGCGGTATCTTTCAGCGAATACTCCTGCAGAACTTCTTCAATTTCTTTATCAGGCAGCTTATTGGTCAGTCCATCTGAACAGAGAAGAATAGTATCGTTCTCTTTCCATTCTACAACACCGGTATCAACCGCAATTGTTTTTTCGGTGCCTAGAGCTCTCGTAAGAACATGTTTCTGGGGGTGTTTTTCTGCTTCCTTCACGGAAAGCTCCCCTCTCCTGACAAGCTCTTCCACTAACGAGTGATCTTCCGTCACCTGCCGGAGGCTACCTGATTCCAAAATATACAATCTGCTGTCTCCTGCATTGGCGTAGGCGGTGAAATTCACCGTACTTAATGCTGCAGTTAAGGTGGTCCCCATTCCCCTGCATTCAGGATGAACTTTTTGATACTCAAAAATATTCCTGTTAGCTTCCGATGCCGCTTTTTCGAGCCATGCAGTTATTTCGTTGCGGGCCAATGATTCCTGGAGATCGTAAAAACCTGTTACAAGTGTTTCACAGGCAAGCCTGCTGGCGGTATCCCCCGCTCGATGACCTCCCATTCCGTCTGCAACAACAGCCAGGACGTACTCACCGCTTTTTACTACAGCTACAGCATCTTCATTATGCTGTCTGATTTTACCTACATCTGTAGCTGAACTATATTCCATTTAGGCACCTCACTCTTCCCGGCCGGACCGCTTCTCCAACGAAGCCATAAAGAAACCGTCAGTACCGAATTTTCCCGGCATAAGCTGAAGCATAAAGTTATTCTTCATGTCTATTTTTACTTCTTCAGGAAGCCTGTCAAACATGTCCTGGTCTGCCACGGCATCCTTATTATCTTCCATGAATCGCTTCACCTGCATCTCGTTTTCATACTTATCTATTGTACAAGTGCTGTAAACAAGTCTGCCACCTGGTTTCAGCAGCTTCCATGCACATTCGAGGATGTCTTTTTGAATAGAAATTAAACGCTCCAGGTCTTTCTGTAGTTTTGTCCATTTCATATCTGGTTTCCTCCGTATGACACCGAGACCAGAACAAGGAGCATCCACCAGGATTTTATCGAAACTTCCCAGCGTTTCTGAATCAAGTGTTCTGGCATCTCCAGTCCGGGCAGTAATGTTAGTCAGGCCCAGCCTTTCTGCCTGTTGATCAATTAAGCGGATTTTGTGTTCATGAAGATCGATACTTATAACTTCTCCCTTATTTTGCATCTGCTCAGCTAAGTGGGTGGTTTTTCCTCCGGGTGCCGCACACGCATCCAGTATCCGTTCACCTGAATTTGGTGCAAGCACCTTTCCAGCCATCATGGAGCTTTCATCCTGAATAGTAATTCTTCCATCCTGAAAAGCCCGCGTGGCAGCAGCTGATCCTCTTTTAATACGAAGAGCCTCCGCCGGTAGTAATGGACTTATTTCCACCTCAAGCTCTTCATTCTGAAGTTCCGTTATTGCTTCTTCTATAGTAACACGGAGCGGATTAATTCTTACTGAAGTTCCAGGAGGGTGATTGTTTGCTTCTGCAGTTGTTTCAGCGATTTCCCATCCAAACTGGTTCACCCACCTTTCTATCATCCAGTCAGGATGGGATGTTTTTACGGCAAGCTGTACTACAGGACCTCCAGCTTCTTTAAGTTCCGGCTCTCCATTTCGAAGATAAGAACGCAGTATGCCATTCACCATTCCTGAAATCCCTTTGTGTCCCCTGCGTTTAGCTATCGTAACCGCCTCATTCAAAACAGCATGATCTGGAACTCTGTCAAGAAATTTCAACTGGTAAATACTGAGTCTCAGGAGCACAAGAACCCAGGGTTCGAGTTTATCAAGAGCTTTTCTGCTGAAACTTTCAAGAATAAAATCAATATACCGCTGCTGCTGAAGTGTTCCATAAACGATTTGAGTATAAAGTGGGACATCTACTTTACTGAGCTTCTTCTGGTTAATTACATCATTAAGCAGCAGATTGCTGTAAGTCTGGTTTTTATGAATTTTTAAGAGAGCATCGAGTGAAGCTTCCCTTACGTTTGAATTATTCATCGATTCCAAGCACCGTCCCTGCTTTAACATCTCTGCCCTGACCATTATAAAATGTTGCTATATCCATTGGCTTTTTACCAGATGGCTGTACCTTTTTTAAAGCCAGTACTGTTCCACCGCCGCACGCTACATGTAAAGCTTTATCAGTTACAGCAGTTACCGTGCCGGGACGATCATTCACCGCTCCTTCAACCGGCTCTGCTTCCCAGACTTTAAGCCTTTTACCGAAAAAAGTAGTGTAGGCTGCAGGCCAGGGATTAAGACCTCTTATCTGGCTGCTGACTTCTTCCGCCGGTGCTTCCCAGTTAATTAATTCCTTTTCTTTCGTAATATTAGGAGCAAATGTAGCTTCACTACTGTTTTGAGGCTCCGGGTCTACCTCTCCTTTTTCAAGCATAGGAAGAATTTCCTTAATCATTTCTGCTCCAAGCAGGCTGAGTTTGTCATGCATTGTTCCGGTCGTGTCATCTGGATTAATTGGTATAGATCGTTTAAGGAGCATATCCCCCGCATCCAGTTTTTCAGCCATGTACATAATAGTAATACCTGTTTCTTCTTCACCATTCATAACAGCATAATGTATTGGTGCTCCTCCTCTGTACTTGGGAAGCAGAGAAGCGTGGACATTTACTGCTCCGAGCTCAGGAATATCGAGTACTTCCTTCGGAAGGATCTGCCCAAACGCAGCAGTAATAATCAGATCAGGAGCAGCCTCTACGACAGGCTGATAATCCGCCTTAATTTTTTCCGGTTGAAAAACAGGAAGATCAAGCCTCTCGGCTGCTGTTTTCACCGGCGGAGGAGTAAGAGTTTTCTTTCTCCCTTTTGGCCGGTCCGGCTGTGTTACCACGAGAGCTATGTCGTGTCCAGCTTCCAGAACTGCCTCCATGGCGGGAACTGCAAAATCCGGTGTTCCCATAAAAACAATTTTCATCTTTTTTCATCCTTCCTGAAACTACATCATCATATGCGGGTTAGTGTCTATTATCACCTGCAGGTCCGTCCGTGCAATATCCGTCTGCAGGGAAACCATAAGTTCATGAAGCACCTCAGCAAGATGCGGTTCAATTTTGTATTTTATCATGACTTGATAGCGATATCTATCTTTGATACGGGGGATGGGGGAAGCGACCGGACCGAAAACTTTCGTTGTATCAGAAAGGTTCTGACGGAGAAAATCAGTGATTTTTTCCGTGAACTGCACCGTTTTATGCAGATCCGTATGACTGATCTGCAGCATTGTCAAATAATAATATGGAGGGTATCCCCCCATCTTTCTCATCTGCATTTCTTTCTGATAAAAAGATAGAAAATCGTGCTGTTTCACTTCTGTAATACTGTAATGTTCGGGAGAATATGTCTGAATAAGCACTTCTCCAGTTTTTTTATGTCTGCCGGCTCTGCCTGCCACCTGAGTCAACAGCTGAAACGTTCTTTCTGAAGCTCTGAAATCCGGAAGATGAAGCATAGAGTCAGCTGCAAGTACGCCGACAAGAGTAATATTTGGATAATCCAGACCTTTAGCTATCATCTGTGTTCCAAGAAGCACGTCGGCTTCCCCCCGGCCGAATTTAGTAAGAAGTTTTTCATGGGCTCCTTTAGTTCTCGTCGTATCAACATCCATTCTGATAATACGGATACCATCCAGCTGTTTCATTAATTCTTCTTCCACTTTTTGGGTTCCTGTCCCAAAAAATCTTATCTGATCACTGTCGCAGTCAGGACAACTTACAGGAACCGTTTCCCTGTAACCGCAGTAATGACACTGCAGAGCCTGGTTTGTGCGGTGATAAGTAAGAGAAATATCACAGTGCGGACATTCAGGGACGAAACCGCATTCCCGGCACATTATAAATGTGGAATAGCCGCGCCGGTTTAAAAGCAGTACAGTTTGTTCTCCTTTTTGTCTGCGATCTTCCATTTTATCAAGAAGGTCCTCAGAAAACATGGAACGATTTCCGGTACGCAGCTCTTCACGCATATCGATTAAAGTTACAGAAGGCATAACAGCGTCATTTACTCTATTTTCCATAGTAAGAAGCTGATAGACTCCTTTCTGGGCTCTTGCATAACTTTCGAGAGAAGGTGTCGCACTCCCCAGAACAACTGGACAGTTATAATGTTCTGCCCTGGCAACAGCTACCGTCCTGGCATGATAGCGTGGAGCTTCTTCCTGTTTATAACTCGCCTCATGTTCTTCATCGATAATGATAATTCCTAAATTAGTGAATGGGGCAAAAACAGCTGATCTCGCTCCAACAACGACATCCACTTCACCATCACGTATCTTTTTCCATTCATCATATTTTTCCCCTTTGGAGAGAGCACTGTGCATTACAGCCACTCTGGAACCAAACCTCGCTTTAAAACGGTTGACCATTTGAGGTGTTAAAGAGATTTCAGGGACAAGGACGATAGCTTCTTTTCCTTCTTTCAACGTGCGGTCGATCGCCTGAAGGTAAATTTCTGTTTTCCCACTTCCAGTCACTCCCCGGAGTAGAAATGTTCTATGTTCTCTTTCATCCATTGAAGCAGTAATTTCACTTAAAACGGCGGCCTGATCGTCAAGAAGAGGAAGGTTTTCTGATGATTCAAATTTCCTTCCTTCATAAGGGTCCCTTTTTACAACTGTTTCCTGTTTTTCAAGCCATCCTTTGGCGACGAGTGCTTCCAGGGCGGCTTTGGATCCGTACCCTGAAAGCTCCTGCGCAGTATAGGCTTTATTATCTGGATCTTCTGAGAGAAAACGCAGCACGGCTGCCTGTTTGGGAGCTTTTTTCTGAAGGGATGCCGCCGCCTCCAGGGCCTGTCCACTTTCTTCTTTGAGGAAATAAACAAGTCTTTTTTTGGCTGCATCTTTCGTAGTAACGACCGGCTCTGCTGACAGCAGCCCTTTCCTCAGGGAAGAAACTGCCGATTTTATTTCATTTTCGGAAGCATTTTTAACCCACTCATCCCAGTCGATAACATCTTCAGAAGTTTTAAAATACCGCTGAAGTAAAGGGTCCAGCTTATTTGTTTCCGCCGTCACTGTTAATATTTTTTTGTATTTGGCGCGCATAGCCTGGGGAAGCATTGCTTTTAACACAGCTACATGAAGGGAAAGCGTTTCTGTTTTTATCTTTTCTGCTAGTTGCAGCAGCTCTTCCGTAAGCGGCGGGACAAGATCCAGCTGTTCAGTCACAGGTTTCAGCTTATGTTTCGGAACGTCCGTTGAATCGGAAAGTTCCGCTACGAATCCCTGTACGGGCCTGTTCGCAAACGGAACGTGTACTCTGCATCCTACAACCAGCGTTTTGGCCAGCGTGTCAGGTACTGAGTAGTCAAACATACGGTCAACTGCCTGTGTAGGAACATCCACAATGACTTTTGCTATCATTCGGTTTTCCCCATTAGACTGACCGCTGCATCGAGTATAAGTTTTGCAGCTTTACTTTTAGATGTCAGCGGTATCTCCTGAGGTGGAAGAGCTTTATAGAATAAGGTGAGTGCGTTCGTATCTCCCTGAAATCCGGACCCTGCTTCTATTACAGAATTGGCACAGATCATATCTGCATTTTTTTTGTTCAGTTTTTCTTCAGCATAACGTGCAATGTCCTGGGTTTCTGCTGCAAAACCGACAAGCACCTGATCTTTTTTTCTGCGCCCGAGTTCCTGAAGGATATCTTTTGTACGCTCCATTTCAATGCTTAAAGGGCGGTCGGATTTTTTGACTTTATGGGCCGTAGTTTCAGCGGGAGTATAATCGGAAACCGCTGCCGCTTTGATAATTATATCCATTCTTTCAGCTTCTGACATTACTGCATTGTACATATCTTCAGCTGACTGTACGTTAATTCTGCGAACCCCGTGCGGATCCGAAAGAGAAACCGGGCCGGCTATAAGTGTTACGTCCGCTCCTCTTGCAGCAGCCTCCCCGGCGATAGCAAAGCCCATTTTTCCCGAGGATCTGTTTGACAGGAAGCGTACAGGATCAATAATTTCCTGGGTAGGTCCGGCAGTAACCAGTACCTTTTTGCCGTGCCACTCAGGATGGCTCTGTTTAATGAAATGATAATCCACCATAGCCAGAAGATCCTCCGGCTCTGCCATCCTTCCTTTTCCTGTATAGCCGCAGGCCAGATAACCTTCGTCGGGTTCCACAAAAGAAAATCCATCTTTCTCCAGCTGCTGCATATTGCGCAGAACCGCCGGGTGAGCGTACATATGTACATTCATAGCCGGCGCAATATAAACGGGAGCGGTTGCTGCCAGCAGGGTAGTGGTTACCATGTCATCTGCTATACCATTTGCCAGCTTACCTATAATGTTGGCTGAGGCGGGGGCTATAAATATAAGGTCTGCCCAGTCGGCCACGTCAATATGGGCGATGCCTGCAGGATCCGGCTCAGTGAATGTATCAACATATACATGGCTTCTCGAAAGTGCCTGAAATGTCAGAGGCGTAATAAATTCCTGGGCATGAGAAGTCATCATGACTTTTACTTCATAGTCAGCCTGTATCAATTTGGAAGTTAAAGCCGCTGCTTTGAAAGCTGCTATTCCTCCCGAAACTGCCAAGAGCACTCTTTTTTTCCTCTCCATTATGCAATTCCCCTCCGTAGATTTTGTCGTCAGCAGATTCAGCTGAAACCAAAAGAAAAACGATCTGATGCTCAGATCGTTTCCTTTACGTCATCTTCGTTTAGTTCAAAACTCAGCTGTTCTGCATCAATTTCTTCCAGAGCCATCCCTACATAATTAACGGATTTGGCACCTTCTGGGCGATTGAACTTTTCTGGATGCTCACGAAGCTGGCGCGCCCGCTGGGCAGAAACCGTCACAAGCGTATACTTCGAGTTAATTTTTGTTTGTAATGAATCGATCGATGGCTGAAGCATCGTTTTAATCACTCCTCGGCTAGTTGTTTATATTGATGAATCAAACGGTCTTTCTTACAGTTTTCAGCAGTAACAATAGATTTTATCCGTTCTACCGCCAGTTCCACTTTGTCGTTTTCCACGACATAATCATAATTATCCATTAAATCAATTTCTTCTTTAGCCACTGTCATGCGGCTGTCGATGAGGTCGCCTGTTTCAGTTCCACGGCCTACGATTCGATTTCTGAGTTCATGAAGGCTCGGAGGCATAAGAAAAATAAATACGCCTTCCGGAAAGCTTTCCTTAACCTGAATCGCTCCCTGGACTTCAATTTCCAGGATAACATCGTGGCCTTTATTGATCATTTCTTCGACATAAGTACGCGGTGTCCCATAATAATTATTTACGTACTGTGCATGTTCAAGCATTTCCCCTTCACGGATCATACGTTCAAATTCTTCTTTTGATTTGAAAAAATAATTTATTCCATCCACTTCTCCTTCACGCGGACTGCGTGTCGTTGCAGAAACGGAATATTTAATGTCAGTATCCTGCTCTCTTAATGCACCACAAACGGTGCCTTTGCCAACACCGGAAGGTCCGGAGAGGACGATGAGCAATCCTTTTTCACGCTTCATTCTTTTCCTCCACTTAGTACAGTATTATCGTAGTATAGCACGGAGAGCTAAGCTCCGTCACGGGCTTTCTATTCTTCCGTAGCATCTTCCTTACTCGTTATTACTCTCTGCGCCACCGTTTCAGGCTGTACCGCAGAAAGTATAACATGATCGCTGTCAGCTATAATAACCGCTCTCGTCCGTCTTCCATAGGTAGCATCAACCAGCATATTACGGTCACGGGCATCTGAAATGATTCTTTTAATCGGAGCAGATTCCGGGCTTACAATAGAAATTATGCGATTCGCTGATACAATATTGCCAAAGCCTATGTTTATAAGTTTAATGTCCACTGAAAGATCTCCTCTTTTCCTATTCAATATTCTGCACCTGCTCTCTGAGCTTCTCAATCTCATCTTTCATCTCCACAGCGAGAGTACTTGTCTCTGCTTCAGCTGCTTTTGAACCGATCGTATTCACTTCCCGGTTCAGCTCCTGAAGAAGGAAGTCCAGCTTTCTTCCGACAGCTCCCTCTGTTTCGAGAGTATTTAAAAACTGGCGGATGTGACTTTCAATTCTTATAAGCTCTTCTTCTATATCCGCTTTTTCCACGTGCACAGCAACTTCTGTCAAAAGGCGGCTTTCATCCAATTCCACCCCTGATAAAAATTCCTCTACACGCTGACGCAGACGCTCATAAACTGTTTTTTTAGTCAGAGGAGCCTCCAAACTTATTTTTTCTTTCAGTTCCCGGAGCCGAACTGTTTTTTGCTGCAGATCCTGCTTAAGCAGTTTTCCTTCTATCCCGCGCATATTCATTAAATCCCGGGCGGCTTCTGCTACGCAGCCACAGAGTTCTTCCGCCACCAGTTCTGAATCTGCTTCCGGTTGTTTCATATAGACGATGTCACTATGCTGAAGCATGGCCGCTGCCGGAAAATCCTCGGCTGATCCAGTTGCTTGCTTCAATTCATCAAACTTTTCTTGAAATTGCTTAAGCAGGGGCCAGTTAATATGTACTTCACCTGAGGACCCTTCGGATTCAAGATATACCGACACTTCCACTTTCCCGCGGAGAACATCGGAGGATGCCCAGCGTCGGACTTTTTCTTCCATGAAACTCCATTGTTTTGGAAGTTTAACACTAACGTCAGAAAATCGATGATTAACAGCCCTAATTTCGACTGTCACCCGACCCTGGGAGATTTGTTTAACTGAGCGCCCAAATCCGGTCATACTTCTCACCATAGCTATCACATCCACTCTTATATTCTAACTAATATTTTTCTTTTCAACAAGCCTGCCCCTGCAGAACCTATAAATATGCGTTTTTCTATATTAAAGATTACCGGCTGGCAGTAGATACTCTGACTGCACCGCGGGCTGAATGCACATATATCAGAAGCTGTCGATGCTTTTATCGAGTAGCTGTCGTACTTTATGTTTCACCTTCGTTTCATCCTACATCATTTTAAACGACCCGACAAACGAGTGTCTGTTATAATAGGCTGGTAGTGAAGATAAAGGAGGCACCACATATGGCTTTTGACGGTATTGCAACACGAGCCGTAACATACGATCTGCAAAATAGACTGCAGTCCGGCAGAGTGGTAAAAATCCACCAGCCCTACCCGACAGACCTTGTTATGACGATAAGAGCGCACGGAAAAAATTATCCGCTTTTTCTATCAGTAAACCCCAA
Organism: Bacillus sp. (in: firmicutes); assembly: GCA_003560495.1. Taxonomy (GTDB): domain Bacteria; phylum Bacillota; class Bacilli; order Bacillales; family Salisediminibacteriaceae; genus Alkalicoccus. The sequence continues at coordinate 9,724 of PWLM01000052.1, read as the reverse complement.
TTTCGCCCGATTTCACTTAACAGATGTGAAATTCCAGAATCCTTCGGAACCTCCTCTTTTCTGTATGGTCCTCCGGAAGCACCTGGAAGGAGCTGTAATTGAATCATTTGAGCAGACGGGAATGGAACGGGTAATAACGATCTCTTTTAAAGGAAGAAACGAGCTGGGTGACGTTTCTTACAAAAAGCTAATATTGGAACTTATGGGCAGACACAGCAACCTGATATTTCTTGATTCTGAAAACAACACAATCCTTGAAAGTATAAAGCATATTCCACCTTCTCTATCACAGTACCGCACGGTACTTCCTGGACAGCCGTATCGTGAGCCCCCTCACATGGATAAATTAAACCCTCTGGAAACTTCGGGTGAAGAGCTGATACGCGCTGTTGACTTCAATGCAGGTAAAATGGACAAACAGCTGCTGGATCTATTCAGCGGTTTATCACCTCAGGTTATTCAGGAAATAATCCACCGTGCCCGATTTTTAAACGCCGATACACTTACGGATGCTTTCGAATCAGTTATAAATCCTGTAAAGAATTATCAATTTGAATACGGTATTATCAGTGAATCAAACCGGGAAAGTTTTTCTGTCGTGCCTCTGCACCATAAACATGGTCACGTGTCCACATACAGTACTGTCCATGAAATGCTTGACAAATTTTTTACTAATAAAGCTGAGCGGGACCGGGTTAAACAGCGAGCTTTCGACCTTGAACGCCTCTTGAAAAATGAATACGAAAAAAACAAAAAGAAAATCAAAAAACTGGAGAAAACTTTAAAAGATGCCGATAAAGCTGCAGAACAACAGAAATACGGAGAACTTCTTACTGCACACATGCATATCGTCCAGCCGGGACAGAATGAAGTTACAGTCGTGGATTATTATGATGAAAATCAAAAAGAACTTTCCATTCCTCTTTCTCCCAGAAAATCAGCTTCTGAAAATGCCCAGCAGTATTTTAAGAAATATCACAAATTAAAAAACTCTGTGCAGTTCGTTAAAAAAGAAATTAAAAATGCCAAAGTCGAAATGGAATATTTCGACCGGCTGCTGCAGCAGATGGAGCTGGCTTCTTCTGAAGACATCGAGGATATCAGGGAAGAACTGGTTCAGGGTGGATATTTAAAAAAGAAATCCAGCACGCGGAAAAAGAAAAAACAGGACAAGCCGGTACTGGACCGTTACGTTTCTTCTGCCGGGATTGATCTGTACGTCGGTAAGAACAACAAGCAGAACGAATACTTGACTACTAAAATGGCCCGTCAGGACGATACATGGTTGCATGTTAAAGACATTCCCGGCTCCCACGTACTCATCAGAGATACCGATCCAGATGACGAGACGATAGCTGAGGCTGCACTGCTGGCTGCCTATTACAGTAAAAGCCGGATGTCTTCCAACGTCCCTGTCGATTTTACGCTTATCCGACATGTAAAGAAACCAAGCGGTGCCAAACCCGGTTTCGTAACGTATGACAAACAGACAACTGTTTATGTTACTCCTGTAGAGGAAACTGTTACCCAATTAAAACAAAATTACAAAAAGAAACATGCCTGAAATTGAACAATAGTTGACAAGGAACCTGCTTTCATTAGGTATGCTTTTTACGGCCCGGATTATTCATAGCCTTACATTCATCCGAAACTTTAAAAAATGGCTCCGGAACAGAGGCATAACGCCTGAAAATTCCTTTTTAACCAACAAAGTAATATGCCATAAAAACAACAGCCTGAAGGCTTGTCAGACAGAATATGACAGGCCTTCAGGCTGTTATTGTGAAAAACAAAGTATTAATCTTGTTTGTAATCCGATTTTTTCACTTTAGTATCCACTTTCATATTTGCTATGAGCGTAATGATTATCATAGCCGGAAGAATCCAGACCGGCATATTAAAGAGCATGTTAAGTCCTGCATATAAAATAATTGGGATCAGCATCGAAACTCCCAGCATCAGCAGCTGTTTACTTTTTTCGGACATATTATCTTCCTTTACTACAGAATTTTGTTCTTTTCAACTTTAACAGAAATTATACCAGGAAACTATAAAACGCTTTAAACTGGATTGAAACCTGCCGTAAAGAGTTTAGGTGTACTTTATGAATACTTGATTATTTACTTTCAAAACACTACAGTAAAAGTATTACAAATTTTGTATTTAAAAATCGTATTACCAGAACAGTTTTTTAAAGGCTGACTTAAAAAGTAAACTGTATTAAAAGATCGAGGCTGGTTACAGATGAGAACTTCTCTGCAGCTCTGCCGTGTGGTAGCTCTCCAACTGGCTTCGCCGATCTCTGCTTCATTTTCCACCCTTTATATTAAAAAGATGTCTGTTTTGCTAATACGTGCGAGTTTTCTGTTTAAATGAAAGAGTTTAAACAGGGCCAAAAAGTAATTCCTTTTTCTAAGGAGGTTAACATGATTATTCGAGACGAGTCGACTCATTTTATTATGATTACCCAGAAGGACCATGCCGCTGTATCAGGGGATATGGCGGCAGCGTGGAACAGAAAGTACCTTGCCTCATTGAAACGCGTCGAAGACATGATAACCTCGGTTTATAACCATGATAAAGCCTGGGAGGAAATCGATGCCGCTCCTTTTTATAACGACGCTAAAAACCGTCCCTTCTCTTTTATTGACTTTCCTGCAAGACCAAAATTGATTCATTATAAACATGGTATCGACCTTGTCGAATCGGAAAATTTTTATGCCGGTCTGCTGAACAGTCTTCATTACTGTTCTCTAGTAGATTCTAAGAACAGCAGTGGTAAATCATTTCTTGAAAATGAAAAACTTCGGCAGAAACGAATTAAAGACAAACTGGGGATGACCGGAATAGAACATACGGCGGATATAGAAGACCATTTCCAGCTGCTTCAGCTGTGTGACAGCTTATCGCTTTTTATATGTATGAACAGCCCGGGCACGGAAAAAGTTTATTATAATAACCGGGATGGGTTTAAAAATTCACATAAATTTCCTTTCACTAACGGACAGGATATAACTGCTGCCTGGAAGACGAATAAAGATCTCCAAATAAATCCTTTTCCTTTTGATAAAAGCTTCAGCACTGTTGTCCGCTTCAAAAAAGTTGATAAAAAGTCAGTAGAAAAAAACGGCTTAATGTATGCGTGGCAGGAGGCTGTACCTGAAGACCATGTAATTAAAATACAAAACTGACGAAATACTGGTTTTAAAATAACTGCTCTATCGCAAATTAACCACTTTTAACACATAGGAAAAGCCTGTCAAAATTGAATGACAGGCTTTCAAAGTATTAAGAACGAATTCCCGGTAAACTTATAATTTTATTTTACGGAAAATATATTTGTCCAGTTTCTTCTGGAATCGGCCGGCCCCGCTTATCATCCGTTTTAACGTTTGGACGTGACGACCTGCTTTACAATCCTTTCACAGCAGCATGGCTGCTGCCCAGCCTAAAATGAGCAGTGGAATATTAAAATGAAGGAATGTTGGAACTACTGTATCCCAAATGTGATTGTGCTGTCCATCAGCATTTAAACCTGCGGTTGGTCCCAATGTACTGTCGGATGCAGGACTGCCGGCATCACCTAATGCTCCGGCTGTACCTATGAGGGCAATAACTGCCATTTCGGAAAAGCCCAATGAAGCTGCAAGCGGAACAAATATAGCAGCAAGAATTGGTACTGTCGCAAAAGAAGAACCGATGCCCATCGTTATAAAAAGGCCAATCAGCAGCATAGCAATTGCTGCAAGGCCTGTTCTTCCTTCAAACCAGCCGGAAGCTCCTTCAACAAGCAGGTCTACGTGTCCCGATTCCCTGATGACTTCAGCGAAGCCTCCGGCTGTTATCATAACAAAACCAATAAAAGCAAGCATCTTCATACCATTAGTCATCAGTTCGTCCGCTTCCTGCAGGGTGAATTTTTTCGTCACGTGAAGTACACCAAAATAAATATAAAGTATTACAAGACCTGTAAACACTCCTAATATCATCGATCCGGAAGTTACCTGCGCAACGAGTACAGCTGTAATAGCTCCCAGGCCGACGAGTACTCCAGCTGTAGAAACTGGACGGTCGGGTGCCTCCTCGTTTTCTGCAGTTAATTCTTTATCCTCATACTTTCTTGGCTTCCGGTAACTGAACAATACAGCGAAAACGAGACCCAGAAGCATTCCCGTTACAGGGAGAACCATAGCATACGGAATATCTGACGGGTTTATTGCCATCCCGCTAGCTTCCATATTTTCAGCTATTGTTCCATGAAATATCAGCCCGTACCCTGCCGGGATTAATATATAAGGCGCTTTTAAACCGAAAGTCAGTGCTGTGGCTGCTGCTCTCCGGTCCACTGCGAGCTCATTAAATACTTTCAGAAGCGGCGGAATCAGCAAAGGTATAAAAGCAATGTGGACGGGAACGAGATTTTGTGAAAAACAGGCAATAAGAGCAATGATAAAAAGCATCAGAACTTTTGTCAGTGATTTTCTTCTTGCTTCCCCTTCCCTGCCCACCAATTTCACAGCTGCGCGAACCATCAAATCCGGAAGACCCGTAAAACTTACTGCAATGGCAAAAGCACCTAACAAGCCATAGCTCAGTGCTATTTCCGCATTTGTCCCGAGTCCTGCACTAAAAATTTCTATAGTTTCTGTGAGCGACATGCCTGCTGTTAACCCACCCGCTATAGCTCCGAACAGCAGTGCCAGCACAACGTGCACTCTTGAAAGACTTAAAATAATCATTACTAAGACAGCTACAATTACAGCATTCATTAACAATAACTCCCCCGGTACTTTAGTTTGATAAATCACTAATGGAAAAAAGACTTATTGAGAATACCACGGGTTTTCAGGTGCGTCAAATGCTTTTTTAGGAGCTGGGTCGTTCGAAGAGACAGTACCTTTCTGCTTTCTTTTATTACTTTATGTATGGAAGGAACTGACGGTAATACCGAATATTTATAGAAACTTAGGCATCACTATTCAAAAGCAAATTTCTCTTCACTTTACATACAGCCACCAAATGATGATATACACATGAAGAAACACCAGATAACGTGCACTCCATGAACCTTCCAGAAGTTCCTTCCAAAAGTAATGCAGTATCCCCACTTCATCCGGCCTGTTCATAATAAATAGAAATAATGTTAAAGGAAGTATCATGATCAATACGGAAACAAAAAAAGAGGAAACTATTTTATTTCCACTATAAACGGTAATAAATGCTTTAATAATCGTAAGAGCTGTGAGCAGGACATAAAGACTCCAGCCCAGAATTGATAATAAACTGTCCATAACTAATCCACTCACTCCTCCCGCTGTAATTTAAAATAACATCTGCCGTACCCATGCCTTTGCACTGGTGTCAGATTATCATTAATCTGAAGCATACTGTCAGTCTCAAGGAGGGATAATGCACATGGAATCACTGCCTTACCTTATTCTACTATTTATAGGATATCTTGTTTATACGCTCGATCATCATAAAGAAGATCTTCCAGTTCCCAGTATACTTGTTATTATCGGTATTTTCCTGTCCTTTATTCCTTTTTTCAGCGGAGTAGCTATCACCGCTGATATCTTGTATGAAATTTTTCTTCCGGCCCTCCTCTTTACTGGAGCCTACCAGTTCTCTACTGCAAGACTTAAAAAGTATGCCGCTGGTATAACAATCCTTGGTACCGCAGGACTCGCTGCGACAATTTTTCTATCAGGCTGGGCCATTTATCTTATTATGCAGCCGTTCGCTGCCGTGCCGCTGCTTGCAGCATTTCTTATAGCAGCGATCCTCACTCCTACCGATCCGGTTTCAGTCATGCAGATTCTCTCGCAGGATTTAAATGATGAGCTCGTAACAACTATAGTAGAAGGGGAATCTCTGCTCAACGACGGTACAAGTGTTGTTGCGTTTGCCTTTTTATTCAGCTGGTACACTGGTTCAACTCCCGGTATGATGGAAGGAACTGTTCAATTTGCCGTTGTTTCTGGAGGAGGGATACTGGTTGGACTCACCGGCGGCTGGTTATTCAGCAGAGCTGTTCACGTGACCCATGAGCGCTATTACCAGATTATGCTCAGCATCGTTGTAGCCTATACCGTTTTTTATACTGCAGAGTTTGTTCAAGTTTCGGGCGTACTGGCTGTAGTTTTTGCAGGGCTCGTTCTTTCATCCACATTCAGCCGGTCTGCAAAAGAAAGACATTTCCGCGAAGCTCTCGACGGTTTTTGGAAAGTGGTGGAAGTGTCTTTACTTTCCATTCTGTTTCTCATGATAGGCATTGCGGCTTCTTCTTATTTGTTTCACGAGTACTGGCTTTTGGCTGTCTCCATTTTCTCAGCACTGCTTGTACTGCGTACAGTGGTTGTTTCCACGTCTTTGGTATTTCTGTCCCCCATCGAACCCATTACGTGGAAAGAGCAGCTTCTGATAAGTATTTCCGGTGTAAAAGGAGTAGTTTCCGTATACTTAATTCTTAAACTGGAATCGCTCGCATCCACCGATATGAACATTCTGCTTTCTATCAGTTTCACTGTTGTCTTTTTTTCCCTCCTGCTTCAAAGTATCGCTATTCACCCTGTGGCTATAAAACTTAAGAAAAGAAAACAGCCCGGACCTTATAATCCATCATAAAAGACCGTCTCAGCTTTTTCATTTGAGACGGCCTTTTTTGAAACGTACAGCTGTTCAAAGCACTAACAGCAGATAAACTGATTTGAATATTACTGTTTAAAATACATTCACGTTTGTATGATATTCTTAAAAATTCACCTTATCCTGATTCGTTACAATCAGAAGAGTTTTTCCTTTGTCCAGCTCTTCTTCAAGGTCTTCTGCCTTATCAGAACTGATACCCATTTCTTTCATTTTTGTGCGAAGCTTGTCTCCTTTACTTCGAAAAACATTTTTCAATGCCGTACCGGTCCCTGTTTCACTCACTCCAATTTTATTTGCATCCGTGCTTTTACGGGTTCTTCTTTCGTGATCATTGTCGTGGGACAGTACATAAATATCTTCGTCACTCACCCCGTCTTTTCGGAGATTCGATATCGATTCGTTAAGACTCTGATCATTATGAAACAATTTGTACTTAGGATCCATTAATAATTCCTCCTTAAATATAATTCCGGCTTTGACTTTGCCGTTATTCTTTCTAGAATTCTTTTTACCCTCCCAGCTGTATATTCAACCCTCCATAAATGAAAATCCCTTTAAAGCCAGATTTTATTTGGTATTCAGACAGCTGACGTATGCTGGACACCGTTAAGCTTATTCTGCACTTGACTGCTGTAAAAGCACCTGCCTCCGGCTCTTCAAAGTAATGCTGAAGATTGTTTTCTCCTGTGAGCAAGCTTATGTTTAAAATAACCTTGCAGGGTAAAGGCCACCTCGGAAATTTAATTTACAAGTTACATTTAAATCGGTATGATGAAGTAGGAAATTACATATAAAGAAAGTGGTGTGACATTATGCCTTACGAAATTAATGAAACTATGCTGTCAGAAGAACGCATTAAAGAACGAGTTAAAGAACTTGCTGAAGAAATCGAAAAAGATTTTCAGAATGAGCCAATTGTTTTGATAGCAGTTCTTAAAGGCTCGTTTGTATTTGCGGCGGACTTGATGCGGGACATAAAGAGCAGTGTGCAGATTGATTTTATTTCTGTTTCAAGCTATGGCAGCCAGACGGAAACTACCGGAAAGGTTCGTCTTCTGCAGGATCTCGATACGAATATTACAAATGAAAATGTCATTGTAGTAGAAGACATTGTTGACAGCGGGCTGACGCTTGATTTTTTGATCGATCACCTTCGTATGCATAAACCTAAGCAGTTGAAAATATGTACACTTCTGGATAAACCAGAGCGGCGCCGGGTTGATCTTCCTATTGATTACGTCGGGTTTGTCATTCCTGATGAATTCATTGTCGGATACGGAATTGATTACGCCCAGCAGTATCGTAACCTTCCTTACATCGCAAGTGTTAAAAAAGTATAACTACCAGCTGAAGTGCTTCTTTGCAAATAGAACGGCCGTGACATACTTTGTCACGGCCGTTCTCAGATTGTTGAGAAAATATTTTTCATGTATGAATATACACTATCCTGCGTTCGCCTCCCGGGACGCTTTCCGGGCGGGCCGGGCTCAGCTAATTTCTTCCTTCACCAGCTCGGAAGAAATGGATCTTCGCCTCGTCCTTCGTCGCCCAGGAGTCGTCCCTGCGGCTGCTGCAGGGAAATTAAAAAAGGGTTTTGCGATGAAAAATCTCTCTTTATAAAGCTGCTTTCTCCAATAATTAGATGGTTTTCTCTCCGAAACGGCGGAGGCGCGGGCCAAACAGCTGAAGACCAGCCCCACGGCAGGGCAGGAGAAGGAGCTTATACAACGACTGGAATAAATATTAGCCACCGATCATTTAATCAACCAACTGTTCTATTTTATAATTTCCGTGCCGATGCCATTCAGAAAGTTATCCTTGACGGTTAGGTCGTACGATAACTTCGTTCACGTCAACGTGCTCCGGCTGATTAACTGCATAGTATACTGCTTCTGCTATATCTTTGCCTTGAAGCGGCGTTATTTGATCCAGTCCAATTCCTTTTTTCAGCATATTCATCGCTTCTTCGTCGGTAATAGAATCTGTCAATTCTGTATCTACAATACCTGGTGAAATGGATGTTGTACGTACATTGCTTCCTGCTGTTTCTTTGCCGAGACCTTCCATAATTACCCGGGCTGCGAATTTAGTACCACAGTATACTGCTCCAGCCGGCATTACTTCATGGCCTGCTATAGAGGAAGTAGTCAAAATGTGCCCCTCATTTCTTTCAAGCATATGCGGAAGCACGGCACCTATTCCGTAAAGAACACCTTTTATATTAACGTCCACCATCTTATCCCATTCGTCAACTTTTTTATTTTTCAAAAAGCTGAGCGGCATGAGGCCTGCGTTGTTAAAGAGAACGTCCACCTGACCATATTTATCCAGCGTAAACTTTATTAAATCTTCCACATCCTGCTGGGAAGTAACATCGGTAGGTTTGACTGAAATATCTCCAGGGAGGTCTTTCAAGCGGCTCTGAAGGTCCTTTAGTCTTTCTTTTCTTCTCGCAGCAACGACTACGTTCGCTCCTTCTTCTGCAAACCGGGCGGCTGTTGCTTCTCCTATCCCGCTGCTCGCTCCGGTAATCACTACAGTTCTTTCACTCCAATTCTTCATATAACCCCTCCTGAATTTGTACTGCTATGTACTGTTCCCTTAAAAAACTCCATAAAAACTCCTCTTACCGCACCTTATCAGCATGTCACCGCCGGCAGCTTATATGTTTTCGTGAAATTGTTTATTCATCCATACCAGTATTTATGTATTTAATATTATGAAGAAATAAATTAGTTTACATAATAATGTTATTGTTAATTAAATGTACTCTTTTTGAGATGATTTTGTTTTTGTGCTACCCTGCTGTATAGCACATATTTCGGAGGTTTAATTATGCTGACCATCGTTACCCGCATTACTGCCGTTTTGCTTGTTATAATGATTATCACTGCCTTTTCGACTTCTTTAATAAATAGTACAGTTTTCTACTATATTACAGGGCCTGTACTGTTTTTGTTCGGGATTGATGAGTATTTCCGCAGTAAAGGTTTCTACAGCTTCTTTCTTTTAGGTGGAGGTATTTTCATTACTCTTTTTACTTTGTTTGGAATACAGTCAGCTGGCAGCTTAT
>PWLM01000199.1 GCA_003560495.1 Bacillus sp. (in: firmicutes) | reverse complement strand
TGCAGACAAGCCCTTATTAACAGGACTTGTCTGCAGTTTTTTTATTCTCTTTCTTCAAGCACGTTCTGCATACGGTCAGGATAGTCGGTGAAAAGGCCGGTGACCCCCCAGTCGAGCAGACGATGCATGTCCTCTTCTTCGTTAATAGTATAAACGTGAACCTCGAAGCCTTCATCGCGTGCAGTCTGTACGAAGGACTCATCAATGACTTCCGTACCGTCATAGTACTCAAGATGAAGCCCCATACCGTCAGCGTACTCAGCAATCTCAGCAAAGTCTTCTTCCGTCATGTCATCAGGGGCAGGCGTAATGTCGAGCCACTCTTCCATTTCGCCGGTTTCTTCATCCACTTCCCACCAGAGAAGCTGTACGAGTGGGATAGAGTCATTCAACTCTTTTATTTCTTCCAGGCTGTCCTGATGGAACGACTGAATAATAATATTCCCTGATTCATCAAATCCGTATTCTTCGATCAGTTCCACCATCGGTTCTTCCATGTCCTCATTCAGATAAGTGGATTTTGTTTCGATATAATAGTTCTCGGAGTCCCCGAATTCCTCAAAGATTTCTTCGAGTGTCAGAATTTCCACTCCTTCAAAGCTTTCATCCGCCTGATCCGGATATTCTTCGTTAAACCAGGAACCGGCGTCAAGCTCCTTCAGCTCTTCAAGCGTATGATCACCGATTTCACCTTCTCCGTCTGTCGTACGATCAATTTCATCATCGTGAAAAGCGACAAGCTCGCCATCAGACGTCATTTGAATGTCCAGTTCAAGCCAGTCAGCGTTCATTTCAATCGCTTTTTCAAGAGCCGGCATCGTTTGTTCAGGAGCGTGGCCGCTTGCGCCGCGGTGAGCAATGACAGCTGCCTGACTCTCCTCTTCTGAAGAGTTGTCATTCGCTTCAGCCTCTTCATTATTTTCTTCCTGTGCATTGTCTGCTTCGTTGTTTTCCGGCTCTTCTTCTGACATGTTGTTATTGTTCTGGTTTTCATTTACGTCTGATTGATCTTCAGCTCCGCACCCTGTAAGAAAAATTGCTGCTGCTGCGGTTAAGTAATACTTTTTCATCGTATCTCTCCTTTTTCCTGTTGTTGAATCCATATGTTTATTGGAGGGTCGTTCTGCAGAGTAGTATATCAGAACCAGAGGGACAATCAATGGAAGAGGAATACCATCAAGTCACTGTCACATCAGGTTTTAAATGAGTGAATATACAGAGGAAAATCATAAAAACCAAATTTATGTAGTATACTGGTATAAATTAATTTAGAAATTACGTACCTCTTGGAAAAAAGGTGCTCGAAACAGATGTGAATCCATGGAAGGAGCGGTAGAATTGAATTTTTACAGAGATATGGCTCTTCATACAGACCTTTATCAGCTGACAATGATGCAGACCTACGTTCAAAAAGATCTTCAAAATCAGAAGGTAGTATTTGATATGTTTTTTCGAAGCCTGCCATTCGGCCATGGCTATGCTGTTTACGCCGGGCTCGAGCAGATTATAGACTATTTAACAGAACTAGTTTTTACAGAGGAAGACTTAGCATATATCCAGTCACTCGGCTTTAAGGATAAATTTATAGATGTTTTGAGAGACTTTCGTTTTACCGGGGATGTATATTCAATGAGAGAAGGAGAGATTATCTTTCCGAATGAACCGGTATTAACAGTGGAAGCCAGAATTATAGAAGCTCTGCTGATTGAAACGGCACTTTTGAATATTTTCAACCATCAGACGCTTATTGCAACGAAAGCTTCCCGGATTAAGCAAATAACCGGGGAAAAAAAGACAGTAGATTTTGGAGCTAGACGCGGCCATGGACCCGAAGCATCTCTTTATGGGTCAAGAGCTGCTTCGATTGGGGGGATGGACGGGACCTCACTCGTTAAAGCAGGCAAAATGTTTCATATACCTGTTGTTGGAACAATGTCTCATGCATTTATCCAGAGCTTCCAAAAAGAAGAGGAGGCGTTCATGGCATATGCCGAGGAAAACGAAGGGAACGTTGTTCTTCTCGTTGACACGTTTAATACATTAAAAAGTGGAGTTCCAAATGCCTTGAAAACAGCTGAAAAGCTGAAAAAGAAAGGGAAAAGGGTGGACGCCATCAGACTGGACAGCGGGGATATGGCGTATTTGTCCAAAGAAGCACGAAAGCTGCTCGATAACAGCGGATTTCCGGACATCAAGATAGCGGCCTCTGGAGATTTGGATGAATATATAATCTCCGAATTGGAAAGCCAGGGGGCGATGATAGATATGTATGCTGTGGGAACAAAGCTGATCACAGCGTTTGACCAGCCATCGTTAGGCGGAGTATATAAACTTGTTGAAGTCGAAGAGGAAGGAAAAAGAAGCCCGAGAATAAAGCTGTCGGATAACATAGAAAAAATAATTACTCCCGGCAGAAAGAAGCCTTATCGAATTCGTAACAGCAGAACCGGCAGAGTCGAAGGCGACTATATCGCTTTAGCTGATGAAAAAATTCCACAGCATGGGCGAAACCTGCTGCTGTTTGATCCGGTTAACACATGGAAGCAAAAAACAGTGGAAGATTACGAAGCGGTGGAACTACAGGAAAAAGTTGTAGAGAAGGGAAAGAAGATTATTGTCCACCCTGGGATGGAAGAGATAAGAAGTTACAGGAAAGAGGCGTTAAGCCGTTTCTGGGAAGAGCATAAAAGAAAAAGTAATCCGCAGGTATATTATGTCGATCTGTCTGTGGACCTGTGGCGGCTGAAAAATAAAATGATCGAAAAAACACGCAGCCATTACTTTATGCAGAGCCCCTGAACCAGTTTTTATAAGTAGTTGTTAATGTTCGTGGTGCTTATTAGAAGCAGAGTGTGTTAATTAAGTCTGTTATATCGAAGGAACATTACCTTCTGCGTCAGGTGGAATCTTGTCTCCTGTGCTGTTTTCCATGAAGGAGCCTCAGAAATTATCCATGGAAAACACGGAGTTTACCTGACGGCAGCGTCCAGGAAAGACAAAGAAGAAAGCAGTAACCGGAAATTAAGCCTGCCGCTGTATTGGATTTATAATGATTGCGAAGCCCAACACACAAATTCCTGCAAAAAAATAAAATCCAGGCTGTACAGTAACGAGAAAAAAATGAGGCAGCCGTTCCGCCAGGCTGATTAAAAACTGACTCAGCATCCATCCGGCGAGAACATAATAGCTCCACCAGCTCTGATTGATCCGGAAAAGTATAACGAGCCCTATAAAAGAAACCCCCATAGTATATAAAGCAACAGGATGCGGCACCGGAAGCCATGATATATCCATGCCGGCAGGCTGCGTAAAAAACGTATAAACAATATCTGCTGAAAACAGCACAAATGCGATTCCGTGCGTAAGTGAAGCCGCGTTCGTGCCTTTTTTCCGCATGTCATAAAGTACAGCAGTCAGCATAACGATAACAGCTGCAGCGGCTTCTCTGGTGCCGGAAGGATAACTGAGCACAACAAGGGGATCCCGGAAAAGCAGAGGAAGCTGGAACAGTCCTGTACTGAAAATTAATGTAAAAAGCCCCCACAGGTACGCATTCTGTACGCCGTCCCGTGTGGGCAGGTCTTCTTTTAAAGGAGAAAAATAACGCAGAAGAACAAAAGCTGCAGCGAACGCTGCCACAGCAAAGAGCATGTGCAGCTGGATAAGCACCGGACCGACCATCCAGGCCTGATTCATAATAAACATTCCTTTCAGAGTAATCTCTGTTCAATATACACGGCGGGGTAATTATCATCAAGTGAAAAACAGTTGATTGTATAACTACGCGCCGCGGGGCGAATGCGCCTCCGATAAAAAAGTCTGTCCGGCTGGACAGACTTTTTAAATAATGATAAAGCGCTCAGTCTGGAATTATATACCGGTCGAAGTGCTTTCAGGAATATCCCTGAAAGAAGAAGCAGGCCCGTGGACTACATTCTGCCGGCACTTTGGTAAAAGCGGGTTAAAACATCCATGCCTTTGGCTAAATGCTCCAGCGGAAAACTCTCATTCGGTGAATGGAGGTTATCTTCAGGGGTACCAAAGCCGAGAAGAACGACAGGTATCTGGAAGAGACTGTCGATCGTTTCTACGACCGGAATGGAACCGCCGAGACGAACAAATACTGTTTCTCTGCCAAAAGCTTCGGCATAGCTGTCCGCTGCCTTCAAAAGAAGCGGATGGTTTGGATCTACTTTGTACGCACGGGCAGCAAGTGCTTCCCGCTTAATCTCAGCTGTCACACCGGAAGGCAGATTCTTTTCAATAAAGGCCACAAGAGCATCCTGCACCTGTTTCGGTTCCTGGCCGGGAACGAGACGGCACGTCAATTTGGCCGTTGCTTCTGAAGGAATGATGGTTTTCGTCCCCTCCCCCTGATAGCCGCCAAAAATGCCGTTTACTTCGAGAGTCGGTCTTGCCATCGTATGCTCTTTTGCGGTAAAGCCTTTTTCAGAAGCTGTTTCCGGAACGCCGGTGGAAACAGGATAGTCCTCTCCCGGCGCCTCGTTCATAAGCTTACGTTCTTCACCGGTAAGGGTTTCTATCCCCTTATAAAAGCCGGGAACTGTAACGGTTTCCTCCGTATTTTTCATAGCGGCGAGCAGCTGGACGAGTGCCATTGCCGGATTTTTAACGGCTCCGCCGTAGAGACCGGAATGAAGGTCACGGTCAGGTCCTTTTACTGTCACTTCGAGGCCGGTAAATCCTTTCAGCCCGTAAAGAATAGTTGGAATTCCTTTATCCACCATACCCGAGTCGGAAATCAGGGAAAAATCCGCTTTCAGCAGTTCCTGGTTATTTTCTAAAAAGCTGTACAGGTTTTCACTGCCGATTTCCTCTTCTCCTTCGATAATAACTTTTACATTCACGGGGAGGCGTCCCTCTGTCTGCATCATCGCTTCAAATACGGCCAGGTGCATGAATACCTGTCCTTTATCATCACTGGCCCCGCGGGCAAACAGTCTGCCATCGCGCACTGCTGGAGAAAACGGTGGTGTTTCCCACAATTCATACGGGTCGGCCGGCTGCACATCATAATGACCGTAAAAAAGTGCAGTCGGCGCTCCCTCCGCTGCCTGGCTGTATTCTGCATACACGAGAGGATGACCTCCCGTTTCCCTTCGTTCTACAAGGTCAAATCCGATCTCATTTAAATAATCCATTAAAAAGACGACTGCTTCGTCCATACTTTCTTTTTTGGATGGATCTGTACTGATGCTGTCAATGGCCAGGAAGTCTCCCAGCTTTTTTAATAATCTTTCTTCATGCTCTTTTAAATACTGCTGTACTGCTTCACTCATGAAGCTTCACTCCTTCGTCTGTCAAAATAATCATCTGTTTCTAAGTTTACCTTTCCAGCAGAGCTGGTGCAAATACGAACGCATCCTGTCTGAATACGAAGTGAATTCTGAAAACTCATTGCATCAGTGTGTAAAAGTAGTTAAGATAAAGGTTATAGTTCAAGCAAGTATTTGATCGAAAGCAGGAAAGGATGACGAGAAGATGAGTGAAGAAAAAGATCTGCGGATCCGCAGTAAAGTAATAAGTGAAGGGGCAAACAGAGTGCCCAACCGCTCTATGCTCCGCGCGGTCGGGTTTGGAGATGAAGACTTTAAAAAACCGATGATCGGGGTAGC
Organism: Bacillus sp. (in: firmicutes); assembly: GCA_003560495.1. Taxonomy (GTDB): domain Bacteria; phylum Bacillota; class Bacilli; order Bacillales; family Salisediminibacteriaceae; genus Alkalicoccus. The sequence goes on along the minus strand of PWLM01000199.1, from coordinate 22,138 downwards.
CAGTACGTGGAGTGAAGTTACTCCATGCAACGTACATATAGATAATCTGGCCCGAAAAGCTAAAGCCGGCGCATCTGCCGGCGGCGGAGCACCGATGATCTTTAACACTATAACGGTTGCAGACGGCATCGCAATGGGACATGAAGGAATGAATTATTCTCTGCCGAGCCGGGAAGTGATCGCCGATTCTATCGAAACGGTCGTAGGAGCAGAGCGCCTGGACGGAGTCGTTGCTATCGGGGGCTGTGATAAAACAACGCCTGCCTGCGTCATGGCGATGGGACGTTTAAATCTTCCGGCCGTTTACGTATACGGTGGAACGATCGCTCCGGGGAAGCTTAATGGGGAAGATATCGACATTGTTTCTTCTTTTGAGGCGGTCGGCCAGTATCAGGAAGGGCTGATCGATGAGGAACAGCTGCATAAAGTAGAATGCAGTGCCTGTCCCGGTGCCGGCGCATGCGGAGGCATGTATACAGCCAATACGATGGCTTCTGCAGTTGAAGCTCTCGGGATGAGCATTCCCGGCTCTTCCTCCACTCCTGCTGTCAACGACTACAAAGAAGAAGAATGCCGCCAGGCCGGAGAACTCGTCATCGATCTTTTGAAAAAAGATATTTATCCACGCGATATTATGACGAAGAAAGCCTTTGAAAATGCGATTACAGTTGTTATGGCACTCGGCGGTTCCACGAACGCATTTCTTCATTTGACGGCGATGGCCCACTCTGCCGGAGTAGCACTGGACTTCGATGATTTTGAGCGGATCAGAAAACAGGTTCCTCACATTGCTGATTTGAAGCCGAGCGGTAAATACGTCATGCAGGATCTTTATGAAGTAGGAGGCGTTCCTGCAGTAATGAAAGTACTTCTGAAAGAAGGGCTTCTCCATGGCGACTGCCTGACAGTTACCGGGAAAACAATGGCGGAGAACCTGGAAAAAGTACCGGACTTGAAAGAAGGACAGAAAGTTATTCTTCCATTTGACAAGCCTTTCAAAAAAACGGGGCCGCTTGTCGTGCTGAAAGGTAATCTCGCACCGGAAGGCGCCGTTGCTAAAATGTCCGGACAGAAAATCAGCCGGTTTGAAGGAAAAGCGAAAGTATACGACAGCGAAGCCGACGCGACATCTGCCATTGAAGGCGGAGAAATTGTAGAGGGAGACGTTCTCGTTATCCGAAATGTCGGGCCGAAAGGCGGACCGGGGATGCCGGAAATGCTGTCTATCACGGCAATGATTGTAGGCCGTGGACTCAATGGAAAAGTCGCTCTCATGACGGACGGACGTTTTTCCGGTGGTTCCCACGGGTTTGTTATTGGCCATATTTCTCCGGAAGCAGCCATGGGAGGTCCGGTAGGCCTGCTTCAGACAGGAGATAAAGTTACTATCGACAGTGACACTCAGGAAATTAACATGCACGTGGACGACGAAGAGTTGAGCCGTCGGAAAGCAGCATGGACTGCTCCGGAACCGAGGTACAAGACAGGAATTCTCGCAAAGTATGCCCGGCTTGTTTCCTCGTCTGCCAAAGGCGCGGTTACCGATGCCGACCTCGATTAATAAAGGTGGAAGGCCGGCCGGTCACCCCGCTTCCGATCAGAATTAACGGAAATACATTTGAAGATTAAGAGTGGAGCAGAAGCGCCTCCCGGTAAACCAGGGGCGCTTCTGCTTCTTCTGTATTTTTAAGTATGTATACATAACCGATAATACTCTTCTGCGGTGCTGTGAAAAAGTGATTGACCATTACGGCTGCAGAGTGTTAATATTCAAACAACTCATATTTATTAACAGAGTTTAAACCGGCAGAGACATATACTCTGCATCAATAATATAATTCTCTTATCCAGAGCGGCGGAGGGACTGGCCCGAAGAACCCGCGGCAACCATCAGGTGAATTCCTGGAAGGTGCCAAATCCTGCAGAATACAAGTGTGTTCTGAAAGATGAGAGAGCGGAATATTTTATTATTCTTAGTCTCTCTATCTTTTTCAGATAGGGGGATTTTTGTTTTGTATCACGTCTTCCGGAGGTCCGGAGCACGTATGAAGCAGTATTAAAGTGTGAAAGAGAATTGTTCAAAAAACAAGATGCGTTGGAAGAACCGGCCGGGTATATCAAAGAGGAGGGCATTATTTATGAGTGGTCAGAAAAAGCTGGCATTAGTAGGGTTTGGTACTGTTGGAAGCGGTGTGTACGAAGTAATGAAAGCAGAAACAAGAAAAATTGAGCGGCTTGCCGGTTCTTTTTCCATTCCACTGGTTATCGTAAAGGATATCCAGCGGAGCAGAGAGGTACAGCCGGATACGCACGTTACAGATGACATAGAAGAGCTGTTTAAACAGAATATAGATACGGTGGTGGAAGCTTCCCCGGACGCGGAGACAGCTTATCCCGTAGTCCGCAGGCTATTGAAAGAAGGGATCACTGTAGTTACAGCCAACAAGGAGCTGGTCGCTCTGCACGGGGAGGAACTTCTATACATTGCAGCCATTCATAATGCACGGCTTTACTTTGAGGCGGCAGTGGGCGGGGGTATACCGGCTCTTACGAGTATCCGCCATACGCTGAAAACAAATAAAATAGAAAGAATAGAAGGAATTGTCAATGGTACGTCGAATTTTATACTCACAAAGATGAGAGAAGAAGGGACTTCTTTTGAGGCGGCGCTTGCTGAAGCGCAGGAGCTTGGGTACGCTGAAGCTGTTCCGGATAAAGACGTTGATGGATGGGACGCCTGGTATAAAACGGTCATTTTAAGTCAGTGGATTCATGGGAGAAATCCTGACTGGGCAGGCGAGCAACCGCATGGTATCCGGGGAATAGACGTCAGAGATCTTCATCTGGCAGCATCCTTCAGTGGAAGAATTAAGCATACAGCTGTTCTGGAAGGTACATCGGCTTCTGTTGCTCCACGTTTTGTAGAAGCCGACCATGCCCTTTACGGAGTGGAAGGGGTCAATAACGGTCTGAACGTTCAGGGAAGTATTGCAGGATCACTGCTTTTCCAGGGGGCAGGAGCCGGTAAGTATCCGACTGCCAGTGCAGTAATTGAAGACGTCATTAATCATTGGACGAATACAGCAGAGGCAGAGCCTCCTATTTCCGACGACGAGCCGGAAAGAACGAGCGGAGATCCGGAACCGTTTCCTTACTGGTTTATTACAGGTACCGGTTTGGAGCAGCTGCACGGTAAAATTTCAGATATTCATACAGAAAACAGCAGAGAATGAGTTTTCGTGCAGGGAGAAGAAAAACAGTTTGAAAAAGACGGGTTGCGTGTATATCCGGTAAGCGGCACGCTGAAAGCAGGCGTCCAGATAACAAAACAGGCGGTCTGCTCTTAAGAGGCTGCTTAAGTTTAAGGGGGGCAGCGGTGATGAAAGAAATTCAGTCCTTTTTGAAGAGTGCCGTCCTAAGACAAAGCAGCAGGTGTACGTTCGAAGAAGTATACAGGAACAGGATAGATTATATTGCTTCCCTGAAAGAAAAACATGCATCTTTTCCTCTGTACGGAACGAGATATCTTTCCTTCGTGGATGAACATAAAAAGTCCCGGGAACAGACTTTAATGAAAGTAGTTCGACTGCTGGAACACAGTTACATGGAAGGCCATCGGATAATTATCAGCGGCCTGCCTTCCGGGAGGGACGCCCTCTGTCTTGCTGCAGGGTTTCTGCTCGTATTGAGGGAGGCGGAAAGTGTTCCTGAAGCGGCGGTCATGCTCAAACGTCTGGATCCATCGATCGATCCCGCCCCTCTGCGTAAAGAAACGTGGTTGAACGAGCTGCTGATTTAAAGAGGTGCGTTTTTGACGGAATTTCTTTTCATCTGAAAATTACACCGACATGAAAGATAAACATTTTCCAACGGCTCAGACAAAATTAATATTGAGAGGAGAAAAACTATGACCGTAAAAATAAAGATCTACAGTGATTTCGTCTGACCTTTCTGCTATTTGGCGGAGGTTCCGCTTTTTGAAGCTATAAAAGGAAAAGACGTGGAGGTGGATTGGCTGCCTTTTGAACTCCGGCCCTATCCCCATGAAACGCTGAGTCCCCACAGTAACTACATTCAGCAGGCCTGGCATCAGTCCATTCTGCCACTGGCAGAAAAATTAGGTGTAACGATGAAACTGAATATGACGGATCCGCAGCCTCATACGCATTATGCTCATGAAGGGCTGCTCTTTGCCAAAGAATTTCATAAGGGAAATGAGTATGCGCACCGTGTTTTTCGGGCTTTTTACGAAGAAGGGAAAGACATAGGGGATCTCCAGGTGCTGACAAAGCTGGCAGAAGACAGCGGCCTTCCTGGAGATAAGTTTCTGAAAGCGCTCGAAGAAAGACAGTATTCTGAGGCAAGGCAGGAATCTATACGCCGTGCCCATCAGAAAGACCAGGTTCAGGCGGTCCCTGCTTTTATCATTGGGAACGACAAAATGACCGGACTGCAGTCAAAAGAAGCCTATGAAGAAGCTGTGTGGAAGGCGGAAAATTCCTGAACAGCTGTTCTTTCCAGTCAGGCGGCAGAGGAAAATCAGTATAGGATAAATGATGAAAAAGCTGTCTGCGTTTTCGGGGCAGCTTTTTAAGCATGCTTCTTTAAGGAGGGGGATAGAACCTTGTTCTGCCGCCGGGAGGCTGCAAAAACAAAGTTCGATAGACAATTATTAAATTTTTTTCACGATAGGTAAAATTGTCCACGCACCTCCTGCTTGAATATGATAGACTAATAAGGCAGTATTTTTCTGAATAGTCGATAGTTCCAAAGCTTTACAAAGAAGCAGATGGTAACACATCGCAGAGCACATAACGAATGTGCAGCATCATATATATTTGAAATGAACAGAGGTGTAGATTTTATGTTTAATGCATTACAGGGGATGTTCCGCGCAGGGGATCTGCGTAATAAAATTTTATTCACGCTCTCCATACTGGTGGTATTCCGTATCGGGGCGCATCTGCCGGCGCCGGGTGTCAACGCTGATGCTGTCGATTTTGAAGGCCTGGCAGCGTTAGGTTTTCTCAACCAGTTTGGCGGTGGCGCACTGGAAAACTTCTCAATTTTTGCGACGGGAATTATGCCATATATTACTGCTTCGATTATCGTGCAGCTTCTTCGTATGGACGTAGTACCTAAATTTGCAGAGTGGTCCCGGGAAGGGGATGCAGGACGCAAAAAACTGGCACAGGTTACAAGATACGGAACAATCGGTATCGCTTTCGTTCAGGCTCTCGGTATGTCTATTGGTTTCAATAACATTATGCCGGGTCTTGTGCCGGATCCGTCCATTGCAACATACCTGCTTATTGCCATTACTCTTACCGGAGGGACAGCATTTCTTCTGTGGCTCGGTGAGCAGATAACGGCAAAAGGTGTAGGGAACGGGATTTCCATTCTGATATTCGCTGGTATTGCAGCAGGAATTCCGAACGGTGTCGTGCAGCTTTATTCCATTTATATTGCGGATGCCGGCGAGCAGCTGTTTATGAATATTATTATAGTCGCACTGATTGTACTTGCGATTCTTGCAGTTGTAGTAGGTGTTATTTACGTTCAGCAGGCAGAACGTAAAGTGCCTGTCCAGTACGCGAAGCAGGTTGCTGCGGGCGGCCGCGCTACCGGCGGCCAGTCGTCCCACCTGCCGATAAAAGTAAACGCCGCAGGGGTAATCCCGGTTATCTTTGCGATGTCTCTGTTTATTTTTCCGCCGACTGTGGCTAACTTCGTAGGAGAAGGCAGTCCCATTGCAACGTGGGTGGTCCAGACTTTCGATTATACGAATCCAATCGGGATGGTTGTGTATGCTCTCTTGATCATTGCTTTTGCGTATTTCTATACGTTCGTGCAGATGAACCCGGAGCAGATGGCGCAGAATCTGCAGCGACAGAATGGATTTATCCCAGGAGTACGTCCGGGTAAAGCAACACAGGATTATATTGTGAAGCTTCTTTACCGTCTGACGTTCGTCGGGTCGCTTTTCCTCGCGACCGTAGCAATTCTGCCGCTTATTCTCGGGCAGCTTGCAGGGCTGCCTCCTGCAGTGCAGATTGGTGGTACCGGTCTTCTTATCGTAGTCGGTGTAGCACTTGATACAATGAAACGTATCGAGAGCCAGCTGATCGACAGACGATACACAGGCTTCATGAAACGATCCTCCTGATAAATTATAGAAAAGCACTCCGGTTTTTACCGGGGTGCTTTTTTAGGTTGTTAAAAAGTATATTCTATTAGTAAATATATAAGTTGAATATATGGGTCCGATTTATAGTCGCATACAAAGACGGTCGATGATCTCTTCGTGCCTGTGGCTGATATTGCGGATGAATTCTCTTACTTTCAACGTAATCTTTTGGACATTCGGAAAGAAGACGTTATTAATCACCGATTCTTTTAACCATTTCCACAAACCTTCCATGAGATTTAGCTGAGGGAAGGTTTCTTCTCGGAACGTTCGCTGTTTTTCCGGAGGAATGCCCGATGGTGAGGCCGTTCTTTTGATATGTCGCTAAACCATGCTTTAGAACTAGGGTTTTATAAATTCAGAAAATTGAAATGAAAAGTTAATTTATGGTAGGTTTATAAGCACTAAGGGACTGGTTATGGAAAGGGATGATTACAGAATGAAAAAGCTGAAGAAAAACGGCCTGCTTGCTCTCTCGCTTTCTACTGTGCTGGTGGTTGCAGCATGTGGCAATGATGATACTTCAGACGAAGAATCAACTGATGACTCGAATGCGGTAACAGAAGAAAGTGATGGCGAGGATGCTTCAACAGAAGAAAGTACTGACGAGGGCGCTGATGAAAGTACAGAAGCTGATGGAAGTGCAGAATCTGAACCAAAAGTTACTGAATTTGAACCAGCATTTCCAGAACAAACAAGAGCACCTGAAGTAGAGACTGAAGCAGAATTAGATGTGGAAGTTGTTGCTGAGGATCTTGGTGTGTCCTGGGGTATGGAAGAGTTTGATACAAACCGCTTACTTGTTACGCAGAGAGATTCAGCAGAACTTTTTATTATAGACCTTGAAGATGGTTCTGTTTCAGATCCAATCGAAGGTACACCAGAAGTAAATAACGACGCGCAAGGTGGGTTGCTTGATGTAACCATTGCACCTGATTTTGACGAATCAAGATTAGTATTTATGACGTTTGCTCAAGATATTGAAGGTGGTACTGTAACTGCTGTCGGTAAAGGTGTTCTATCAGAAGATGAAGCTTCACTTGAAGATTTTGAAGTAATCTTCCAGGCAGAACCAGCATATGATGGCAGCTTACACTATGGTGGACGTATTATTTTTGATGATGAGGACAACCTGTTCTTAACAACTGGTGAGCGTTCAGATGATCCAATCCGCGAACGTGCACAAGACTTGGATGCTTACTTAGGCAAAGTAATTCACATTACACAAGATGGAGAAGCAGTAGATACGAATCCATTTATCGAAGATGAAGACGCACTGGATGGTATTTACAGCTACGGTCACCGTAATATTCAAGGTGCGGACTTCCACCCTGAAACAGAAGACTTATGGATTGCTGAATTCGGTCCAGAAGCTGGGGATGAACTGAATATTATTGAACCAGGCGAGAACTATGGATGGCCAATTGTTTCTTATGGTCTCGAGTACAGTGGTGAATTTGTCAATGAAGGCATTTCAGAACACGAGGAGCAGGGCTTTGTTGAACCAGTATATTATTGGGATCCAACAAGTGCACCAAGTGGTATGTCATTCTACGATAACGACGCAATTCCTGAATGGGAGAACAACTTGTTCATTGGTGGTTTAGCGCCGAACTATATTGTACGTGTCGTCATTGAAGATGACCTCATCGTTGGAGAAGAACGTTTATTAACGGAAGAAGGCGAACGTTTCCGTGATATTCTTGTAACTGAGGATGGAGCGCTTGTTGCAGCTACTGATGACGGTCTGATTTATAAGATTAATGCAGCAGGTGAAGGTGACGATGCTGAATAATTCATTATTCTCTGAAAGCACCCAACCTTATGTTAATGTCATTAACTTAAGGCGCTTGACAATATTAAAGAAGCAGGCATTCATGGATTTCCATAAATGCCTGCTTCTTTTTTGCTGCCTGTACGAATTGAAAATTAAGAAAGTTGTTTTCATGAGGAAGAAAGGAACGGAAAAGTCATTGAAGAAATTTTTTGACATTTCTTGTTGCATAACGTCAGGAAATTATATATAGTAAAAGAAGCGAAGGAATTATTTTTTTACTGCAAAAATGAATGAGTATTCATTCAAAAAATAGACTGCAAGGAGGTTTCACATGTCACGTCATATTAAAAAAGCAGCAGTGCTCGGCTCTGGAATTATGGGATCAGGAATCGCAGCGCATTTGGCAAACATTGGGATTCCAGTACTTCTTCTGGACATTGTACCGAAGGAAGCACAGGACAGTGGAGGCAGTGTAGCAACGAAGGAAATGAAAAAAGCCCGGAACAAACTTTCGGCAGAAGCTGTAAAAAAGCTGAAAAAGCAGAAGCCGGCCCCGCTCTCACGCCCGGAAAATGCGGATTTAATCGAGCCGGGCAACTTTGAAGACGATATGCACCGCCTTCAGGAAGTTGACTGGGTTATCGAAGTAGTAGTTGAAAACCTGGAGATAAAACAAAAAGTTTTTGCCCAGGTGGATGAACACCGTCAAAAAGGATCAATTATCAGTTCCAACACATCCGGAATTTCTGTGGAAGCTATGGCAGAAGGACGTTCGGAAGATTTTCAGAAGCACTTTCTCGGCACTCACTTTTTTAACCCGCCGCGATATTTAAAACTCCTGGAAGTAATCCCGACAAACGCCACAGACCCGCAGGTGCTTTCCTTTATGAAGCAGTTTGGTGAAGATGTTCTCGGCAAAGGAGTAGTGGAAGCGAAGGACACGCCTAATTTTATCGGTAACCGGATAGGCACTTATGGTCTTCTCGTGACAGTCAGGGAAATGATGAAAGGCGGCTACTCGATCGGTGAAGTGGATTCTGTAACCGGACCAGCGATCGGACGTCCGAAAAGTGCTACTTTCCGTACGCTGGATGTTGTAGGTCTCGATACGTTCATGCACGTAGCGGAAAACGTATATGCACAACTGGAAGGGGAAGAGAAAGAAGTTTTTGACCCGCCGGCATTTATGAGAAAAATGATTGACGAAAATATGCTGGGCAGTAAAACAGGAAAAGGTTTTTATCAAAAACAGAAAACAGACAAAGGCAGCGAAATTTACGAGCTGGACTATGAATCCATGGAATATGTACCGCGCCGTAAAATGAAAGCGCCTTCCGTACAGCAGAGTAAGCAGGCGAAAGGAAAAGCAGCTAAAATCCAGACGCTCGTATATGCAGATGACAAAGCCGGTCAGCTCGTATGGAATATTTTAAAGCCGACTCTGCTTTATGCAGCAGAAAAATGCTATGAAGTAGCCGATTCCCTTTACGATGTGGATCAGGCGATGAAATGGGGCTTCGGATGGGAACTCGGACCTTTTGAAACATGGGATGCGATTGGCGTCGAAAAATCCGTCAGCCGTATGAAAGAAGAAGGAGAAGAGATTCCGGAATGGGTGGAAAAAATGCTCGCAGAAGGCAGAACGAACTTCTACGAGGGACACGCCCGCTACTATCAGGAAGGCAGCTACAAAGATGCCGCGATAAATAAAAAAGTGATTCATCTTAAAACCACTAAAACAGACAGCAGCGTCGTGATGAAAAACGCAGGGGCATCCCTGATAGACATTGGCGATGATATTGCTGTACTCGAATTTACATCACCGAACAATTCGATCGGCCTGGACGTCATGCAGATGATCAACAAGTCTGTTGACGAAGTGGAAAAGAACTACAAAGGTCTCGTAATTAATAACCAGGGTAAAAACTTCTGTGTCGGGGCCAACCTGATGATGATGCTCATGGAAGCGCAGGATATGAACTTCCCGGAAATTGATCTCGTTGTCCGGCAGTTCCAGAACTCCATGGCGAAAATCCGCTATTCTGAAAAACCGGTCGTAGCGGCTCCATTCCAAATGACGCTCGGCGGCGGAACAGAAGTCTGCCTGCCCGCAGCAGGAATTCAGGCTTCCATGGAAACATACATGGGTCTCGTTGAAGCAGGTGTCGGCCTGATTCCGGGGGGCGGAGGGAATAAAGAACTTTACCTTCGTCATGTGAACAGCCTGCCGGAAGGAACGAACATTGATCTTCAGGCGGTTTCGAATAAGGTTTTTGAAACAATTGCAACAGCAAAAGTCAGCACGAGTGCCCACGAAGCGGAAGGACTCGGATTTATCCGGCCGCAGGATGATATTAGTATTAACGGAGATCACCTTCTTCATGATGCGAAGCAGAAATCGCTTTACCTGTATAACCAGGGCTACCGTGCACCAAAACGGGAAGCGATTCCGGTTGTCGGGGAGAGAGGATACGCTACGATGCTGCTTGGGGCAAAGACAATGAAGTTCGGAGGACACATTTCTGACCACGATCTGAAAATCGCAGAAAAACTGGCCTTTGTTCTTGCAGGCGGACGTGTTCCTTACGGTACGAAAGTAGATGAACAGTACCTGCTTGATTTGGAAAGAGAAGCATTTCTCAGTCTTGTAGGTGAGCCGAAAACCCAGCAGCGTATGCAGCATATGCTGACAACAGGCAAGCCGCTGCGCAACTAGTTGAAGGAGGGGATCTGAAGTGAAAGAAGCAGTTATAGTTGCAGGAGCAAGAACTCCTGTCGGAAAAGCGAAAAAAGGAACGTTTGCCAGTGTCCGTCCGGACGATTTGGCTGCGGTTACCATAAAAGAAACATTAAAACGTGCAAATAACTTTGACCCGCAGCGTGTGGAAGACGTTATTATCGGCTGTGCCATGCCGGAAGCAGAGCAGGGGATGAACATGGCAAGAAACATCTCCGCGCTCGCAGGCCTGCCGCAGCAGGTGCCGGCTATTACGATCAACCGCTACTGTTCCTCCGGCCTGCAGAGTATTGCATACGGAGCGGAGCGGATTATGCTCGGCCAGTCGGAAGCAATCATTGCCGGCGGAGCAGAATCTATGAGTCTGATCCCGATGGGAGGGCATGTGATCGCCCCAAACCCGTCACTCGTGGAAAATGCTCCTGAATATTACATGGGGATGGGCTTTACAGCAGAAGAAGTAGCTAAACGCTACGGAGTCTCCAGGGACGACCAGGACGCCTTCGCGGCTGAAAGTCATAAACGGGCAGCAGACGCTGTGAAAAACGGTCGTTTTGATGACGAAATTGTGCCGGTCCCGGTAACACTCCGGGGAGTGGACGGAAATAATAAGCTTTGGGAAAAAGAAGTGACTCATTCCCGCGATGAAGGGATCCGGGAAGATACAACGAAGGAATCGCTGGGGCAGCTTCGCCCTGCTTTTAACCCATATAATGGAACAGTAACAGCAGGGAATGCTTCCCAGATGAGTGACGGTGCAGCTTCTGTTCTCGTGATGGACCGGGAAAAAGCGGAACAGGACGGTCTGCAGCCACTCGTGAAGTTCCGTTCGTTTGCCGTGGCAGGTGTTGCTCCGGAAGTGATGGGTATCGGGCCGGTCGAAGCAATTCCAAAAGCCGTCAAACAGGCAGGGCTTTCTCTTGAGGACATCGGACTGTTTGAACTGAACGAAGCGTTTGCTTCCCAGGCTCTCCAGGTAATCCGTCATCTAAACCTTGATCATAACAAAGTCAACGTCAATGGCGGGGCGATTGCTCTTGGTCATCCACTCGGATGTACCGGTACAAAGCTGACATTAAGCCTTATTCATGAAATGAAGCGCCGTAATGAACAGTTTGGTGTAGTCACAATGTGTATCGGAGGCGGCATGGGTGCCGCAGGCGTGTTCGAATTACTTTAAACTTGAGAGGATGATAAAATATGGCAACAACCGAAAGAGTAAAAGGCGGCGGATTCCTGCTTGAATCCCAGACAGCAGAAGACGTTTTCACACCGGAAGACCTTACAGAAGAGCACAAGATGATTGGAAAGACGACAGAAGACTTTGTTAAAAACAAAGTTCTTCCGGAGATTGAGTATATCGAAAACCATGAATTCGATCGTTCAGTCCGTCTGTTAAAGCAGGCAGGAGAGCTCGGACTGCTTGGTGCAGATGTGCCGGAAGCGTACGGCGGGATAGGACTTGATAAAATCAGTTCTTCTCTTATTACAGAAAAATTCGCCCTTGCAGGCTCTTTTTCCCTGACACAGGGTGCCCATGTTGGTATCGGTTCTCTTCCAATTGTTTTCTTTGGAACAGAAGAACAGAAACAACAGTATCTTCCGGCACTTGCTACCGGAGAAAAAATTGCAGCCTACGCCCTGACGGAGCCGACTTCCGGTTCAGACGCACTGAGCGCAAAAACAACGGCCGTGCTGTCTGACGATGGCTCCCACTATGTCTTGAACGGTGAAAAGCAGTGGATCACGAACGCTGGTTTTGCAGATGTGTTTGTTGTTTATGCAAAAATTGACGGCGAAAACTTTTCCGCTTTCATCGTAGAAAGAGAGTACGACGGAGTTTCTGTCGGTCCGGAAGAAAAGAAAATGGGTATTAAAGGTTCTTCCACGAGAACATTGATTCTTCAGGATGCCAAAGTACCGAAAGAAAATCTTCTCGGACAGGAAGGCAAGGGACACGTTATAGCCTTTAACATTTTGAACATCGGGCGCTACAAGCTTGGCGTGGGATGCATCGGGGGCGCAAAGCGTGCCATCGAAATTTCCGCAAAATATGCGAATGAGCGTAAGCAGTTTAAACTGCCAATTTCAAAGTTCACGTTGATTCAGAAAAAGCTTGCTGAAATGGCAGCAAAAACGTATGCCATGGAAAGCACGATTTACCGCACCGGCGGTCTGATTAACGACGCTTTTGAAAGTCTTTCCGAAGAAGAGCAGAAAGACGGAGAAGCCGTCGGCAATGCAATTGCAGAATATGCTGTCGAATGCTCCCTCAATAAGTTTTTCGGTTCGGAAGTGCTCGACTTTGTCGTGGATGAAGCGGTGCAGATTCACGGGGGATATGGATTCATGGCAGAGTACGAAGTGGAAACAATGTACCGTAACTCCCGTATTAACAGAATCTTTGAAGGAACAAACGAAATTAACCGGATGCTCGTTCCGGGCACACTCCTCCGCAAAGCGATGAAAGGAGAGCTTCCTCTTCTCGAGCAGGCCCAGGGCCTTCAGGAAGAATTGATGATGATGATGCCGGAAGAAGCTGGTGATGAGCCGCTTGAACAGGAGCGCTACCTGCTTGCCAATGCGAAGAAGATTTTCCTTATGATTGCAGGGACAGCTGCCCAGAAATATGGAGAAAAGCTGCAGAAAGAACAGGAACTTCTCGCCAATACAGCAGACATCGTTAACGAAGTGTTTAACATTGAGTCGATGATTCTCCGTACCGAAAAAGCGATGGCTGCTTCCGGAGAAGAAAAATCTCATCAGAAGCTTCTCATGACACAGGTGTACACGCAGGAAGCGTTCAACAACATCGAAGCTATTGCAAAAGAATCCCTCGTAACACTTGAAGAAGGAGACAGCCTGCGTACGATGCTGTCGATTCTGAAAAAACTGACGCGCCACACGCCGATCGATCTTATCCAGAAAAAGCGTGAACTTGCTAAACGTGTCATCGAGGAAGAGCGCTACGTCGTTTAAGTTATTATCAAATTTAGGGCAGTTCCCTGTCCTAAAATACTATAAACACTCTTTCTGAATGCAGAAAGAACATTCTCTCTTGAAGAAAGGCCCGGCTTCACGTCTCCCCACGTGATTCCGGGCTCTTTCTTTGAAAAATGCCGGGAAAACAACGCTGATTACTGCAGTAAAATTCGTTTCCGGCTGTAAAAAAACCTGCAGTGATCTTCCTTTTTTCCCGGATTCTGCTCCGTTCTGTACAGTGACTGCCAAATTACCGGAGGAGTTTTTCAGAGATGGAATAAAAAAGGGTGTGCGCATAAATGCAGGAACCGATACAATAGATAATAACGAAAGGAGTGATTATATGGGTTTAACTTTTTATCATTACCCGAAATGCGGAACATGCAGAAAAGCAAAAAAGTGGCTGGATGATAATGAGGTGAAGTACGAAGAAATAAACCTCGTGGAAAATCCGCCGGAAAAAGAACAGCTGCGGGAAATGTACAGGGAAAGCGGGCTCCCGATCCGCCGCTTCTTCAATACAAGCGGAAAAAAATACCGTGAACTAGGATTAAAGGATAAAATCGGAGAATCTTCTGAAGAGGAACTGCTGGAGCTTCTTGCTTCCGACGGTATGCTGATTAAACGTCCCCTTGCGACAGACGGGGAAAATATCACTCTGGGATTCAAAGAAGAAACTTACGAAGAGATGTGGAAATAGCGGCAATGTGTTGCAGGGAGAAAGCAGCATGTATTATAGTGGAAAGGAAGACAGCTGTTACCTGCCGTTACATAACCTGCGGCCGAAAGAAATCTCGAATTGACATTATATTGATGGAGGGATCGATCCTATGAGTCTGCCAAAAGATATGAAGTATTCAGAGGAACATGAATGGGTAAAAGAAGAAGATGGAAAAGTACGCATCGGTATTACGGATTTTGCCCAGTCCGAGCTAGGCGATATTGTATTTGTAGAGCTTCCGGAGCCGGGAGATGAACTGGAAGCGGGAGAACCGTTTGGAAGTGTGGAATCAGTGAAAACGGTATCTGAACTGTATGCACCGGTGACAGGCAAAGTCGTGGAAATTAACGAAAGTCTGGAAGACGAGCCTGAGCTTGTAAACGAATCACCGTATGAAAAAGCATGGATGGTTATCATTGAGCCTTCTGACAAGAGTGAGATGGACAAGCTGATGGACGCGGATGCCTACAAAGAAATGATCGACGAAGATTAATAAGAAAGCCTGTTTCCATCGGGAAGCAGGCTTTTTTCGTGGAAACGCTTCAAAAGCAGTATGAGAAGGTTTTAGTAAAGAACAATTCAGGGAATAACAGCAGTATTAACCGAAATGGGAGGTTGTCTTTTCATGAATTTAAATTACACGCTCGAAACGAGCAGCAAAGAGCACGTAAACCTTGAGGATATTGTAGAGAAGCAGCACACGGTTGTAGCATTCGGCCGTCACCTTGGCTGACCTTACTGCAGGAAATTTCTCGCGCAGTTGCGTGAGCACAGTGAAGATATTAAGAAAAACGGCTTTCAGATCGTAGTAATCGTTCCTCATAATGGAGAGTTTGTACAGGAATTTCTGGATGCTTTCGATCCGTATCCGTTTCCGATTTATGGAGATCCGGAACGGAAGGCCTACAAAGATATGGGCCATAAAAGCATGTCAAAAGGAAAACTTCTCGTTAAATCCGGTGTCGGGGTTTTGAAAGGCAAAGTGAAGGAACTGCTACCTGAGAAGGCGGAGCAGAAATCCGTCGTAAAAAAATCGATGACTTCTGCCGACGTTTCTATCCAGGGAGGCACATGGTTGTTTGATGACAATGGGGAAGTTCTCTGGAATCATATTGATGAATCCCCGGAAGACCATGCAGATGCACAAGAGATTGTACAGGAAACTGAAAAACACCGCGGCAGTTAATGCTGTGGTGTTTTTTATCGGGGTGATTCCAACTGAATTACACATGTGCAGGTTGTGAATAAGCTCCTATTTCAAGGGCTGACACAGCCCGGGCTGGAGCGAAGTTTCCTCCAGTCCTCAACACCAAATTTTATAATAGTTTTATGCAAAAACCGCACACTCATACGTAAGTAACAAATTGTTGACAAGCTTATCTGCCAGTGATATTATCCATCTTAGACTAAAAAGTGCATATTTCTTATCAAGAGTGGTGGAGGGACTGGCCTGATGAAACCCGGCAACCACCAGGCAGAAGCCTGGAAGGTGCCAATTCCTTTGAAGGAAAATCCTTCAACAGATAAGATTTAAGACTCGATTTCGTGAGCCTTTCTACTTATCTGTGTTGTAGAAAGGCTTTTTTTATGTCTTTTTTTTTCTGAAAACACTTTTGTGCGTTAAACGAACTAAAGTGATAGGAATAATAGTAAAAGAAAGAAAGGAGCAGATGGTTTGATTACTCTGCAGAAACTGGCGAAAGTATTCAATACAAAAGATGGCGCCGTGACAGCTGTGGATGACATTGACCTGACGATAGATCAGGGAGAGATTTTTGGTGTTATCGGATACAGTGGTGCAGGCAAAAGTACACTCATCCGCATGCTGAACATGCTGGAAGCTCCTTCCGAAGGGACTGTGGAAGTAGCAGGAAAGCCGATGCATACGCTTAAAAACAGGCAGCTTCGGGAAGCGCGCCAGGAAATCGGCATGATTTTTCAGCATTTTAACCTTCTCTGGTCGAGGACAGTAGCAGAAAACATCGCTTTTCCTCTGGAAATTAAGGGTCTTTCCAAAAGTGAGCAGAAAGAAAGGGTGGACGAGCTCATCAAGCTCGTCGGACTCGAAGGACGCGGAGGATCCTATCCATCCCAGCTGAGCGGCGGTCAGAAGCAGCGGGTGGGCATAGCACGGGCCCTGGCAAATAATCCGAAAGTACTGCTTTGTGACGAAGCAACTTCGGCACTGGATCCGAAAACGACAGACTCTATACTTGACCTGCTTGTAGACATAAATAAGAAGCTTGGTCTGACGATTGTACTGATTACTCATGAAATGCATGTCATCCGAAAAATATGTCACCGGGTGGCAGTAATGGAGAATGGTAAAATCGTTGAGCAGGGGGATGTCCTTGATATATTCCGTCGGCCCCGGCAGGAAATGACAAAAGAATTTGTTAAGCAGGTAACTGAACCCGAAGAAACAGAGGAAGCACTGAACCATTTGTTCGGTGAAGAAGGCATCGGCCAGGTGCTTCAGCTGACGTTTGTCGGCGGAGAAACTCAGCGCCCGCTTATTACGGATGTCATCCGTCAATTTGAAGTTGATATCAGCATTCTGCAGGGAAAAATTTCCCAGACGCAGCATGGATCCTACGGTTCTTTATATGTAAGTATGCGCGGAGAAAAGAATACGGTGAAGGAAGCGGTCGATTATATTCGTGCCCAGCAGGTGGAAGTTGAGGTGATTCACGGTGGGTAAATTGATTGCTGCATCAGTACTGTTTGGCGAAGTGAACTGGGAAAATATGTGGGATGCTACAGTAGAAACGCTTTATATGACTGTCATAGCACTGCTTTTCACTTTTATATTTGGTATCATGCTTGGTCTGCTTTTGTTTTTGACAGACAGGGGACAGCTCTGGCAGAATAAAACAGCTCATTTCATAATCGGGGCATACGTAAATATCTTCCGTTCGATTCCGTTTATTATATTAATCGTACTTCTTATTCCATTCACCCGGACGATGCTTGGAACGATGCTTGGGCCTTCGGCTGCCCTTCCTGCATTGATAATTGGTGCCGCCCCTTTTTATGCACGAATGGTGGAAATAGCCCTGCGGGAAATCGATAAAGGAGTTTTTGAAGCTTCCAAAGCAATGGGAGCGACCAACGGACAGATTATCCGTAAAGTACTGCTGCCGGAATCAATGCCGGCTCTCGTGTCAGGTATTACGGTCACGGCGATCGCCCTCGTAAGCTACACTGCCATGGCGGGGGTTATCGGAGCCGGTGGGCTCGGAGATCTTGCTTTCAGGGACGGCTTCCAGCGGAATAATCCGGAAATTACATTCACGGCAACAATCATCGTACTCATAATCGTCTTTATTCTTCAGTTTATCGGCGATTATATTACAAATAAATTAGATAAAAGATAATCAGGAGGTTTTTTGTTATGGAAAAAGTATTGAAGCTTACAGCGTTAAGTGCAGTATCCATTTCCCTGCTTGCAGCATGTGGAGATGAGGATAATAATAACGACGGAGCCGATGTTAACGAGGAAAACAACACGGAAGATGCTGCGGAAGAAAATAACGGAGAAGAGAGTGAAGAAGCAGCAGAGGATTCAGAGCCGCTTAGAGTAGGAGCTTCCAACGTACCTCACGCTGAAATTCTGGAGTTTGCCGAGCCGCTTCTGGAAGAAGAAGGAGTGGAGCTTGAAATTCAAACGTTTAATGATTATATTCTTCCGAACGAAGCGCTCGCTGACGGGGAAATTGACGCGAACTATTTCCAGCACGTTCCTTATCTTGAATCGCAAATAGAAGAGCACGACTTTGATTTCGTGAACATGGGCGGTATTCATATTGAGCCGATCGGTATTTACTCCCAGGATTACGGTTCACTGGAAGAGCTGCCGGAAGGCGCGGAAATCATTATGAGCAGTTCTATAGCTGATCACGGACGCATTCTTATGATGCTTGAAGAAGAAGATCTCATTACACTTGAAGAAGGAGCAGGTGTGGAAGCAACGATTGACGATATTGCAGAAAATCCAAACGACTTCAACTTCCAGGACAACGTAGAAGCGGCACTTCTTCCAACAGCTTACGATAATAATGAAGGTGATGCTGTTCTGATCAATTCCAACTATGCGCTTGACGCGGGACTCAGCCCGACAGAAGATGCAATTGCTATGGAATCGGCTGACCAGGATAACCCTTATGCCAACGTCGTAGCAGCAAGAAGCGAAGACGAAAACGATGCCCGTATTGAAACACTCGTAGAGGTTCTTCTATCTGACGAGGTAAGGGAATATATTGAGGATAACTATGAAGGCGCAGTAGTCCCTGTAGAAGATTAAACCTTTTTCATAAAGCAGCTTCGGCAATCATTTTGCCGTGGCTGCTTTTTTTTACAGACAAAAAAGTCTGGATGTACGAGTAAAAATCATAAGTGCCGCAATACCAGGAACATGTTCAGGACAGATTTAGACATAAAATGTTCACAATTGCACGTGCTACTTTTGATATCAGAAGTATAAGGGAGGAAAACCACCAAATAATTAAGATAAAGCAGGTGAGAAATAACGAGAGAGCAGAATACAGAATTGTCAGAAAATATGACTTTGTATGCGCATTGGTTCACAAAGAGCCGGGTGGTAAAATATGAAATATCCGACACATAAGCGGAAAAACATTTTGGAAGGAACGTGATTTACTATCCATCAAATTGATACGAAAACAACTGCTGGAATGGAACGAGCTATGCATTCAACGCACGGAATGGGGTACGCAGAGTACAACCGCACACTTGATAACCGTCTTGAAGTGGAAAACAGCCGGCAGAAAGACTATGAAACGAGTCAAAAGATCGTAGAGCAATTTATTAATGGATAATATCACCTAAGCCGGGAAGCGGATGCTTCCCGGCTCTTCTTTATTCAGGGAGAAAGCAATGTTAAAGTCGGCTGTCGATAAGTGGAGAAACACTTCGCTTTCAAACGGCATGCCATAGAGGAGATTTTCGGGCAGGCTGCGCCCTATTCTCCAATGTCCTTCTTCCACGGGCCGGTTCCGCTTTGTTTTCTTTATGAAAAAAGAAAAGTTCTGCTTTTCATGAGCACAGTTCTTTATTCCGTAAAACCGAGGCCTAAGTAATTCTTTCAAGAACAACCCGGAGCTTTAACAGAGACATTCATACAAAATCATTGCACCACAATAGGTGAAAACAGTCTTTTCTATCGTTCGTTTTACATCTCCTGCTTTTTCCTTCGAAAGATAATAGAACGCGGTCGTTTTACCGGAAGCTGTAGTGGACATGGAGGGACTCCAGAGCGAGCAGGGCCGAGCCCCACTCTGACCGACAAAAGAAGGGCAGAATTAGCTGAGGACGGCCCGCTCGGAAAGCCTCTCCATGGAAACGAAAGCGAACGTTCATTTTTTTATTCTCAGGGCAGCCAGGGAGAAAGAAATAGAAAGTGTCCGCTCTGTTCCGACGAGTGTCACAATAGAAAAACGGCCTGTTTAGTCAATAAAGTTTTTTGTTTTTATAATGAGCGCCGGAACAGCTTTTCTGCTGCTTATGAGGGTCTGAGAGGGGGACTTTCTGAGAAACTAATCTAATTAATATTTATTCTCAATTAGAGATTAAAAAATCCTCCTATTGAGAATAGAAGGATTCTGGGTATATTGGTGTGAAAAGAAGAGGAAGAGCAGAACCGGTGCGGTTCCAGGGATATGAAAAAGAATTAAGCGTATGACTTGAACTCACTATACATATAAGATAAGATTAGAATGAAAATAATTTAGGGATCTATTGAGGATTCTTCTGTTCTGATAGAAGGCTGATGGGAAGCTCAGCGCTTCCTATTTTCATGCCTATTATCTTAACATGATTATAAACTAACTTTCAAAAAAAGATGGAGGTATACGTTATGACCAAGCCAAGCTTAAGTGTAAAAGATCTTCATGTATCCATTGAAGAAAAAGAGATTCTGAAAGGTTTTGGAATAGATGTAAAGGGCGGCGAGATCCACGCCATTATGGGGCCGAATGGAACAGGTAAATCCACCCTGGCATCCGCTCTTATGGGTCACCCGAACTATGAAGTGACAAGCGGGGAAGCAACTTTCAACGGAGAAGACCTTTTTGACATGGAAGTTGACGAGCGTGCCCGTGCCGGACTTTTCCTTGCGATGCAGTATCCAAGCGAAGTGTCCGGTGTGACTAACGCAGACTTTATTCGTTCTGCAATGAATGCGGACCGTGCTGAAGACGACCAGGTATCCCTCATGCAGTTTATCCGTAAAATTGACGATAAAATGGGAATGCTTGAAATTGACCAGTCCTTCCAGCACCGTTACCTGAACGAAGGGTTCTCCGGCGGGGAGAAGAAGCGTAACGAAATTCTCCAGCTTCTTATGCTGGAGCCGAAGATCGCCATCCTGGACGAAATTGACTCCGGACTGGATATCGATGCACTGAAAGTTGTTGCCAAAGGAATCAACGAGCTTCGCAGTGACGATTTCGGATGCATGATTATCACTCACTATCAGCGTCTTCTTAACTACATCCAGCCTGACTATGTACACGTTATGATGCAGGGACGCATCGTAAAATCCGGCGGACCGGAACTTGCACAGAAGCTTGAAGAGCAGGGCTACGAATGGATTAAAGAAGAACTCGGTATTGAAGACGAGCGAGTAGGGCAGGAATAAGCTGCAGAAGGAGGATGTACACATGACGACGGAATTAACG
The DNA here is from genome assembly GCA_003560495.1 of Bacillus sp. (in: firmicutes). GTDB lineage: Bacteria > Bacillota > Bacilli > Bacillales > Salisediminibacteriaceae > Alkalicoccus. The sequence continues at coordinate 1,036 of PWLM01000199.1, read as the reverse complement.
TTTCCAGTAAATGAACAACAGCTTCAGAGCTTTTCCAAAGACCGTCAGGAGCCGGCATGGTTTACAAATGCACGCCTGGACGCTCTTTCAAAAGCAGGAAAGCTGGAGCTGCCAAAGCCTGATAAAACAAAAATTACGAAGTGGAACTTTACTTCTTTTTCCTATGATGCGCAGGGAGAAGCCACTTCATCATATAAAGAGCTTTCCGACGCTGTACGCACGCTTGTCGGAGAGGAAGACAAAGTCGAAAATCTCATCACACAGAAGAACGGCCGGTCCACTTACCAGGCGGTTCAGGAGAATCTCCGTGAACAGGGTGTTATTTTCACCGACATGGAAACAGCTTTAAAAGAGCACGGTGACCTCGTGCAGAAGTACTTTATGAAGGATGCTGTATCCGTTGATGAACACAGCCTGACAGCAGCCCACGCAGCGCTTGTTAACGGCGGCGTATTTATCTACGTTCCGGAAGGTGTAGAAGTGAAATCGCCGCTTCAGGCTATCTTCGCACATGAAGGAAGTTTCGGACTGTTCAATCACGTTCTGATTGTAGCGGAAGCGAACAGCTCCCTGACGTATATCGAAAACTATCTAAGTGAAGGCTCCGGTGAAGAAGCAGCAGCAAACATCGTAGCAGAAGTATATGTGGAAGACGGAGCGAAAGTCCGCTTCGGTGCAGTGGATAACCTTGCTAATGCTGTGACAACCTATGTAAACCGCCGCGGCCAGGTCAATGGCCGGGACGCTGAGCTTTACTGGGCACTTGGACAGATGAATGACGGCAACACTGTATCTGAAAACACCACGTACCTGCACGGTCAGGGTTCTTATGGAGACACAAAAACTGTATCCATCGGGCGTGGAAAGCAGGTTCAGAACTTTACAACGAACGTAATCCACTTCGGCAAGGACACAGACGGCCAGATTCTGAAGCACGGTGTTATGAAAGAAGCTGCTACTTCGATCTTTAACGGTATTTCCAAGATCGAAAAAGGCGCGACGAAGGCCAATGGAGAACAGACAGAGCGTGTGCTTA
>PWLM01000097.1 GCA_003560495.1 Bacillus sp. (in: firmicutes) | reverse complement strand
TCCTTATATAAAAATATGACATTTCACAGGAAAAAACAATAGGAACAATCATGTTATTTTTGAACGTTCTGTGGAAGATAACCATCCAGCAGTTTTGTGAATGACTACAGACTTTTTTCAGGAGGAGACAATGACAAAACTGACCACAGCGGGCATGATTCTCATTATGGCCGGAATTATGTCACTTATTTTATTTTTTGATACAATGGCCCCCGTTTCCATCGGAATGATCGTAACCGGCGTTCTTTTGCAAGCAGGAACAGCACTGCAGGCAAAAAAAGACCTGCCCGTTCCTTGCCGTCTTGGGTTTCACCGCTACGATCACACCGGGTATGCTGAAGAAAACAGATCGTTGAGAGTATACGAGTGCCGCCGCTGTAATAAAACAAAGAAAGCCGTACTCGGCGGAGGGTAAAAAAGGAGGAAAAGCATGAGTGAAAAAGTAGTGTGGGGAACAGCCGGGATCGGCAAACTCGGGACCGCGCTGCTCACGCAGTGGGCGAAACAGGAGCTGAAAACAGGGCTGTATCACCCGGATAACGATAAAGCCAAAAGAGCAGCGAAGGCACTGTCGGCGGACGTTTTAAGTAAAAAAGCTCTCGGGGAAGTGGATTACCTTGTTCTTGCCCTGCCTGCCGATCAAATAATTCCTTTCATACAAGATCTTCAGAAGGACAACATACCACTTGAAAAAACTACGCTGATTAATATGGCAACAAAACTGGAAACAGAGGAGCTCCGGACAGCTTTTCCGGAGCTGTACTGGATGTCTGTGAAATTTATCGGACATGCGGAAAGTCTCAAACGAAACGGAAGCGGCCTTTTTGTCTCCGAAGATGCGGATGAACACGTGAGGAAAAGGTATTCCTGTATCGGACGTGTGGAGTCAGCACCTGAACACACAGCGGAACAAGTCAATAGACTGGCTACTTCCCACGCTGTCCGGGCGGCTAAACAGCTGGAATTGGATATGAAAGAAGAAGGATGGGACGAAGTGTATATTAACGAAGCGCTTCGTTCGCTCCTTCCGGAAGTCATCCGGGCCTATGCTGACGGCCGTCTCGGTCAATTCGGAAAAAAGATTGCAGAGGACATTGAGAAGGAAAGAAATGTTGAATAGAAAAAGAGAAGGCAGGATGCGTACTCTAAATGGAGAAGACGTAGTAGTATTGGATATCGTATTAGCTGTTGTGATAACAGCGGTCCTGCTGGTGTCTGTGCTCCCTGGGGCATTGGAAGAGTTCCATGACAGCCTTTTTAATCAAGTTTATTACACTGCGTCTCTAAGTCTTATCGCTCTGTTTTATACTATTTTTACAGTTAAACTTTTGAGGAAAATCAATAACAGGAGAACAGACAAATAAAAAATCGTTGTTCATTCAGACAGCAGGAGCCTGTAACATCTTCAGGCGGCTCGTTGCAGTGCGGACATAAGCCGGAAGGAAGCGGCAGACTGAAATGAAGATTTTTTCCACCCTATTTTATATATCTTCTAAGATGTTTATTCGTTCAAAAGTGTTGAAAGGGGGTTATTCATATTCACAGGCAGAGGGGGAGTAAACGAAAGCTTTTCACTTTTTTTGGTTTTTTTATGGCAGCCTGGTTTATCAATCTTTTTATTCCACTGAATTTTGGTTTTTCCGCGTCAGGAATGGCATTTTCACATACGGAGAGAATGTGGGCCGCTGCAAGTCTTTTCGTTTTTATTCTATCCATATTCATTATCATCAAATATAAGACGCTGCCTCGTAAGCATATCATCCCTGCTGTTATTCTTGGCGTGCTTGCAGGATTAATCAATCCCCCGGCCGGTGTTGTTACTGCCGCCGGATATGTGGCGGCGCAGATGATTTTTTCCAGACAAAGTTCAAAGATTGTAATGGTACGTTCTTCTTCGCTTGGCCAGCTGTTTCTTTCCGTAGGAATAGGATTATCAGCAGGCAGTGTGCTTGGTGCAGTAAATATTGTTATGGCGGTGACCGCGGGAATGGAACCGGTTTCCACTGCTATATTTCCAGCTATTATCGCAGCGTTCAATCCGGGGATATATGAAGAAGTGAGTTTTCGTTTTTTTATCTTTGCTTTCTGCTTATTTTTAATCAACCAAGTGAAGACACGTAGTGAAAAAATAATCTGTTTAGGAATTGCTGTTATACCGCATGTCCTTCTTCATCTGCCGGATGTTTTATTGGAGCAGGGGATCGGAGCATTCTTTCAGTCATTTGTGTATTTATCACTGCTGTTCGGTCTGCCCTTAGCTTTTTTACAGTTGAAGCGTGATTTGTTATCTGCGTTGACAGCCCATTACGTTATTGTTATCCTGCGATTCAGTGTGTTCGGGGTCGGATAATGGAACACCTTATCACATTCGTTAAACAAAAATATCAGCTGTACGCGCAGATAATCAAGTCTGTGCGTTTTTGTATGAAAAAGGCTATGTTGAAGAATTCCTGTCATTTTCCGGAGAAAAACTTCAAGGATTTTCAGCCGGAAGAAATATTTCGCAGTAGAAAAAGACTTTCTCTCAAAGTCTGCCGTCCAGTGCGGATGTTTAGAAAGAAAAAGAAACGGAAAAATAATTTACGTGAAGAAAGGAGAAGATACAATGGCAGACTTAAAACAGCAGCATAAAATGGGATTCGGCACAGCGCCCCTCGGGAACATGTTCCGGGACATTCCTGATGATGAAGCAAAACAGACAGTGGAAGCCGCATGGAAGCATGGCATACGATATTTTGATACAGCTCCATTTTACGGAGCGGGACTGAGCGAAATCCGTCTTGGAGAAGTACTTTCCCAGTACAACCGGGATGATTTTGTGCTCAGCACCAAAGTAGGGCGCCTCGTCCTCGAGGAAAAGGAAGAAAAAGAGGGCTTGTTCGGATACGGACGAAAAAACAAAGTGATTGATGACTACAGCGGAGACGCAACGCTTCGTTCTCTGGAAGAAAGCATGGCACGCCTGCAGACTGACCGTCTCGACTATGTGTATGTTCACGACATTTCCCCGGACTTTCAGGGAGATGAATGGCTCGCACGGTTTGACGAAGCACGCACCGGAGCTTTCCGTGAACTGGAACGTCTGAAAAAAGAAGGCGTTATTCAGGATTGGGGAGTCGGTGTCAACCGGACCGAGCCGATTGAAATTGCGATGGAACTGGAAGAAATGCAGCCGGGCATCTCCCTGCAGGCAACGCGTTATAATTTGCTTAACCATGAGCATGCGCTGCAGCGTCTCATGCCGAACGCAGAAGCACACGGCATGGACGTCGTCGTCGGTGCTCCATTCGGCTCCGGTGTCCTTGTCGGCGGAGACCATTACGATTATGCGGAAGCCCCGCAGGAAATCGTGGACCGCGTCGATAAAATGAAACGGATTGCAGAGAATCACCAGGTGAATCTCAATGCAGCCGCTATTCAGTTTTCCGCAGAACATCCGGCAGTTGCCGCCGTTATCCCCGGCGCGACCCGTCCGCAGCGGATTCAGGACAACCTGACCGCTTTAAACGAAAAAATTCCAACGGACTTCTGGAAAGAGCTTCGCAGCGAAAAGCTTGTTTCCAGCCACGCCCCGCTTCCAGGAATCGATTAAAAACAAAGACGACTAAGAGACTGTTCCATCCAAAGCGATGGGACAGTCTTTTTTGTTTACAGGAACCGGGGGGGAGTTGGAAAGCGGTCGATTACTCCTTATAGGAGCCTGTTTTAACTGCAACGGGGGTGGATTAATCATTACAGCCCGGTTATTAATCATTAGGAGTCTCATTAATCATTATAAAAAATCTATTGTCATTATAGGCTTCAATAAGATGAGAATTAATCAGCAGCGGACGGTTATTAATCAGCTGGCAGGCGCATTGGAGAGCGCAGCCGCCTTTATGTTAAGCACATGTTTACAAATGATTTACAAACATTCACACAGCATTTATATAAGGTTAATAATTCAGGACTATAGTGAAAGTTGTGAGAGAAAAACATAATCGGTAATAACCAAGGAGGAGTTATACTGTGAAAAAAGTGGGACTCAGCGTATTTGCAATCGGATCAATGGCAGTTCTTGCTGCATGTGGGGGAAATGACGAAGCATCAGGTACGAACGCAGGAGAAAACGGACAAAACAATACGAACAGTGGAGAAGAAGCTGTTTCGGGAGCGGTATCCATCGACGGATCGGGCACAGTGTACCCGCTCATGTCGCGTATTGCCGAAGAATATATGGTGAACGAAAATCAGGACGTGAGCGTGGAAGTGAGCCGGGCCGGAACAAGTGCCGGCATGCAGCGCTACGTACAGGGAGAAACAGATTTTGCAAATGCATCCCGGGAAGTCCGTGATGAAGAAATAGAAGAAATGGAAGCAAACGGCATCGAATCCGAGCAGTTCCCGGTCGCACTTGACGGAATGACGATCGTCATCCATCCGGACAACGACTGGGCGACAGAAATGACTGTGGAAGAAGTAGAGTCGATTTTCGTCTCCGGGGCCGTCAAGGATGACGATAACGTGCTCTGGTCCGATATTAATTCGGACTGGCCGGAAGAAGAAATCAACACATACGGGCCGAATGAAAACCACGGAACGTACGAGTTTTTCGTCGATGAACTGATCGATGAGCAGGACTTAAAGGAAGGAACGAACCTCCAGCAGGAATATCCGACGCTTGTGGAACTGGTTAACGATGACGAAAACGCGATCGGTTTCTTCGGATTCGGCTACTACGAAAACAATACAGACCATCTCGGCGTTGTCTCCATCGACTTCGGTGAAGGACATATCACTCCAGCTCTGGACAACATTGACCTGGAAGGCGACTACGCTCCTTACACACGCCAGGTATTTACGAACCTGAACATGGATGCAGCAAGAGAAAATCCGGCGGTAAAGGATTTCGCACGCTACGTATTTGAAGCAGCCGGCGATCTTTCTCCGGAGACAGGCTTTGCCCCGCTTCCGGAAGAAGAGCTGGAACAGTATAAAGAAGAAATAGAAGCGATTAACTAGGGAAGAAGAAGGGGCGGTCACCCGCTCCTGTTTTCCTGTTTAAATAAAAAGGGGACGCAGGGAGGAAACAGTGTATGGCAGAGACAACGAGTGTAAGTGAACTCATTAAGCAGAAAAGGAAAAAAAGCAGAAGGATGAAGCTGGAAAAAGGGGTGCCGGTGCTCTTGTTCCTGGCAGCCTCCGTTTCGGTTCTGACTACCGTAGGCATTCTTTTGACACTGATCGTCGAAACAGCCATGTTCTTTTCGGATGTTTCCTTTCGGGAATTTTTCCTGTCAACAGACATGCAGCCACTGAACCGGAGCGATCCATCCTTCAGTATTCTGCCGCTCTTGTCCGCCACGCTGCTTTCCACCGGGATCGCCATGCTGGTTGCCGTCCCGATTGGACTGACAACAGCTGTTTATTTAAGTGAGTACGCGACCGATAAAGCACGACGCTTGCTGAAACCGATGGTGGAAGTGCTCGCCGGAATCCCGACGATCGTCTACGGTTTTTTTGCCTTCACGTTTGTCACGCCGGTCCTGCGGGAAATCATTCCGATTCTTGACCGGACGAATATACTGAGCCCGGGAATTGTGATGGGGATTATGATCATTCCGATGGTCGCTTCGCTGTCCGAGGATGCCTTGAGTTCCGTGCCGAATTCCATGAGGGAAGGAGCCATGGCGTTTGGGGCCACGAAGCTCGAGGCAACGATCAAAGTTATTATTCCTGCCGCTCTTTCCGGTATTGTCGCTTCCTTCGTACTCGGTATTTCCCGGGCGATCGGAGAAACAATGATTGTAACGATTGCGAGCGGAAGTAATAAAAATCTTACGTTCGATATTACTCAGTCGATGCAGACGATGACCGCCTATATTGTCGAAGTGACGAGCGGGGATGCCGGGGCCGGTACTACTGCCTATTACAGCCTGTATGCCGTGGCATTTACTCTGTTTTTATTTACCTTGGCTATGAACATGCTCGCCAAATATATTTCAAAGCGCTACCGGGAGGTGTATTAACATGGCTGAATATATCGACCAGGAGCTCGTCCATAAGCGCCTTCCGCGAAGAATTGCCTTAAATAAAATTTTCCGGGCTCTTTTTCTAGCTTCCACGTTTTCCGGTCTGATCGTTCTCGCTGTGCTCCTTTTTGACGTGATTCGGGACAGCTGGGGATGGCTCGACTGGCAGTTTTTAACGAGCGTGACTTCCTTCAGTCCGGAACAGGCGGGCATAATCGGAGCCATCTCAGGAACGCTCTGGCTTATGCTGATCGTCGGACCGCTGACGATGATTCTCGGCGTAGCAACAGCCGTTTATCTGGAAGAATACGTAAAAGAGGGACGCGTACGGACATTTTTTGAAACGAATATTTCCAATCTTGCCGGAGTGCCTTCCATCGTTTTCGGCCTTCTCGGCCTGACGGTTTTCGTCCGCATGCTCGGTATGGGATCAGTTGTGCTGGCCGGGGGGCTGACGATGTCGCTGCTCGTTCTGCCGATCGTCATCGTTGCTTCCCAGGAAGCACTGCGTGCCGTCCCGTCCTATCTACGGGAAGCGTCTTTCGGTATGGGGGCCACCCGCTGGCAGTCGATCCGCACCGTTGTTCTTCCAGCAGCGCTGCCGAATATTCTCACCGGGATGATTCTCGCGATGTCCCGGGCCATCGGGGAAACGGCACCTCTCATAGCTATTGGTATTCCGGCGCTCCTTATTCCGCTTCCGGGAAGTTTGTTTGACAGCTTTACTGTCCTGCCGGTACAGATTTATTACTGGACGATTGATGCCGCACTTACTGCGGAATATCTTTATATGGCCGCGGCCACGATCGTTGTTCTGCTTGTCATCATGTTTCTATTGAACGCCTCCGCAATTTTTATACGAAATAAATTTCAGCAGCGGTTGTAAAAACACAGTTAATAAAAAAGGGGAGATCTTACATGATCACGCTGAAAAAACAATCGGAGCCGGAAATTCAGCCGTTAAAAGAAGAGGAAACGGCGAAAGAAGCAGTTTTTCGGACCGAGGGACTGAATCTATGGTACGGAAAAAAGCAGGCGCTTTTCCACGTCGATCTGGAACAGAAAGAAAAAGAAGTAACAGCTGTTATCGGCCCGTCCGGCTGTGGCAAATCAACGTACATTAAAGCACTGAACCGGATGGTGGAGATGAATCCGGAAGTAAAAATTACCGGGAGAATTTCCTACCGTGGCGAAGATATTCACAGCCGTCGTTTTCCGGTGGAGGAGCTCCGGACACGTGTCGGGATGGTTTTCCAGAAGCCGAATCCTTTCCCGAAATCGGTGTTCGAAAACGTGGCCTACGGGCCTAAAATTCACGGCATCCGGGATAAAAAGCTGCTGGAGGAGATTGTGGAGGAAAGCCTCCGCGGGGCAGCGATCTGGGATGAAGTAAAAGACCGGCTCCAGGAAAACGCCTTTGGACTTTCCGGAGGCCAGCAGCAGCGGCTCTGCATTGCACGCTGCCTCGCGGTGGAACCGGACGTTATTTTAATGGATGAGCCGACGTCCGCACTCGACCCGAAATCGACGCTGAAAGTGGAGGACCTCGTACGGGAGCTGAAGAATAAATATTCGATCATGATTGTGACCCACAACATGCAGCAGGCAGCCCGTATTTCCGACCGCACCGCGTTCTTTTTAAATGGGGAGATCGTGGAATGTGATAATACGGATAAAATTTTTTCCACGCCCGCCGACAAGCGGACAGAAGACTATATTACCGGAAGGTTCGGATAGGAGCATACGATGACAAGAAATACGTTTGTATCAGAACTCGACACATTGAAGCAGGAAGTCAAAGAACTCGGTAAAAAAGTGGAAAATACGTTCCGGGATGTTGTGAAGGCGATGGATGCGGATAACAGAGCGGAACTCGAAGATTTAATTGATGCGGATGAAGAAGTGAACAAAGCGGAGCTTGCGATTAACGAGCAGGCAGTGCTTGTGATTGCGAGACAGCAGCCGGTTGCTGGAGATCTTCGTCATATTATCGTCTGCCTGAAAATAAGCAGTGACCTGGAGCGTATGGGGGACTTGAGTGTCGACATGGCCAAAGCCTATCTGCATATGGCTTCCCCGGGAATGTTCCATCGGAAACGGGATGAGCTGCTTTCCATCGCAGATAAAGTGCGCCTAATGATCGGCCGGGTAATGAAAGCCTACGACACCCTCGACGTACTTCAGGCGCAGGACATTGCCGGCATGGACGACGATATTGACCGGGCTTACGGTGTGCTCGTCAAAGAGCTGCTACAGTCCAGGGAGTCGACAGAAGACGCTGCACAGCTTGCTTTTATCAGCCGTTTCATGGAACGCATCGGTGACTACTGCACGAACATTGCCGAATGGATCATTTACGAAGTGAACGGAAGCAGATTTGATTT
>PWLM01000111.1 GCA_003560495.1 Bacillus sp. (in: firmicutes) | reverse complement strand
TTCCTCCTCCTGATTCAATCTTGTTTTAAGTATAAACTTCTTTAGTAAGGAGCCGTTCGCAGGATAAAAAAGCCCCGCAGGACAAATCGCTTGTCCTGCGGGGCTTTAAAACGAATGCTAGTTTTTTACGTCCGGGTTGCTGTGCATCGGCTCGTACGGCTTTTCCGTAAAGCGCAGAACGGCCATCACGACAATCGTCACACCCGTGAAGACGGCAAGCGCCGTAAATCCTTCTTCCAGGAAAAAGGCGCGGTAGAACATGGCACCGAAAACACCACCGAAGAGCGGACCGAAAACAGGAATCCAGGCGTAAGCCCAGTTGGAGCCTCCTTTTCCCGGGATCGGCAGCAGCGCGTGGGCGATCCGCGGCCCGAGGTCACGTGCCGGGTTAATTGCGTATCCCGTCGGCCCGCCAAGTGAAAGACCAATCGCTGCAATAAGGAAACCGACAATGAGCGGGTTCAGTCCTTCCGTGAACTCGTTGGCGCCGATGCTGAGCAGTCCGCCGACGAGGACTGCGGTTCCGATAAACTCTGACAAAAAGTTGGAAAAACGGTTCGAAATCGCCGGATCCGTTGAAAAGACAGCCAGTTTGACGCCGGCATCCTGCGTTTCTTTAAAATGGTCCTTAAAATGGGCATACACGATTATCCCGCCGATCAATGCCCCGACTACCTGGGAGGCAATATAGCCCGGTACGAGTGCCCAGTCAAACTCCCCGACTGAAGCAAATCCAAGTGTTACAGCCGGATTGATGTGAGCGTCGGAATACTGGCCGACAGCGTAAACAGCCATTGCCACGGCAAACCCCCAGCCGAAAGCAACAACAATCCAGCCGCCTCCCTGTGCTTTTGATTTTTCCAGGTTGACGTTTGCCACAACGCCTCCCCCGAAAATGATAAGTATCATCGTCCCGATAATCTCTGCAATATACACAGACATTGTTTTCTCCTCCTTTAATTTTGGCAGCCGACACCCTTTTTTAGAGCGAAAAAAAGCGCACAGCAACAGACCCCTTCCAGGATCAGTGTATCTGTGCGCGGCTCACTCCATGTCTCAGCCTAGACTATTAACTTGTTTAGAAGAATATCACTTTTTGAAAACGATGTCAAAAACCGATAAAAAATGGGTTTTGTTTTATAAGATTTTTTACTCAGGTGCTGTTAAAGCTCCCGGCTTCAAAGTGCACAATAAACTTTAAAGCACAGTGAAACATAAAAAAACCCCCGGATAAGCAGTCCGGGGGAAAGTTTAATATTCACTGATCACCTGTTTCATGTCTTCGACTGTTGCCTCGGCGTTGAAGTTGTCTTCGCCGGCGTACATGCGGTGAACGACACCGTCCGGGGCGACAAGGTAAAACCGGGTAGGATGCATAATGTCGTCCTGCTCCGGAATTTCCTGAATCTGTGCTTTAAAGGAATCGAGCGCGTAGGATTGGATCTCTTCCTCACTATAACCAGTTAAAAAATCCCAGTTGTCGAAGTCAGCTCCGTACGATTCCCCGTAGCTTTCGAGGCGTTCCGGCGTATCGAATTCCGGATCGACCGTAAAGGAGACGATGCGGACGTCTTCCACACCTTCTTCCTCCATTTCCTGCTGCAGCTCCGCCATGTTCGGGGACATGACGTTACAGACCGTCGGACACCTGGTGAAAACCGTTTTCGTAATCCACCATTCTCCTTCGAGCATGTCACTCGTTACTTCTTCTTCGTGCTGGTTAACTGCTTCAAAGTCTCCTGTTTCCCACGTGTCTTCGGTCGCCGTCGTATCGATGATCGATTCCCCCTGCGCCGATTCGGAGGCGTCTTCATAAAGAAAACTGCATCCGGAAAGCAGGAGAAAAGCACCGAAAAAACCTGCTGATTTTTTCATAGTATCCGTCCTTTTTACTGCACTTTTGGCTCGTACATATCGTATTCTTTAAATTCAAGTTTCGGCGTTTCGGATTTGTCCCGCTTCACCCAGAGACGGAAAGAGTAACCCATCGCAACGCCGTAGGCGAGCTCCTGAATAATTTTCATCATCGCCCCCCCTAACTGCTGGTCGTTTTCCGGAGATAAGAAGGTCATGGACTGCTCACCGGTAATCACACCATAAGGGATATCCGCTCCCGGCGGCAGACAGTACGCAATCGCCGTGGCCCATGTGGCCGGATCGGTATATGTAGCGTACAGCGGTGTGCCGGCAAAAATAATCAGTGCACAGGCCGGGGTAAATAACACCCCGCTCATGAACATGTAGCCGATTCGTTTGAGCTCGGAAATGGTGTATATTGTCGTGATTCTTGGAATAATGTGCCACCACATCAGTACGGCGAGCGAGAGCATCCCAAGCTGATAAATGTTGTGGGCACCTTCATTTGTCATCAGAAAATCAAACACGCCGGGGATGTGGTACACAGAAAATGCGGCGTTAAATGCAATGAGGCCGACGATCGGAAAACCCGCAATAAGAAAAAAGCCGCGTATCGCTTTTTTCTGCCGGAAATACTCGTAAAACCATGACGGGATTCCGAGCAGAAGCAGCGGCGGTGCCAGAAGGAACACGATCGCCATCGAGATCATGTGCATGCTGAGCATAATGTGCCCGAGAACATACAGCGGACCGCCGAATCCGAGGTATACGGCGAGAAGTCCGAGATGGAAATACACGATACGCCTCGTTTCCACCGGTCCTCCATCTGGAAAACGATCCCGGAATTTTGTTATGATAAGAAAATAAGCAGCACTGACCAGGCCGAGAACGAGAATCAGCTCCGGCGTCCAGATCGTGCGGAAGGTAAACGTCGAGAAAAATTGTTCCATCGCCTTCTCTCCTCTTTTATTAAGTATAGATAACCGATATAATATAAGGGCTTCACGCCTAATTATAGTTATATCACGATTCTCGCATAAATCCCACCATTTCTGAACAGGCAGAAATGACTATTCCTTGAACAACGACTGCAGTTTATACAAAGGAGAATTGCTATGAAAATTTACCAGATACAGAAGCCGGGCACCCGGGAGGAAATCGAAAAGCTTGCCGGACTCATGATGGAACAGCTGGAACAGCTGAGCAGCCCTCCCCACATCGACGAACTGAAAAACACGATTGAGACGGCGCTTAAGCAGGAATGCGCGTCGGAATTTTTCGTCGCAGAAAAACACGACGAATTTATCGGCTGCGCCTTTATGAACAAAGGAGTCGCTCTCGATAAAGGCGGCTATTACATATGGCTGAACGACCTTTATGTAAAGAAAGCCCACCGTCAGAAAGGTATCGCGAGGAAAGTGCTTCTTCACGTGCTGCAGTGGGCGGAAGAAGAGGAATTTAAAGGCATCGAGCTGGAAACCGGCATGAACAATGAAGCGACAAAGCGTCTTTATAATTCGCTCGGTTTCTACGACATCATTTCCAAACGGTACGGCCGCACGCTTTAGTGCGTTCTGCAAACGGCATGACTTCGGTCGTGCCGTTTTTTGGCGTTTGGCCGGAGGTGCTGCAGGCGGCGGGGGTCGAATTCTACCAACCTCCCCTGGATTTCTACCAACTTTTCTCGTATTACTTCCAACCTCCCTGCCGAATACTTCCAACTTCTTTATTATTTCTTCCAAATTCAAATAATTCTACCAGCGGCCTCCGCTTTTCTACCAACTTTCCGCGTTTTTCTACCAACTTTCCGGAAGCGGAGGCACAAATTGTACCAGCTTTCGGGGATCCTGGCTCAAGCCTCCGCAGCGCGGACAAAAAAAGCCTCCGCGCTGCGGAGGCTGATGCTACATGATGAGGTTGATGCCGGTTAGTAAAAGGATCGTCCCGGCGACAACAGCAATGAGCGGCGCGCCGGTATAGGCGATAAAAAAGGCTGCCGCCCCGCCGAGCAGGCCGTACCAGACGGCGTCGTAGGCGAAGATAATGCCGGGAAAGATGAGCGCGCCGAGGACGGCATAAGGGACTCTTGCCAGCATGCGGCGGAGCCAGGACGGCCAGTTTTCGGTGGAGAGCATGAGAAGCGGCAGAATACGCGGGATGTACGTTACGATCCCCATGCCGATAATCATCCATACGACCGCTTCATTCATCGCTTTTTCCTCCTTTTTACGTCAAATAGTTCATACAGGATGACAGCCGTAACAGTGGCTGTCATAATCGCCCATCCGGTATCAAGAAACAGCTGGTACAGCCAGTGAAAACCTCCGCCGAGCAGCGCCAGTACAACGACGGGCCGGCCTTCCTCCTTGATCGATGGAACGAGCAGCGCGATGAAAAGGGCGTACAGTGCGATGCCCATGCTTTCCTGAAGCACGCCCGGCAGCAGCGCCCCGGTGTAGAAGCCGGCGGCGGTAAAGCCGACCCAGCTGGAATAGGCGCTTAAGCCGACGCCGAGTATGTAGCTGCCGCTGATCGGCGGCTGTTTAACAGAAGACACGGCGAATACTTCGTCGGTCAGGAAAAAACCGAACAGTGCGCGGAATTTTTTTGTGGACGGCTCGGCCCGCTCCTGAATCGAAGCGCTCATAAGCAGGTGCCGGAAATTCACGATAAATGTGGCCAGTACAATTTCCACCATCCCCGCGCCTATGGCAAGCATCGAGAGTGCCATGTACTGGGCGGCCCCGGCGAAAACGACCATGCTCATCAGCACCGCCTCAAACACGGTGAGACCTGTTGATCCGGCGAGCAGGCCGAACGTAATCGCCACAGGCATATATCCAAACGCAATCGAAAGCCCCGCCGTCAGTCCCCGGCGGAGCGAGTCATCTTTTTCCATATAAGCAGCAGTTTCCAACGGTCTTCTCTCCTCTCTTCTTCTCTATTTAAGCGGAAGAACAGGAGGGCTGTCAAGAATCTCCTATTAAAACTGCAGGGCAAAGACTTTGCGTGGTCTGCCGCGGCGGACTTCCTGTTCTTCTCCGGATACCCGCGCAAGCCCTGCTTCTTCCAGCTCGTGCAGGATGCGGCGGGCGTTCCGCTCGCTGCTCGTCAGCCAGCGGGCGATGTCCCGCGCGGTCACTTCCTGCTGCTGATGATAGCGGGCGTAGGAAAAAATTTTCGATACGATGCCCGGGGCAACTTTTCCTTTCAGCTTGTCGGACCAGTCCGGACCGAGCTGGGGAGCATAGCTTAACGAGCCTTCGCCGGCAAAGTATTCCGTCATTTCGTTGTTTTCGTTAACGGAGATAATCACCTGGCCTTCCCGGCGCCGGGCTTCGCGGAGCGCCTGGTGGACGTGCTCCTCCGCTTCCAGCACGCTTTTGCCGTAACCGAGGGCGAGGCGGACAGGAAGACCTGCCTGAAGGACGGCTTCCTCAATCAAAAAAAACGGGACCGGGTGGGATTCCACTTCTCCACGCGTCGTAAAAATAAGAAATAAACCGTCCCCTGTCTGGACGAACGACCCTTTTATTTCTTCGGCATACCGGAGAAGCATCCGCTTTAAATCCAGCTCTTTATGACGTCGCCGGTACGAGTAGTATTCCTCCCGCGGGCTGTCCTGTTCAAGCGTTTCGATGCCGATGATGGCCAGCTGATGGCTCCGGTACCAGACGGCACTTGTTTTTTCCCGGAGGTATTTGAGCGTTTCCCTGATGGCAGAGCGGGAGGCAGTGATCCGGTAGACCGGCACCCCTTTTTTCCGGAGTTCGGTAAAAACGTGCCGGACGCATGTGAGCGCGATCGTTTCCGGATGTTTTTTATGCTGCTCCAGATGAAACCGGATAATTTCTTCTGAGGATTTATAGCCGGTGTACGGATACGTCGTAAAGACGAAATCGCTGAGGTAGTGCGTTTTCTTTACTTCCTTCAGCTCTTTTTCGTCGATCGTATCGATCGTAAACGAAGACGGACGGTCGTTGTTCCGGAACACTTCGAGCAGCGTTCCGAGAAGGCTTGAACCGTGCAGCGGCGGGAAAAATGCCTCCTCTTCAGAAATCAGACCGTGATGAAGAGCATACGCGTGCGGGGCCTGACCGGAAAAAAGCCACACGTCCACGCGGCTCCGGTTCGCAGGAATAATCTGCGCCGTTTCTTCTGTTTTTTTATAATAAAAACTTTCGATCACAAAATCGGGGAAGTCCCCCGCCATTTCCTCAATAATCCGGGCGGAATCCTCCGGCCCGATCACCCCGACGCGTGTTTTCACCTTCCATCACCTGCTGTCTGCTGAAGTTAAGTAAGCGTATAAAAGATCGACGCCGTTTTCGAGATCTTCCAACGATGCATGCTCCTCCGGATGATGGCTGAGTCCGTCTTTACACGGAATAAAGATCAGTCCGGACGGCCATTTTTCCTGCATATTCATGACGTCGTGCCCTGCCCCGCTTTCCATCGGCAGTGCTTTGAGCCCGGTCGTTGTTTCCAGTTCTTTCAGTTTACCATACATTTCCTGGTCGAGAAAAACGGAATCGTTGCGCACGATCACTTCTTTTTCGACAGCTGTTGTCCAGCCGGCGAGGTACGTATCGACCGCCTCTTCCATTTTGTTTTTCTGACGGTCGGAAACGCTGCGGATGTCGATGCCGATTTTTACGTAGCCGGGAATAACGTTCATCGCATTCGGACGGGCTTCAATCGTACTTGCAGTGGCGACGAGCGGGTAATCGCCGTTGTCATTCAGCTGAAGCGCAGCTTTGTTGACAAACGTAATCAGCTCTGCCGCCTGTACGAGCGCATCCTGCCGCTTGTCCATCGGCGTCGTGCCGGTATGACCCGCTTTTCCGTGGACGTGCACGTGCAGCCGGATCGGGCAGGCAATTGCGGCGGCGGCGCCGTAGCTGCAGCCGGCGTCTTCAATACGCGTGCCCTGCTCAATATGCAGTTCCGTAAAGGAAAGCAGGTCGTCCTGAGTACGCTCTGCCTTCCGGATGTCCTCCGGGTTCAGTCCGAAAGCTTCCATTGCCTGCCGGAGCGTGATTCCGTCTTCGTCCTCTATATTATCCAGCTGATGCTCCGTGAGCTTCCCGGTCATCGCTTTACTTCCAACGGTCGACATCGTAAAGCGGGACGACTCTTCGGAAATAAAACAGATGACTTCCAGTGGAAACGGAAGGGTGATGTTTTCGTCCTGAAGCTTTTTTACGGCGCCGAGAGCACAGAGGACCCCGGCTGTGCCATCGTATCCGCCTCCGTTTTTGACGGTGTCGAGATGGGAGCCGAGGGCTCTTGCCGGCTGCCCCTGCTGCTCTTTTGTTTCAAGCCTTGCGATAATATTTCCCGCGCTGTCGGTGCGGACCGACATACCGAGATCCTCCGCCGTTTTTTTAAACACATCCTGTGCTTCTTTTTCTTCTTTTGTGAAAGAAAGGCGGTTGAATCCTTCAGGGAGATTCATTGTATCCGTTACGTTTAATTCGAGCAGTTTTTCGTTCAGCCAGTTCTGCATGCGTTCAGTGCTCCTCTCGATGGTAGTGGTGAATCAGCAGGCCGAGTGTTTCGACGGCTGCTGCAAGGGATGCTTCGTCAAAATCAAACTGCGGGTGGTGGTGGCCGTAAGGAAGTTTTGTGCCGTATAAAAGGTAGGCAGCTTCCCCGCCGTTTTCCTGGACGCGTTTCATCATCCAGGCGGCATCCTCCGATCCTCCGAGCGGCAGCGGATCGACGACGCGTGTCATTCGTTTTCCTTTGAGCCCTTTCAATACGGAAGCGGTTTTTTCACCGGAAGCGGCCGCGACGCCTTTACCGGCGGTATCGATCGTGACTTCCACGTCATACATCGCAGCCGCCGCTTCGATAATTCTTTTTGCTTCTTTTTCCATGTAATCGTTCAATTCTGTCGTTTCCCCGCGCGTTTCCAGCATCATAAAGGCGGAGGAAGGGATAATGTTTCTCCCTTCTCCTGCTTCCAGCCTGCCGACATTCAGCCGCGTAATGCCTTCTCTCGGCGGAGCGACTGCCTGCAGGTTCGCTGCCGCGGCGGCCGCAGCGAGCAGCGCATTTTTCCCGGCTGAAGGATCCACCCCGGCATGGGCGGAAACACCGGTAAAATAGGCGTCGAGTTTCGTCGTCGCAAGAAACTGATACGTGCCGGAAGCTACGGTGCCGGCTTCCAGGTCGTGAATGCCGAGGTGGCCGCTCAGAAAGTAGTCGATATGATCGAGCCAGCCTTTCGCAACCATCGCTTCGGCCCCCCGGCTCCCTTCTTCTGCCGGCTGGAACAAAAATGTAAACGTCCCGGTAAGTTCGTCAAGATGTTCAGCGATAAAACGGGCCGTGTACAGACCGATCACCGTATGGCCGTCGTGGGCGCATGCGTGCATCGTCCCTTCATTCCGGGAGGCAAAACCTTCTGCTGCCGGGAGATGGTCTGTGGAAGCTTCGGTAATCGGCAGCGCATCGATATCGAACCGGAGAGCGGAGGCCGGTCCGGGGCGTCCGGTATCAAGTACCGCGACAGCTCCGGTGAAGCCTCCTTTCATCCGGTCGAGAAGTTCCCGCTCCACTCCTGCAGCTTCTGCTTTTTCAAAAAAGAACCGGTCCGTTGTTTCCGGCGGGAGCCCCATCCTTTTTTCTGCTGTCACGTCGCGCCCGGTGTAAACGACCGCCGGGAGCTT
>PWLM01000095.1 GCA_003560495.1 Bacillus sp. (in: firmicutes) | reverse complement strand
GTGTTCATCGTACAGAAATGCTCTGTTTCCGAGGAGGCCTTCGTTATTAAAGAGGAAATCGAAGTTACTCTTGACAGGTGTAAGCTAAAAATTTATAATTTACAAGACTGCCTGCCGCAGACTGCGGTTTTGGCGAGATCGATCATGACAATAAACAGAACTTATTGTTTTAATATGAGTAAGCAGGAGGTGTTTTCACATGGGTAAGCCAACATTCAATCCAAATAACCGCAAGCGTAAGATGAATCACGGTTTCCGTGCGCGTATGGCTACGAAGAACGGACGTAAAGTTCTTGCCAACCGCCGCCGCAAAGGAAGAAAGGTTCTATCTGCGTAACAAAAAGACCACTGGATGATCAGTGGTCTTTTTTTACAGGAAGCAGATGTATTCATATAGTAAAAACAGGCAGCTGTCCTTGAAACCTGCAGGACGGCTTCTTGTCGGTTCGTGACCGTTTTGTGACTTTAAGGAACAGTGATTGAATCAGCACATAAGTTTAGGTAAAATGAATAGCGTCACAGGCGCTGTTATGAAGAGGTGCCCGTGAATGAAAAAGCAGCATCGTTTAAGAAAAAACGAAGAGTTCCAGAAGGTGTTCCAGCACGGAAAATCAGCAGCCAACCGCCAGTTTGTCGTATATCAGCTTTCCAGACGCGGGCAGGAACACGTCCGGATCGGCCTTTCTGTAAGCAAAAAGCTTGGAAATGCCGTCCAGCGCAACCGGATAAAACGGTTGATGAAAGAAGCGCTGCGCGGTACAGCCGAAGAGCTCAGGCAGGACTGTGATGTCGTCATTATCGCAAGAAAACCTGCAGCTTCGATGGAGTTGGAGGAAGTCCAGAAATCCTTGAAGCACGTGCTGAAAGTAGCCAAACTCTACAGGCGGAGAACCCGCTGAGATTTTTCGAGGTGACATCATGAAAAGAATACTGGTGGGAATGATTCGATTTTATCAAAGGTATATTTCCCGGCTGACGCCGCCCTCCTGCCGCTTTTACCCGACCTGCTCCCACTACGGCCTGGAAGCTGTACAGGTGCACGGTGCAGGGAAAGGCCTTTATCTGACAGTACGGCGGCTGTTGAAGTGTCATCCTTTTCATCCGGGAGGAATTGATCCGGTGCCGGAAAAAAGGAGCGCCGTCCGTAAAAATCAGTAGAGAACAAAGAAGGAATTTATTTCATGTGTGACGAAAAAGTTAGGAGGACCAAGAGTGGTTAAGAAAATAAGTATTGCATCCATGTTTATCGGCGTCATGCTGCTGATGACAGGGTGTTTTAACATTAATGAGCCGATTACATCCGACGCAGGCGGGATCTGGGATCCGTTTTTTGTGTATCCGCTGTCCTGGCTGATGACAACTATTGCTGATGCTCTGAACAACAGTTACGGGCTGGCGATTATTATCGTAACGATCCTGCTTCGTATTCTGATTCTTCCGCTGATGATCAAGCAGACGAAAAGTACGAAAGCAATGCAGGCTCTCCAGCCGCAGATGAAGGAACTCCGGGAAAAATACAGTGCAAAGGATCAGCAGACCCAGCAGAAGCTTCAAAAGGAAATGATGGAGCTGTTCCAGACGCACGGTGTCAACCCGCTGGCCGGGTGTCTGCCGATTCTCGTGCAGATGCCGATTTTGATCGCTTTCTACCATGCAATTATCCGCACGCCGCAGATTAATCCGGACGTGGACCCGAGCTACACGGGCACGCCGCAGGAATTTCTCTGGTTTGAGCTTGGAAGCGCGGATCCGTTTTTCATACTGCCGCTTGTCGCCGGGGCGACAACGTTCATTCAGCAGAAAATGATGATGGTGCAGGACAACCCGCAGATGAAGGCACTTCTTTACATTATGCCGATCATGATCATGGCATTTGCCGCCTTTTTCCCGTCGGCTCTTGCGCTGTACTGGGTTATCGGTAACCTGTTTATGATTGTGCAGACTTACTTTATCACCGGTCCTAATGTAGGAAAAACTAAAGAAGGTTCTAAGCAGACCAAAACGGGGGGAGCGAAGAGCTAGTGAATAAAGTGACGGTATCTGGGCGTACAGTAGAGGAAGCAGTAGTGCAGGGTCTGGAAAAACTGGAAGCGGACCGCGGGGAGGTCAACATCCACGTCGTCGAGGAAGCCCAGAAAGGCTTTCTCGGACTGATCGGCAATAGGCCGGCAGTAGTGGAAATTACCCGCAGACCGGATCCTGTAAAGACCGGCCTGAATTTTCTGAGGGAAGCGATTCATCATATGGGAGTCAGTGCGAGTGTGGAAGTTGAGGAGCGCAAAGAAGGCCTTTACTTCCTTATCAGCGGTCAGGAAATCGGCGTGCTTATCGGCCGCCGCGGCCAGACGCTTGATTCCCTGCAGTACCTCGTCAATCTTGCAGCCAACAAAGTTTCCGATAAATTCGTACGTATTCATCTTGATGCCGAAGGGTACCGTGCCCGCAGGAAAGAAGCTCTGGAGACGCTTGCCGGACGGCTTGCAGAAAAAGCTCTCCGCATCCGCCGGGACGTCCAGCTGGAGCCGATGAACTCGATGGAAAGAAAAATCATTCATTCGGCCCTGCAGAACGACGGACGGGTGGAAACTTATTCGGACGGAAAAGATCCGAACCGAAGGGTTGTCATCAAACCTAAATAAGACACGGAACACCCCATTTTTCACAGCTTTTGTTTCATACCGGTCCCGCCGGAAGCTCCCGCTTCCGGCGGGATTTTTGCATGCTCTGCAGAAGCATACATCTTTTCAGGAGAAGCCGGATGTGGTAATCTAGTAAGTTGGAATCAACAAAATTTTTATTTTATACAGCAGTCTCAGCCGTGTCCTCTATATGGTATGAGAAAAGCGTAAACTTTAATAACGATAATGGAAGAATTATTTATAAAAGGCTGTGTAAAAAAAACGCCAGAATACACAGAAGCTCATTTTTACAATATAGAAAGGAGGCACGGGAAGATGGATACGATTGCAGCAATTTCGACTCCGATGGGGGAGGGGGCCATCGGCATTGTCAGACTCAGCGGAGAACAGGCCGTTCCTACGGCTGATAAAATTTACGCCGGTAAACGCCCGCTCATGGAAGTGGACTCTCATACGATCAACTACGGCCATATTAAGGATCCTTCCACCGGTGAAACGATCGAAGAAGCGATGGTATCGGTTCTCCGGGCGCCGAAGACGTATACAAAGGAAGATATTATTGAAATCAACTGCCACGGCGGCCTGACGTCAGTCAACCGGGTGCTTCAGATGGCTCTGAAGCACGGGGCAAGGCTTGCGGAGCCCGGGGAATTTACGAAGCGTGCCTTTCTTAACGGCCGGATCGACCTGTCCCAGGCGGAAGCGGTGATGGATCTGATCCGTGCAAAAACAGATCGTGCGATGAATGTTGCGATGAACCAGGTCGAGGGAAGACTGTCGAATCGGATTCAAACACTCCGGCAGAAACTTCTCGAAACCGTAGCACACGTCGAAGTCAATATCGACTACCCGGAATACGATGCGGAAGAAATGACGCTCGAGATGATCCGGGAAAAGGGAACAGAGGTAGCTGAAGGAGTGCAGCAGCTGCTTACGACCGCCCATCAGGGGAAAATCCTCCGTGAAGGTCTTTCAACTGTCATTATCGGTCGTCCAAACGTTGGTAAATCGTCTCTTTTAAACAGTCTCGTTCATGAAAACAAGGCAATCGTCACCGACGTTCCGGGAACAACGCGCGACGTCGTAGAAGAATACGTCAACGTCCGCGGCGTACCGCTTCGTCTTCTGGATACAGCCGGAATCCGGGAAACAGAAGATATTGTGGAGCGGCTCGGTGTCGAGCGGTCAAGAAAAGTAGTGAAGGATGCCGAACTGGCCCTGCTCGTGCTGAATTACAATGAAGCACTCACGCAGTCCGATGAAGAACTTTTTAAGTTGATCGACGGACAGGATGCCATTATTATAGTGAATAAAACAGATCTTGAAAAAAAGATCTCCCTCGACGAAGTGAGAAAATTTGCCGGAGATCAGCCGGTCATATCCACATCGCTTCTGCAGGATGAAGGAGTCGATCAGCTCGAGGAAGCGATCCGTACGCTGTTTTTTGAAGGGGAAATGGAAGGCGGCGACATGTCGTACGTATCCAATTCCCGTCACATCGCGCTTTTGGAACAGGCAAAAACCTATGTTGAAGAAGCACTCTCCGCAGCGGAAAGCGGCATGCCGATCGACATGGTGCAGATAGATATTACACGGGCATGGGAAGTTTTAGGGGAAGTTATTGGCGACAGTGTGCACGAAAGTTTAATTGACCAGCTGTTTTCACAGTTCTGCTTAGGAAAATAAAGGAGGAATAACATCTATGAGTTATCATGGAGGAGATTTTGACGTCATCGTCATCGGAGCCGGGCATTCCGGTGTGGAAGCGGGACTTGCTTCTGCAAGAGCCGGTGCCGACACGCTCATGCTCACATTGAATCTTGACGCTGTTGCTTTTATGCCGTGTAATCCGTCGGTCGGAGGACCGGCAAAAGGAATCGTCGTGCGGGAAATTGACGCGCTCGGCGGGGAAATGGCAAGAAATATCGATAAAACGCATATACAGATGCGCATGCTTAATACAGCAAAAGGACCGGCCGTGCGGGCACTACGTGCACAGGCCGATAAGTTTTTATACCAGCAGGAAATGAAGGAAACAATTGAAGAAACAGACAATCTGCTTCTCCGCCAGGGCATGGTGGAACGTCTCATTATCGAGGACGATACGGTGAAAGGCGTCGTCACCCAGACCGGAGCGGAATACCGGGCGGATGCTGTCATTGTTACGACCGGCACATACCTCCGCGGAAAAGTGATTTTAGGCGAACTTTCCTACGAGAGTGGTCCGAATAACATGCAGCCATCTGTCAACCTTTCGTACCATATGCAGGAACTCGGGTTTAAGATGGAGCGCTTTAAAACAGGCACGCCTCCACGGGTGAAAGGTTCCAGTATTGACTATGACAAAACTGAAATCCAGCCGGGGGACGAGGTTCCGCGGGCGTTCTCCTACGAAACGGTGGAGTATATTACGGACCAGCTGCCATGCTGGCTGACGTACACGAATGAAGAAACCCATGAACTGATCAACAGCAACCTTACCCGTTCTCCGATGTACTCCGGAATGATTGAAGGTACTGGTCCGCGCTACTGTCCGTACATCGAAGATAAAGTTGTCCGCTTCAGTGACAAGCCGCGGCACCAGATCTTCCTTGAGCCGGAAGGGCGTAATACGAAGGAAGTATACGTGCAGGGGCTTTCCACCAGTCTTCCGGAAGACGTCCAGCATAATATTCTTAGAACGATTCCGGGCCTTGAGCATGTACAGATGATGCGCCCGGGTTATGCCATCGAGTATGATGCGATTGTGCCGACACAGCTGTGGCAGACGCTCGAAACGAAAAAAATCAGCGGCCTGTTTACAGCCGGACAGATTAACGGAACGAGCGGCTATGAAGAAGCAGCCGGACAGGGGCTGATGGCCGGTATTAATGCCGCGATGAAAGTTCAGGAAAAAGAACCGGTCGTTCTCGACCGCTCGGAAGCCTACATTGTTGTGATGATCGATGATCTTGTGACAAAAGGTACCGAGGAACCTTACCGCCTGCTCACTTCCCGTGCGGAATACCGTCTGCTTCTCCGTCACGACAATGCGGATCTCCGCCTGACCGAAATCGGGCACCGTACCGGACTGATTTCCGACGAGCGGTTTGCCCGCTTTGAAGCGAAAAAAGCGGCGATCGCTGAAGAAGTAAGACGCCTTGAAAATACGACAATTAAAGTTTCCGATCAGGCTCATCAGGTGATGGAGGAAAAAGGTTCCTCCCCGCTGAAAGAAGCGCTGAACGCAGCAGTACTGCTGAAGCGTCCGGAAATCACTTATCAGGAAGTGGAACGCATCGTTCCTCCGGAGAAAGAGCTTGGAGAAGACGTGAAGGAACAAGTGGAAATCCACGTGAAATACCAGGGCTATATTGCTAAGCAGATGGAACAGGTAGCGAAAGCAAAGAAAATGGAAAGCAAAAAACTTCCGGCCGATCTGGATTATCATGCGATCAGCGGCCTGGCTCTGGAAGCAAGAGAAAAACTGTCCGAAGTGCGCCCGCTTTCCGTAGGGCAGGCTTCCCGGGTATCCGGAGTGAACCCGGCGGATGTTTCGGTGCTCCATGTATATCTGGAACAGGGACGTCTGCAGAAGGTGGCAGAAGGATAAGAGAGGCGGCTGACCGATGAATGAAAAGCAGTTACAGGAAGCATTAGAAGAACAGGGAATCACATTAAACGACGAACAGCTTCAGCGCCTTTCCCGTTATTACGAAGTTCTCGTAGACTGGAATGAGCGGATGAATCTTACCGCTATTACAGAAAAGGAAGAAGTGTATTTAAAACACTTTTACGATTCGATTACCGCGGCTTTTTCCTTCGATTTCCGTCGTCCGCTCCGCGTAGTGGATGTCGGAGCGGGAGCCGGTTTTCCGAGTCTTCCTCTTAAAATCTGTTTTCCGGAAATCGATGTCACGATTGTCGATTCCCTGAACAAGCGCATTACTTTCCTTAACGCCCTTGCGGAGGAACTGGATTTAACAGGTGTTGCTTTTTACCATGACCGGGCGGAACAGTTCGCGCGGAAAAAAGAGCACCGGGAACAGTATGATGTCGTCCTGTCCCGTGCGGTTGCCAGAATGTCGGTGCTGACAGAGCTCTGTCTGCCGCTCGTGAAAAAAGACGGGATGTTTATTGCAATGAAAGCTTCCGGTGCTGCAGGGGAACTGGAGGATGCCAAAAAGGCCATTCAGCTTCTTGGAGGGACTGTGGAAAACAAATTTGATTTTCCGCTCCCGGAAGAAGGCGGAGAACGCTCAGTTATTCACGTGCGAAAAACAGGAACGACATCGAAAAAATTCCCGAGAAAGCCGGGAACCCCGAATAAACAGCCGATTTCTTAACAGAAGCGGACCCGCTGGTAAATGCGGGTCCGCTTTTTTTACAGGTGAAAATGTATAAAATTTTCGTCGAAGAAGAGTGGTGGCTTCTTTCGCTGTGCTTTTGTTCTGTGCCGGAAGAAGGGGGGATATTTCCAAGCGTTTCATGATATAATCACATAGAAACAAGCCCAGGAGAAAGGTAGTTCCTTTGTTTCGTTTCACGTGAAACAAAGGAAGGAAAAGAGATTTGTAAGGAAGGTGTCACCTGTGAAGCAGTCATTTTCAAAATTATTTGGACTAAGCGAAAAAAAGCAGCCTTCTTCGGAAGAAGAGCTGGTCGATCAGGAAGAAACGGTCAGACAGGTGGAAGTGGAACGGCTGGAGCCAAACCCTTTTCAGCCCCGCACCGTATTTAACGAAGAAAGTATAGAAGAACTGGCTTCTACTATCCATACTTACGGTATAATTCAGCCGATCGTCGTCCGGGAAAATAACGAACGTTTCGAAATTATCGCCGGAGAACGGCGCTGGCGGGCGGCAAAATATGCCGGAATGGCTGCGGTTCCGGTCGTTGTTAAAGATTTTGATGACCGGAAAACAGCTTCTGTCGCCTTAATTGAAAACCTGCAGCGGGAAGGGCTGACGTCGATTGAAGAAGCCTCTGCCTACGAGCGCCTGCTGAAACTGCACGAGCTTACACAGGGAGGCCTGGCAGAACGACTCGGTAAAAGTCAGTCCACCGTTGCCAACAAACTCCGTCTGCTGCAGCTTTCCGAGAAAGTAAAAGAAGCCCTGTTAAACCGGAACATCAGCGAACGCCACGCCCGGGCGCTTCTCCGGGTGAAGGAGAACGATGTACAGCAGGAGCTGCTTGATAAGATAATTCTCGAATCGTGGAGCGTAAAAGAAACAGAAGCAGCAGTGGATAAGCTTCAGCAGCAGGCGGCAACGTCCCCTAAAAAACGAAAGCAGAAAAGCTATTCCAGGGATACCCGTCTCGCACTGAATACGATCCGCCGGTCGGTGGACATGGTGAACGACTCCGGATTGAAAATTGATACCGCGGAAGAGGAGCATGAGGAATACTATCAGTTTACAATCCGCATCCCGAAAAAATAGCCTCCTGCTTTAAAGGCTCTTCCTGAGCTTCAGGGGGGTTCGAACTCTGCCTGCAGGACCTGCTTTTTCCATCCTTAATAGAGGAATAAAGGAAGCAGTTTCCATCTTTTTGTTTCTTTCCCGGCAATTCATGATAAAATAAAAAGCAAAGTTGTGCAGTGAGGCAGGTGACGAATAGTGGGTAAAGTCATAGCAATTGCAAACCAGAAAGGCGGTGTCGGCAAAACGACCACCGCAGTGAATTTAAGCGCCAGCCTTGTACAGGAGGGCCGGAAAGTATTGATTGTTGATATCGATCCCCAGGGTAATACGACAAGTGGAATCGGGATCAACAAAGGAGATATTAACGAATGCATTTACAACGTTCTTGTCGAGGAGCAGAAAGCTGAAAACGTGCTTGTACCGACTGCCATGGAGGGTCTCGACGTTATTCCTTCCACGATTCAGCTGGCCGGCGCGGAAATCGAACTTGTTTCTGCGATTTCCCGTGAAATGCGGCTGAAACAGGCGCT
>PWLM01000182.1 GCA_003560495.1 Bacillus sp. (in: firmicutes) | reverse complement strand
TCTGCGGTGCCGAGCGTTTCCAGCTCTTCATCCGTCAGGCCGATGTGAATAATGCCGTTAAGAATTGCAATCGTAGCAGGTACAGCTCCGTTATCACGGATAATCTGTTCTACTTCCCGGGCAGTCTGTACGTTCTGCGGGTAAGGCATACCGTGGGAAATGATCGTCGATTCAAGAGCGACAACCGGCTTATTATTTTCTTTGGCTTCGAGAACTTCCCGGCTGAGTTTAATGGCTTCATTCATGTTTATTCTGCCTCCGTTTCAATATGGTTATAAATGCTGTCTGCGTGAAGATCACGGCGTACGGTTTCAGGGACGGCGAGTGTTGCTTCGGCATTTCTCATACCGGCGCGCACTGCTTCATCTAAAGAGTATCCGGCCAGCTGGGCACGGATGAGGGCGGCGGAAAAAGCATCTCCGGCTCCGGTTACATCTACGACGTCCGGTGGAGAGCCTGCTGGTATGCGCCGGGTATCTGGTGCCTCTCGTTCTGCATGTGCTGCGCCTGATGCTCCATCCGTTATAATTACTTTTTCCACCCCTTTAGCGAGCCACTCACTGCAGGCTTTCTGCCAGTCCTCTCGTGTATCGAGAGAAAATCCGAGGGCCGCTTCTGTTTCCTGACGGTTAGTAAGCAGCCACGTAATACCGTCCAGGCTGTCGGGGAGGCGGTTCATTTTCGGGGCAGAAACTGCAATGACAGCGAGCGGAATTTTTTCCCGCCGGGCGGTCTGTCGTACCGCTTCCACGGATTCCCTGGGACAGTTCAGATCGATAATAATGCAGGAGCTCCGAATAAGAAGAGGCTCGTTCCGGTGGATAAGATCCGGAGTAATCGAGTCGAACACGTCCATGTCAGCCATCGCAAGAGCCATTTCTCCGTCTGGAGCAAGCACAGCACTGTAGGAGCCGGTAGAAGCGCCGGATACGAAAGCTGTCCGTTCTAAATCAACAAAAGGGGAGGTGGCTTCTTCAATCAGCTGCCAGTCGACGTCCCTTGCGGCGGTGGTAAGAAGTGCCGTGTCTGTTTCCATCCGTCCGAGATTTTCCGCAATATTCCGTGCCACTCCGCCGGCACTCTGCACAGAAGATGTCGGATTCGACGTTCCCCACTGCAGTGGCTCTTTGGCAGTGTATTTCCGGTCGACGTTTGCGCCGCCGATACAGACAACTGGTGACGCTTCGTTTACAATATACGCTTTTCCTTTAATCATTTCCTTTCTCATAAGAGAAGAAATGATGTTTGCCACGGAAGGACGGGAGAGCCCAACACTGTCGGCAAGTGCCTGCTGGGAAATAAAAGGGTTTTCCCGGATCAGACGGAATACTTCCTGCTCATTTTCCGGAAGGTCCGTTCTGTGAAAACGGGTCATAGCACACCTCCTAATGATATTTTTAAAAAATATAAACTTTTGTTTGATGAGTATGTTGTAATTGTTTGAAGCAGGAAAGTCAAAGGAAAGGGGCAGATTAAACAGCTTACTTATAAAGTGGAGATTTTAACGAGTGTGAGAAATATAAGATCGACAACGTAAGAAAACAGGCCGACATTACAGCCTGTTTGAAAAAATAATATTTCAGCTTAGTTTGGTATCAATCACGATCACTATGCTCCCCCTGCTTCCTTCCTGTTCAAACCAGCGGTGCGCTTCCGCCGTCTGTTCGAGCGGGAAAGAGCGGTCAATAACAGGTTTGATTTTCCCGATCTCAGCGAGATCCTGAATGAGGAGAAGATCGTCTGTTTTTTCAAGGGCGAGGGCAGTAATGACCTTTTTCCGCCGGGGGATAGTCAAAAGCCGCTGCAGAATGTGCCTTCCTTTGAAACTGACCGGCATGTAACGTCCGCCGGAGCGGAGGATTGGTTTACATTTGGAAAAAGAAGTTTTTCTCGGAATATCGAGAATGAGGTCATAGGAAGCTTTGCCTTCGGTGAAATCCTCTTTCGTATAGTCTATAACAGTGTCCGCTCCGAGCGATTTAACGTAATCGGTTCCAGCGCTGCTGCACACCCCGGTTACTTCAGCTCCGAAATAGTTTTTGGCAAGCTGTACGGCAGCGGAACCGATGCCGCCGGACGCTCCGATAATCAATACCTTTTCTTTTTCCTTCAGGTTTGCCTTCCGGAGCAGATTCCATGCCATGAGTGCCCCGTAGGGAAGTGCAGCAGCTTCCTCGAGCGTCAGATTTTCCGGTTTTCGGGCGATGATACCTTCCGCATTTATGCAGAGGTACTCGGCATAGGCACCGAATTTCTGCCCGGTATAGCCGAATACTTTTTCTCCCGGACGAAAACGGGTGACTTTGTCTCCGACGGCTGTAATCACTCCGGAAAATTCACTTCCGAGAATCGGCTGCTTCGGTTTCGACCATCCCATCGCGAGGCGTGCAGGGATCCATAGAGGAAGCGGCATCGTGAATTGAAAAGGAGAGACATCATTAAAATGACGGGCGTAGCTGTCCCCGAATTTGACTGTGGAAGCGGCAACTTTTACCTGGACTTCTTTCTCTTTCGGAACGGGGGTTTCGGTTTCGTGAAGATGAATGACTTCCGGAGGGCCGTACGTTGTATAAACAGCAGCTTTCATTTGTTCTCCTCCTCCCGTACAGGCAGCGGACAGCAATTGCTTTTCTTATAGGATTCCCTTTCTGGAAGAAAGTAACCCGAGAGAAAGAAAATAACATGCCCATTAAAAAAGCTTCGTTCCAAGCCGGAACGAAGCTTTTTTGGTTTCCTAAATAATCCCGAGAAGCAGTGCGACGACCATCAGGACGATACTGAAGCCCCACACCCAGAAGAAAGAGTAGCGGATATGCTTGCCCATCTCAAGACCTGCAAGTCCAAGTGCTAGCCACAGGGCTGGAGAAAACGGGCTGACAAACGTCCCGATGATGTTTCCGATAATCATCGTGTAGGCCGCTGTTACAGAATCCACGCCGGCGGAAGTAACGATCTGTTCCACGACAGGGAGCAGCGCAAAGTAGTAGGCGTCCGTGCTTAAAATCAAGTCGAACGGCACCCCGAACACTCCCATAATGACGTGCAGGTAAGGAACGATGAAAGCCGGAAGAATGGCGACCATATCGACGGCGATGGCATCGAGCATGCCTGTTCCTTCCATAATCCCGAGAAAGGAGCCGGCAGCAAGAATAATCGACCCCATCATCAGCGCGTTTGGAGCATGGGTTTTAATCCGGTCCATCTGATCCGTTACTTTCGGATAGTTCAGTGGAAGAGCGATACTTAAAGCAATCATAAACACAAACCCGGTCGGTACGATACCCCACACGAGCATAGCAATCATCGACAGAGTAATGAGTCCGTTGATCCAGATCAGTTTTGGACGGCGAAGCGATTCTTTTTCGTCGTCTTCCTCTGCTGCTGTGTCCAATGTAGCAGCCACTTCTTCAGCAGCTTCCTCACTGATTTCCTCTGAGCGACGGGCGATGCGTTTCTTTTCCCGGAATCCAAGAAAGACAGCGAGGAGGAGGAGCATAAGCATGGCAGCGATCTGGAGTGGAATGAGCGGACGCCACAGCTCTGTCGGATCAACGCCGAGGACAGAGCCGGCACGGCCGATCGGTCCGGCCCATGGGACCATGTTCATAATACTTGCACTCAGTCCAACGAGGAGCAGGAGCAGGTACGGGCTCATGCCAAGCTTCAGGTAAACCGGAAGAAGTGCCGGTATCGTAATAAGAAAAGTGGAAGCACCCGAACCATCCAGGTGCGTCACTGCCCCGATGGCGACTGTACCGACAGCGACCGCTACCACGCTTCCACGGGTAAGCGAAACGACGCGGTTGATGAACGGGTCAAAAAGACCGGTATCCTGCATAATCCCGAAAAAGAGAATCGCGAAAATGAACATAATGACAACGCTGATGACCGAATCGATTCCTTCGTTAAAAAAGCCGCCGATGGCATCAAGGGAAAAACCGGTGATGAGCGCGCCGATAACAGGTACGAGGACGAGGCCGACAATGGGTGTCACCCGGCCGCTGATAAGCAGGGCTACGATAATTCCGATCGTTAAAATACCGACAATACTGAGCATAAATATTCCTCCTTCTAATTTGAAAACGCTTACGGTTAAGTTGCGTTAATCGTATCAGCAGGAGGAAGGGGAGAAAATATAACGAAGATAAAACGTATATTGATTATTTTTTATATTTTGTTCATTTTGTTCACGAATGAATATAGCGCCTTTCCGGACGCCCGACATCGCCGTATTTTAAAAGAGCTTCGGCCGTTCCTTCGGCTGTTAAATATTCCAGGTAGCGGCGGGCGGTGGAGCGGCTGGCGCCGATGGCTTCCCCGGCTTCTACAGCAGTGACCCCTTTTTCTCTTTTTAAAAGATCGAGAATCTGCTCCAGCGTAATCGGGTCGATACCTTTTGGGAGGTCTTCTTTCGCGCCCCCGGCAGCAGGGAGCTGCAGCAGATGATCAATCTGCTGCTGGGAGATTTCTTCTTCGCCGTAAAGCATGTTCAGCCAGCGGGCGGCCCGGTAAAGTCCGGCAGAAAGCCGCTCAAAGTCCACCGGTTTCAGCAGGTAGTCGACTGCTCCGCCGAGAAGCGCCCGCCGGACGATTTCCTGCTCCCGGGCAGCGGTCAGCATAATAACAGCCGCGTCCGGAAGCTTCTGCTGCAGCTCGTGAAACAGCTGCATTTCCTGCGTATCCGGGATATAAACATCGAGCAGGACGATATGAATGGACTGCTGTTCGGCAGCGAGTGTTGCTTCAGCCGCCGTTTTGGCTGAGGCAGCTGTCTGAAAGCCGTCCAGACTGTTCACGTATTTCTCGGTAATTTCCGCCACGCGGAAGTCATCTTCCACAATGAGCACATTAAGAGGAGGCCGCATGTTGTTTCGCTCCTTTCGGGATAGTAATTACAAAGCAGGTACCTTCCGGCATTTGTTCGAGAAAGATCGTACCGCCTGCTGCTTCGACCTGGGCTTTGGAAAGAGCTAGTCCAAAACCGTGGCCGTTTTCTCCTTTCGTGGAAGTCCCCTGCTGAAATAAAGATTCCTGAACAGCTTCCGGAATCCCGGGACCGACGTCTTCAATTTCTACAAGAATATCCTTGCCTGCATCACTGAAGAAAACTTCAATGATCCGCTCCCCCCGAGGGAGGTCCTGCATCGCTTCGATCGCATTATCGATCACGTTGCCGACAGCGGTAATAAGCGCCTGACGGACTTCCGGTGAAAGCTCTTCGGAAAGGTGGCTCGATTCATCCACTTCCAGCTTCACCCCGTTTTCATGGGCGAGATTCAGCTTGCCGAGAAGGATCGCACTGAGCATTGGATCTTTCACGTTATGGATCAGCTGGCGGATCCAGTTTTTCTGATTGACACTTTCTTTTTGAATATACTGCATCGCCTGTTTTACTTCCCCGAGCTGAAGAAGGCCGGAGATCGTATGCAGCTTGTTGGAAAACTCATGTGTCTGGGCCCGCAGACCTTCTGCATACTCCCGGACACGCGTCAGTTCATTCGTCAGTTTTTCAATTTCCGTTTTGTTTCGGAACGTGGAAACGGCACCGATAAGTTTTTCTCCGTCGTACATCGGTACACGGTTTACGAGCACAATGTGGGAGCCGATCACGAGTTCCTCATCGTACTGGGCTGTTCCCTGCTCCAGCACTTCCGGCAGGCGGGAGTGGGGAAGGACTTCCTGGACGGGGCGGCCGATCCACTCATCGGTGTCCTTTATTTCATCTTTGATAAGCTTTTGTGCCGCCTGGTTCATAAGTGTAATACGTCCTTCCCGGTTCACAGCGATAATGCCTTCATACGCTGACTGCAGCATTGTTTCCTTTTGAAGAAGCAGAAAGGAAATTTCCTCCGGTTCCAACTGAAAGAGCCGGCGTTTAATATAGCGGGATAAAAGCCACGCCCCGATAATACCGGCACCGAGAATAAACAAAAGAGTCAGCAGAAGCTCATTCCGGTAGTCGTCGACAACAGACCGTACGTCCTCCATTAAGAAACCGACGGAAACAACGCCTACGATTTCGTTTTCATAGTAAAGCGGGGTCTTTCCGCGGATGGAAGGACCGAGGGAGCCTTCCGCATGGGATATGTAGGATTCACCGAGCTGCAGCGCCCGTTCATTATCTTCTCCGACCATCCGTTCACCGAGCCGGTCCGGGTCAGGATGGGAGTAACGGATTTCCTCGCGGTCGCCGACAACAATAAATTCTGCTTCCGATGCTTCATGAATAGGGGAAATGTAGTTCTGCACGACGGCAGCATCGGGATTCCCGCCGCCGATTTCCGCCTGAATTTCGGGCATTTCCGCGACGCTTCGGGACATGCTGAGAGCACGCTCCCCCATCTGATCCTCGAGTGATTCGGCCATAAGCTGGTAAAAAAAGAGTCCGAGGGCTGTCAGGACAGCAGCAATCAGCACGGCTGTCATTAAAGCAATTTTCACGAGCAGGCTGATCCGCTGCGGCGGACGGCTGATGTATTTTTTCATGTCGTACCGGCTGAGCCCTTCCATCGTTCTCCCTCCATCATCATTTACCGTTTATTATAACGCAGATGGAAAAAAGACGGCAGATAAGAAAATATTTCTCTACGGCCGCGAAAAGAGCTTGTCCCTGAGGGAAAAGAAAGCGGCACACAAAAGAGCCCTGACCCCCGGAGTAGACAGGGGGGGCAGGGTCAAAATCAGGAAAGCTGCGTAATTCCGAAAACAAGAGCGCTGACAATAACAATTGTATCCAAAACAGTGAGTGCCGCCCGTTTCGGTTCTGCGCTGTGGTTCAGCTCAAAATAAATACGGGAAGCGCCGTCCACCATAATCAGTACAACAAGAACCATCAGAACAATTGGAAGAAGCGTAATATTGAAGATCGTATAAAGAAAAAAAACTACAAGCAGCAAGTAGCAGGCACTGAGAATAACGCGGATTTTCTGGTGCAGAGGAGTCACTGCCTCTTCGAAAAAACCGGAGTCCATCTCCCGGATACCAAACAGCTGCTTAACACCAGTACGGAGGAGGAGCCATGTGCCGGTCAAGATTGCTATGAGAAAAATAATAAACATCATACAACCCCCTTTGCCTGTCTTTTTCCCGGATGAAGACAATCATAACCGGATTCATCCGGAAGTCCTCAGCCGGAAAGATGAAGAGAAAAGATTTCTTCCCCATTCTCCGGATCAATCAGGCCTGTATTACGGAAACCGTTTTTTTTATAAAATATTTTAGCCGCGTTGTTTTCTCCTGTAACGCTTAAAATAATTTCTCTAACCTTATAGTTCCGGCGGATATAATCAACAGCAGTTTTCAAAAAGGCATTACCGAGCCCTTTTCCCTGGAAATCTTTATCTAGCATAAAGCGGTCCAGCCATATCCATCCTTCTTCTTTGTTTTCCGCTCCGATCATGACGAATCCGGCCACTTCTTTTCCTTGATAAAGGCCGAAACAGCGCCAGTTATGTTCTGGTTCATAGATCGATTCAAGAATGGACACAGCATTGCTTTCAATAAATCGTTCCTGGTCTTCTTTTGGGGCGAGGACTGTTATCTGCCGCCAGTTTTCGGCGGTTACGGGATGCATCGTCAACTTTGTCATTCAGACAGCTCCGTTTCTTTTAGTATTTTGGCAATGTGAAGGAGGAAAAGTATATAATACAATGATAAAAGAATTTTTCTCTCTAAGATAAAACTTTCTTAAAGAAAGTAATGAAAGACGAATTGGGCTTAGGAAATTGAATTCTCCGGCAGTAATGGAAAAGCTGCAGTGAGTATGTACAAAAATATATTAGAAACAACAAGTATCAAATAAGTAGATAATATATCCCTTATATAGGTAAAAGGAGGCAGCCTATGAACGGAAAAGGAAAAATAAAGCTTCCGGGGCCGCGGGAGGAAGTATTTGAAAGCCTGTTTGATCCGGAACTGCTGGAAGAAAGTATTACCGGCTGCAGAGAATTTGTGCAGCTGGAGGACCACAAATACCGGGCCGAACTTGAAATAGGGATTGCTGGTGTCAGGGGAAAGTACAGCGTTATTCTGACTATGGATGAAACAGCTCCTCCTCATTACTGCCGGATGATTGTATATGGAGAAGGCAGTCCCGGAACGGTGGATGCGGAAGCGGAAATGAAGCTCTCCAGCCATAACGAAGAAACAACAATGCTTATGTACACGTACGAAGCAGAGCTCGGGGGAAAAGTCGCTTCTCTTAATAAAACTGTGCTTCAGGGAGCTGCCAAAGTAATTATTAGTGACTTTTTCCGCAGGTCCAAAAAAGAGATTAAAAAAGAGCAGAAGGACAACAGCTGAAACAAATCGTCAGAGGAGGAAGAGTAATGAAAAAAGTCGTTGTAACCGGAGGAGCAGGCCTGCTCGGACCGTGGGTTATAAAAGAATTTCTTAATAAAGGGTGGCACGTCGTTAATGCGGACGTGAAAAAACCGGAAGAACCGCTCTGTGATACAGTAATCACGAATTTAACCAATCTCGGAGAAGTGTACGGGGTGCTGCAGGGGGCGGATGCCGTCGTACATCTTGCAGCCATTCCCGTAGCATACTCCCATCCCAATGAAGTAACTTTCGAAAACAATACACTTTCAACGTACAACATATTGGAAGCAGCAGCCGGGCTTGGTATAAAAAAAGCCGTACTTGCTTCCAGTGAATCTTCCTACGGTATCTGCTTTGCAAAAGAACGGTTCGATCCGCAGTACGTACCGAT
>PWLM01000224.1 GCA_003560495.1 Bacillus sp. (in: firmicutes) | reverse complement strand
TTTCCGGGCGGGCCGGCTTCAGCTAATTTCTTCCTCCCACTGCTCGGAAGAAATGGATCTTCTGCTCGTCCTTCATCGCCCCGGAGTCACCTGCTGCAGCTTCAGCAGGAAAATAAAAAGAAGTTTTCTCTTCTAAAAAACGTGTTGATTCCGCCCTTTTTTCCATTCAGGAGAGGTTTTTTCCTCCGGAACGTCCGGCGGGGACGCCGGTGGGATTGAGCGAAGTCGGAAGATCCTACACGGCCGCAGGGCAAACAGCTGACGCCGAGCCCCACGGCAAGCTTCCGCCGGAGAGTGCAGGAGAAAGCTATACGTTAAGAAGAATCATTATTCTGAAATCAAGACTTAATCAACATTCTGGTGGGGAACTATTCTGAAAGGTGGTTCCCCGCTTTTTCGCTGCAGAGCTAAAAGACTGCTTTCTGCGGCTCTGCAGCAAAACTCGATGATAAGATAATGCCATAAGCGGTCAAAATAGTTAAAGTGCAGGATAAATTGTCTTTGGCTTTAAGGGAGGTTTCCGGAGGGCATGGGCGCAGGTAATTCCAATCTGAAAGAACCGCCGCCCCTCCCTGGGTCTCACGGAATCGTTCCCTGCTGCTTTTTCAGGAACACCAACTAATAAGGAGGAATAATCCATGAATTTGCAGGTTGAAGGAAAAAAGGCCGTCGTTCTTGCTTCGAGCAGGGGTCTTGGTGCTGCAGCCGCCGAGCTGCTTGCAGCAGAAGGCGCGGAAGTTGTCATTACAGCACGCACCGAGGAAACACTGAATGCGCGTGCGGACAAAATTTATGAACGGACTGGAAAAAAAGTCCGCCCGCTTCTTGTGGACCTGAAGGATCCCGAAAGCATCAAGGAAATGATCAAAAGTGCGGCAGGGGACGAAGAAAGAATTGATATTCTGATTAACAATACCGGAGGACCGAAAGCTGGTGGTTTTCAGGAGATGGAGCTGACCGACTGGGACGATGCGTATTATTTAACGCTTCGGAGCTTTGTGACTTCCATCCGCAGTGCGCTGCCTTATATGAAAGAAAACGGGGGAAGGATAGTTAATGTCACTTCCTCTTCCATCAAGCAGCCGATTGATGATCTTGTTCTGAGCAATACGTTCCGGATGGGGATTCTAGGTATGACAAAATCTCTTTCCAAGGAGCTTGCTGAAGACCGCATTCTCATCAACACAGCCGGTCCCGGCAGAATCGCCACAGACCGGGTGGAAGAAATGGATAAGAAAAAAGCAGAAAAGCAGGGAAAAACGGCAGAAGAAGTCAAAGCAGCCAGTGAGGCTGCCATACCGCTCGGGCGCTACGGCCGACCTGATGAATTTGCCTCACTCGTCGCTTTTCTCGCTTCTCCTCTGAATACGTATGTAACCGGTCAGCACATTCTTGCAGACGGTGGCATGACAGATGCATATTAACGAAAGCCGGATGAAATAGACTAATTTCATCCGGCTTTTCTCTTAAAAAACGCTTTTTATAATTACCTAAAATATGGTATACTAAAAATTGCTTGTTAATATCTGCGTGGGGTGCAGATTAGTTGTCGGCCAGTTTTTTTGCAATGAGAAAAGGAGTTCCGTGTCCTGTACAGAAGTAGGCAGGGACAGAGGATTTAAACTTTAGAGAAAAGGTGGTGGGAGACATGGAAGTGACTGATGTACGGCTCAGACGCGTGAACACAGAGGGGCGGATGCGTGCAATTGCATCTATTACGATGGATGAGGAGTTTGTAGTACATGATATCCGTGTCATCGATGGGAACAATGGAATGTTCGTAGCAATGCCAAGTAAGCGTACTCCGGACGGGGAGTTCCGCGACATAGCTCATCCGATTTCTTCGAGTGCAAGAGAAAAGATTCAGACAGCAGTATTGAAAGCTTATGAAGGTGCTGAAGAAGTGCCGCAGATAGTTGAAGAAGCAGCAGGCACTTCCTGATATTCATAAATATATAATGTTTTTACGCACAGGCAGACGATCCCCTGCATTCGCCGGGGGAGTGGAGAAGAAGGGGCTGTCTCAAAAGCTCTTTCTGAAACGAAAAAAAAGCGGCACCGGATGTTTCCGGTGCCGCTTTTTTTAGGAATAACAAGAGAACTAGCCAAAAAAAAGCGGAAACCCGAACCGCCCCGACCTCCAGAGCGACCTTCTCGAGGCTGTGGAGGTGAAAGCGGCGGAACGACTGATTGCCCTTAATCTGTCCGAACGCGCTTTCGGCCTCGACTTTTCGTTTCACGTAGGTCGATGCGCCTTCGGAAGCCGCGACAGGCTGCTTTTCCGATTTTGGCGGGCTTATGGGCTTGATCTTCGACTCGCGCGGTATGGACGAAGGCAAACGGATCAGGAACTTATAGCTGGCAGGCGCAAGCAGCCGTACAGGGTGTGGTTATCGATCCGTTTAATGCCGCAGTGACAGGTTACATCTAGTTAAAAAGCGGTCTTGGCTTTTTTACTTGCTATCCTGATACCGTCTAAAAATATTTTTAATTAAAAAATAACTGGATTAACGTAATGATGAAACGCTATACAGAATTAATTTCAAGTATTAAAACAGCCTTTATAGAGTAAGCAAAAAAATGCGTTTATTATATGTTTTTAATTCCAGAAAAATATATGTTACTCATCTTTCATGTTTGCTTACACGGACTAAGTCAACAAACTTCAGACAAACCTGAAGTAGATTTTAAAGTGCTTTTTTTCCTTGATAGACTATTTTATTATCCAGATAAAAAAGATTTAGGATCAAATTTAAATCTAAGTAAATTTTAGTTATGAAAAGTTCTTGCAATATTTGTTAATTACTTATAGGTTTATATCTTATCTTTGAAGATGCTAATCAGAAAGTGAAAAACTGAAATTATGCTAATGCAATCAATAGTTGCGCTTTAGTTGGTAGTACGCAACCGATGATTTTTGTATGATTATAGTATCAAATATAGAGAAGGAGCTCATTCCATGTCATTAGGTTCTAATATTCATCAAAAGAGAAAGTCTTTATCATTATCTCAAGAATATGTAGCTGATCAGTTAGGAGTTAGTCGACAAGCAGTGTCGAAATGGGAAACCAATTTATCGGAGCCATCAACAGATAACCTTATTAAATTAGCCACACTTTTTGATTGTGATGTTAAACAACTTATTTCACCCGAAGATTATATAAAAGAACAAAATAATCTCAATAACCAATTTCAGGAGACTAGAAAAGATATACGAATGCAAATGGGCTCCATTTTCGGACGAATTTTTATGTTAGTTGGTTCTTTAGGATTTATCGGAGCTTACACAGATGGAAACGATTTGGGAACACTTCCAGAGTGGTATTCACAATTATGGTGGGGGGCTTTATTTGCAGCAGGATTGATTTTCACATTAATAGGGTCCAAAGATTATTTCAATCGAAAGTCCGGATCGAAAAATATTATATTGCTTGATTTATTGCTTGTACTTTCAATTTTCCTATATAGCATGTGGCCTTTTGAAAGAGGTATAAATACACTAATCACATTGGTGATCGGAACTGGTGTTTTGATAATAATTAATATTAAATTCTTCATTCCTACTTGGAGAAACAAAAACTAGAAAAAATCACCCCTACATCTAATAGTATGTTAGGGGTGATAAACAAAATATATTGTCTCTTAATCCAAGAGTTAAAATATTTATTTAATTATTCAATAGCTGTACTCACTGGTGGTATACCCCAGTCTAAATAGAATGCTACTCCGCTACGCTGCTGGATAGCCCCGGTAATCTTCAAAGCCAGGTCTGCAAAGAACATTGTTCCTAAAACTGCTGTACTTATTCCAGCTACAGTCCCCAATGGTCCACCTAGAGCTGATGAAACACTAACCCAAGCAGCTTGTAATGCTGCCGGTCCTACTGACGCAGCAGAACCTAAAACAGCGAAAGTTCCCGCTGTAAGCTGTTGGTACGATAAATAACCTGCTCTGGTGCCACTTGAAGAAGTTGTTACTTGTTGTGAATTTGTATCAAGTGAAGCCGGTGATTCGTCTATGTTCTGGTCATCTGAAGTTTGGTATGTACCTGCGAGTACCTCATCGAAGTTATCAACTTGAGACTCTGAAAACCCATATTCATTCATGAGCTCTTCATCATTTAAATTAACTTGGAGTGTTTCTTGGTCTGCTTTATATTCGATGTAGTGTGATACCTCAAGAACTTTCGTTACTAAATCTGTATCAACGCCTTGAGACTCCAATTCATTAATACTAGCCTGTTCTTCTTCATTTAATGCGATTTCATCTTGATCATAAGCTTCGTTTCCACTTGCACTTGCGCTTGCAGGTGAAGTTAAGCTGAAAATAAGTATAAAAATCAAAGCCATAGAAACAATTGTTTTTATTTTCATCAATACATCCTCCTAAATTTTTTACCATACATACACCTTTGTATGAACAATTAATTCGCCCTACTTCAATATAAGCCCCTTCTAGTTTCCGAACGACATTTAAAAAGAATATAATCACAACCTACTTAAAATCCCATTATTACAATAAAACTACAATTTTATTAAATTTTTGTAGGTTAAACTTTAACATTAAGTAACAGGAGTAAAAACCCTATTACTGATTTTATTTATTGTTTATATACTTTGCTTAGTTTTAAAGTACCTAATATATTTCTTGAAAAGGTATGATTAAGTCTTTTTATTTATATTACCTGTAACATTATAATAAAAATATAGTGACTAATATTACTCAAAAAATCAGACACAAGTTACAGTAAGTTAAAAAGCTCTCTTGGCTTTTATGCCTACTATCTTGTATCCACACAATTATTTATACATGTTATTCTAACTCTGGTTGTTTGTCTTCAAAACTACCTTTTGCTAAATCTACAAATTTTTGCAGTGCAATCACTCTCATCAACCGATCTACGTTTGGCTCAATAAGTAGCAAAGATGTCGCTATTTGCATTAAAGAAATAGAAATAAGCTGAACAGGAATAGACGAACTATAATTACTTGGACCAAATACAACTCCATATTAACTTTTACCATCTATTTTCATATCTCCAATGCTATTATTAATTCCTGTTGGACTTGCATGAAATTGATAGTTAGCTTACTTATAGCAATGTAGCAAGATGATCTATTTCAGCATTCTCCTCTAAATGATGAAAAGCAATTTTATCCTCATATGTAAACAGAGACTTAGCCCAAGCATAGGATGATTTAGCAAACTTCTTACCATTTTGATCGATCACTGCTTTATAGGCTTCACTTATAAGTTTATATTTTTCATGATATTTGGTAATTTCATCGTATTTCGCCACAATCCTATATTCTCTATATTTTTTTGACAGATTTTTAGTGAAAGCCTCGTCTTTTTTGTTTTTTAAGAATATTTTTCAAGCGAATATAGTATTCATGTAAATTTCTCCCTCTAGACATTACTTCGTCAACAGATCCTGATCTTAGAAAGGTACTAATTCTTTTCCCATATAATTTAAATAAGACATCATAAGTGACCTCAACTTCATAAGTCCCTGATTTGGAAGCATTATTTCTATCTAAATAATCATCTATAATATCCGTTCCGGTTTCTTCAGCTATTTTATAATGATATCTGAATAATGCAATGGATCCATCCATCTTCGTTGCAGCCCATCTTCTGTTTCTATGAGCTGCGGAGTATCCGAACACCGGCAGGTAATTCATGAAAAGGATTCAGCTTATTTCCGGCACCTCTTCTCCGTTCCCTTGAAATCAAGGAGGATATAAGATATATTCATAATGGAAAATGAGGCCGTGGAGGGTATAATACATGACAAATCGATTTGCAGTCGTTCTTGCTGCCGGCAAGGGCACCCGTATGAAGTCAAATTTATATAAGGTTCTGCATCCTGTTGCAGGAAAACCAATGGTCCAGCATGTCGTTGATCAGCTGGAGCCATGCCGCGTGGGAAAAATCGTCACGATCGTCGGGCATGGAGCAGAAACAGTGAAAGAACAGCTCGGTGACAGCATCGGGTACGCTCTCCAGGAAGAGCAGTTAGGTACCGGTCATGCTGTCATGCAGGCGGAAGAACAGCTTCTCGACCGGAACGGAACGACGCTCGTAGTGTGCGGAGATACCCCGCTGCTTACAGGAGAAACGATGAAAAAAGTGTTTGAATTTCATGAGGATCAGAACGCAAAAGCCACAATTCTCACTGCCCATGCTGACAATCCGGCCGGATACGGACGTGTTCTCAGAGATGAAGCAGGCAAGGTCGTAAAAATCGTGGAGCAGAAAGATGCTTCCGAGAAAGAAAAAAAAGTACAGGAAATTAACACCGGCACCTACTGCTTCGATAACAAGGCGCTTTTCGAAACGCTGAAGCAGGTAGGCAATGATAATTCCCAGGGAGAATATTATCTGCCGGATGTTATTGAAATTCTTCAGGAGCAGGGAGAAGCCGTTTTTGCCTATCAGAGCTCCGATTTTTATGAAACAATGGGAGTGAACGACCGGGTTGCTTTGAGCGAAGCAGAAAAGTGGATGAAAAAGCGTACGAACGAGCACTGGATGCGGGAAGGTGTAACAATTGTCGATCCGCTTCAAACTTACATCGGTGCCGACGTAACGATCGGCCGGGATACAGTGCTTCACCCCGGCACAGTTCTGGAAGGTGAAGTCGCGATCGGAACAGGGTGCGTCATCGGTCCGCACAGTGAAATTAAAAACAGCCGCATCGCCGACCACACTGTTATTAAGCAGTCCGTTGTCCATCAGAGTGACATCGGAAGCCGGGTGAATATCGGGCCGTATACCCATCTCCGGCCGGAAACGGTGCTGGATGACGACGTTAAAGTCGGCAATTTTGTCGAGCTGAAGAAAATGAAGATGGGACGAGGAAGCAAAGCTTCCCATCTGAGCTATCTCGGAGATGCGGAGATCGGCAGCAGCGTCAATATCGGATGCGGATCGATTACTGTTAATTACGACGGTAAAAACAAACATTTAACGAAAGTCGAAGATGGAGCATTTATCGGGTGTAATTCCAATCTGATCGCCCCTGTGACCGTCGGGTCCGGTTCTTACGTGGCAGCCGGTTCCACGATTACAGAAGATGTGCCCGGCGACTCTCTCGCGATTGCCAGGGAGCGCCAGACAAACA
The DNA here is from genome assembly GCA_003560495.1 of Bacillus sp. (in: firmicutes). GTDB lineage: Bacteria > Bacillota > Bacilli > Bacillales > Salisediminibacteriaceae > Alkalicoccus. The sequence continues at coordinate 21,917 of PWLM01000224.1, read as the reverse complement.
AAGAAGGCTATATTAAAAAATAAGCTCTGATAAAAGCCTGAGGCTGCCTGTAAAGCAGGGAAGTATCTAACATGGAAGTGGAATTTCCCGTTTTATCAGCTTACAGGATGTTTTAAAAACTACGATTTCTCAATTATACTGGAGGGCATTCGCATGGCTGAATATACAGACAGCAATTTGAAAGTATTTACTTTAAGCTCCAACCCGGATTTAGCAGACGAAATAACAAAAAAAATTGGAGTGCCGATGGGCAAGAGTTCGGTGCAGCGTTTCAGCGACGGAGAAATTCAGATTAATATCGAGGAAAGTATCCGCGGCTGTGATATTTATGTAGTCCAGTCGACCTCCTCCCCGGCCAATGAGCATATTATGGAGCTTTTGATTATGATTGATGCATTGAAGCGTGCCTCGGCAAAAACGATCAACGTTGTACTGCCGTATTACGGGTACGCCCGCCAGGACAGAAAAGCCCGTTCCCGGGAGCCTATCACAGCGAAGCTCGTAGCGAATCTTCTCGAAACGGCCGGTGCGACGCGTATCATTACGCTGGATCTTCACGCGACGCAGATTCAGGGATTCTTTGACATTCCGGTGGATCAGCTTGTAGGGGTGCCGATTCTTGCCAACTACTTTGAGCAGAAAAATTTCGAGGACGTAGTCATTGTCTCCCCCGACCACGGCGGTGTAGTACGAGCCCGGAAAATGGCTGACCGTCTGAAAGCGCCGATTGCGATAATCGACAAGCGCCGTCCTAAGCCGAACATGTCAGAAGTAATGAATATCGTTGGTAATATTGAAGGTAAAACAGCTATCATTATTGATGACATTATCGATACAGCCGGTACGATGACGCTTGCCGCCAACGCGATGATTGAAAATGGAGCAAAAGCTGTCTATGCCTGCAGCACCCATCCTGTACTTTCCGGACCGGCTATCGACCGGATCCAGAACTCACAGATTGAGGAACTCGTAGTAACCAACTCTATTCCACTTCCGGAAGAAAAGAAAATATCCAAAATTAAGCAGCTTTCTGTTGCGCCACTGATCGCAAAGGCGATTGTACATGTGCACGAGCAGCGCTCCGTGAGCCGGCTGTTTGATTAATTGGGACTTTTTTTAAAGGAAACTTTGAAAAAGTAGTTTAAATGGATTATACTCAGGGAAGATGCATTTAGGATCTGAAATAAATTATGAGGTGATTTTAGCTATGGCTACAGTGTTGAAAGCAGCTGTTCGAGAGGACCTTCGAGGTTCCCGGATATCAAAAATTCGTCAGCAGGGTAACATCCCGGCTGTTGTTTATGGTAAAAAATTCGGAAGCCGCGCGATCGCGGTGGAAGAAGTAGACTTTATTAAGACGATGCGTGCCGAAGGAAAGACCGGTGTATTCAAGCTGGATATCGACGGTACAAAGACTGATGTCATGATTTATGACCTGCAGTTTGATACGATCAAAAACAAAGTAATTCACGTAGACTTCTACGCAGCAGATATGAACGTGGAAATGGATGCCGATGTACCTGTATCTGTTGTTGGTGAGTCCAAAGGCGTTAAAGAAGGCGGCGTGCTTCAGCAGGCAGTATATGAGCTTTCTGTACGTGCCCTTCCACAGGAGCTTCCGGACCAGATCGAAGTAAACGTAGAAGAGCTGGACGTTAACGATGCCCTGCTTGTTAAAGATCTGAAAGCAGGCGACAACTACGCGTTCAACAACGAACCGGAAGAAGTCGTTGTTTCTGTAACACCACCGGACGAAGAGCCGGAAGAAGAAGAACCATCTGAAGAAGAAGAGCCTGAACTTGTAGGCGCAGAGGAAGAAAGCGGAGACGAGGAACAGGACAAAGAATAACGCAGGTACTTTAACACAGCCCTGCTTCCGGCTGGAAGCAGGTATATCCTGCCCGTGGATCCCCACTACGTCCGTAGTGGGGTTTTACGCTTACGCAAAAAACGGCACAGGGAGGAACAGAGGCATGCTGAATAAGCTGTTCCGGCGCCGGAAGAACGAGCACGAGGGAGCGGAAAAAATGAAGCTGGTGGTCGGCCTGGGAAACCCGGGAAAGAAATATGAACGTACCCGGCACAACATCGGGTTTGACGTGATAGACAGAGTGCAGCAGAAGTGGATGATCGACCTTTCCGAACAGAAGTTTAAAGGCATTTACGGAGTAGAAAGAAACGGCACGGAAAAGATTTTTGTGCTGAAGCCGCTCACATACATGAATTTATCGGGGGAATCAGTCGGTCAACTGATGAAGTATTTTCAGATCAGCGTGGAGGATCTCGTCGTTATTTATGACGACCTCGACCTTCCGCCGGGGAAAATACGACTTCGTCAGAAAGGCAGCCATGGAGGGCACAACGGTATCAAATCGATCATTCAGCACCTTGGAACCGATCAGTTTAACCGGATCCGGGTCGGTATCGGCCGTCCGGATCCGGGGCAGGCTGTCCCGGACTACGTGCTCGGACGGTTTTCGCCGGATGATCAGAAAAAAATGGACGAGGCAGCAGAACAGGCAGCAGAAGCCGTTGACTGCTGGAAAGAAGAACCTTTTCTGCAGGTGATGAACAAATTTAATTAAGCGGTAAAGGAGCTGCCGGCTCTTTTACCGCTGTGATATTCGAGAGGGTGGGTCAGCAGTTCACACGAAAGTGGGCGTTGACTGACCCTCTTGAAGCCGTCGTGAGGCGGAAATAATTTGAATAAATACGAATATAAAGGTGGCGAACGTGTTGAAAGGTCTGCTCGAACGATTAAATACATCCGAAGATATCCAGACGGCGGTTTCAGGTTCCGGGGATCAGCTGGTAACCGGAGTGGCAGGCTCCGCCCGTACTCTGCTTCTGGCTTCTATGTACAGACAGAGCGGGGAGTCTCAGCTTGTTGTAGCCCATAATCTGCTTCAGGCTCAGAAGCTGTACGATGATTTAACGACGCTCGTAGGAGAGGAAGAAGTCTTTCTCTATCCTGTTAACGAGCTTATTTCTGCGGAAGTCGCAGTCGCAAGCCCGGAACTCCGCGGACAGCGCCTGGAAGCTCTCAACCACTGGGCCGGCGGGCATAAAGGTATCATCATTACGCCTGCTGCGGGGATAAGGCGCCTGCTTCCTCCGCCATCCAGATGGCAGGAAAGCCAGATTACACTGGAAACCGGTGCAGATATCGATATGGACGAGTTTTTAAAGCAGCTCACTTCTCTCGGGTTTCAACGGCAGGAAATGGTCGGCGCTCCGGGAGAATTCAGCGTGCGCGGAGGAATCATTGATCTTTACCCGCTGACTGAGGCCTACCCTGTAAGAATGGAGCTTTTTGATACTGAAATCGATTCGCTCCGTTTCTTTGATGTAGGATCCCAGCGCTCTGTAGAGAAACTGGAGAAAATCCATATTGGTCCGGCCCGGGAAATTCTGCTTCATGAAGATGATTACGGAAGAGCAGCAGAAACGCTTAATGACAAACTTCAGAAGAGCCTCTCTTTGTCACGGGACCAGGCTGTAAAAGAAAAAATGACTGCCTACGTCGGGGAAGAAATTGAGAAGCTCCGGGAAAGAACACCGTTTGATTCCATGTATAAATACATGTCCATTTTTTACGACAAAACGTGGACGATACTCGACTATCTGCCGGAAGGCGCAGCGGTTGTTATCGATGAGCCGAGCCGGGTCATTGACGCGGTGGAATCCCTCGACCGGGAGGAAGCAGACTGGTACACGACGATGCTTTCCCAGGGATCGATTACGAGAGAGCTGAAACTGTCGATGTCCTGGTCGGAAGTGATGGATGCGAAAGTCAGAAAAGTGTATTTCAGTTTGTTTTCCAAGCAGATACCGGGAGCTTCCCTGAGCAGCACCGTCAACCTGCAGACGAAATCCATGCAGCAGTTCCACGGCCAGCTGAACCTGTTAAAAACAGAGCTTGCCCGGTGGAAGGAATCCGGCTATGCAGTTACTTTCACGTGTGAGGACGGGGACCGGGCAGAGCGTCTGCAGCGGGTGCTTCAGGACTATGGAATGGAAGCAGCGGTTGTAGCTCCGGAAACTCTGCCAGTCAACGGCCAGGCACAGATTATTACAGCACCTCTCCAGAACGGATTCGAACTGCCCTTTCATAAGCAGATTGTTATTACGGAAGAAGAAGTGTTTACGAAAAAAGCACCGAAAAAACCAAAGCGTAACCAGAAGCTTTCCAATGCCGAACGAATCAAAAGCTATTCTGAACTGAAGGTCGGCGACTGGGTCGTCCATATCAACCACGGAATAGGAAAATATCTCGGCATTGAAACGCTTGAAGTCGGCGACATTCATAAAGATTACATGCATATTTCCTACGCGGGAAATGACAAGCTTTACGTCCCTGTGGAGCAGATTGACCAGGTACAAAAATATATCGGCTCAGAGGAAAAGGAGCCGAAACTTTACGCTCTCGGCGGAAGCGAATGGAAAAAAGTTAAGCGGAAAGTCCGTTCTTCGGTGCAGGATATTGCTGATGATCTTATTAAGCTTTATGCCGAACGGGAACAGACGAAAGGGTTTGCCTTTTCTCCGGACGGGCCGGAACAGCAGGAATTTGAAGCAGCCTTTCCTTATCCGGAAACACCGGATCAGCTTCAGGCTATTGAAGAAATTAAAGTGGATATGGAAAAAGAACGCCCGATGGACCGGCTGCTCTGCGGAGATGTAGGCTACGGCAAAACGGAAGTCGCCCTCCGTGCAGCATTCAAAGCACTGATGGACAACAAACAGGTGGCCATTCTCGTGCCGACGACGATCCTTGCCCAGCAGCATTATGAAACGATCCGCGAGCGGTTCCAGGACTTTCCGGTCAATACAGCTCTGCTCAGCCGCTTCCGGTCCCGCAAACAAGTGAAAGAAGCTGCAGAATCTCTTCAAAAGGGGAGCATCGACATCGTTGTCGGGACGCACCGGCTGCTTTCCAAAGACGTAAAATTCAAGGAACTCGGCCTGCTCATCGTGGATGAAGAACAGCGCTTCGGGGTGACTCATAAAGAAAAAATCAAGCAGCTGAAAGCAAATGTGGACGTGCTGACGCTGACAGCAACACCTATTCCGCGTACTCTCCACATGTCAATGCTCGGTGTACGGGACTTGTCAGTTATTGAAACGCCTCCCGAAAACCGTTTTCCTGTTCAGACGTATGTTGTGGAATACAATGAGGCGCTGACGAGGGAAGCCATTGAAAGAGAGCTTGCCCGGGGTGGCCAGGTCTACTATTTATACAATCGTGTGGAAGATATTGAATCGATGGCAGAAAAAATACAGATGCTCGTCCCCGATGCTGCGGTGCGTTTTGCCCATGGCCGAATGACCGAAACCGAGCTGGAGTCGGTAATGATTGATTTTCTTGAAGGGGAAGCGGATGTACTCGTAACAACGACGATCATCGAAACCGGGGTGGATATTCCAAACGTGAATACCCTCCTTATTCACAATGCGGATCGTATGGGTCTTTCCCAGCTTTATCAGCTGCGCGGAAGAGTTGGCCGCTCCAACCGGATTGCCTACGCCTATTTCACGCATCAGCGGGACAAAGTGCTGACGGAAGTGGCGGAACAGAGGCTTCAGGCCATTAAGGAATTTACCGAACTCGGGTCCGGATTTAAAATTGCGATGCGGGACCTTTCCATCCGTGGAGCAGGGAATCTGCTCGGAGCCGAACAGCACGGATTTATTGCTTCGGTCGGGTTCGATCTTTATTCCCAGATGCTCAAGGAAGCAATCGACGAGCGCAAGGAAGAAATGGATCAGAAAGCCGGCAAAGCACCGAAGCCGGAAGCACCGCCGGAAATCGAACTTGATGTGAAGGTGGATGCCTATATTCCGGAAAGCTACATCCCGGATTCCAGACAAAAAATCGATATGTATAAACAATTTAAAGAAATCAGTTCCCTGAAGGATATCAGCGATCTGCAGGACGAAATGATCGACCGCTTCGGAGACTACCCGGAGGAAGTGGATTATTTGTTTTCTGCAGCTAAAATCAAGCAGTATGCTGTGGAGCATCAAATCGAATCCATTTCGGAGAAAAACCGGGAATGCCGGGCGGTTATCAGCGGAGAGATGACGGACAATATTGACGGGTCGAAACTGTTTACACTCGTAAACAAGCTTTCCTCCAAAATGTCTCTTTCCATGGAAGGCAGTAAAATAGCGATTCACATTAAAACAAAGTCGCTCAGCGACGGAGAGTATCTCTACCTTCTCAGAGAAATACTCTCCAGGCTGTCCGAGGTCCGGAAAGATTCCAGAGTGAACGCCTGACGGATGAAAGAGAAGCCGAACAGGCTGGAAAGGACGTAAAGTCATGGGAGAACGCACGTCGTGGTTCCAGGCCGCCGCTTATCTGTCAATGGCGGCACTGGCAGCGAAAGGAATGAGCGCTTTATATAAAATTCCTTATCAGAACATTACCGGCGATACAGGCTTTTACGTATATCAGCAGGTGTATCCGCTCTACGGGGCGGCACTTGTACTCGGTACGTACGGCTTCCCGCTGGTAATTGCGAAAGCAGTCGTGGAGCATAAGGGGAAGGAGCCGCTCCGCCGGCACCTGTCCTTCTATATGATCAGTCTTGTTCTCCTGTTTTTCGTTCTCGGCACGGCCGTGACAGTTTCCGCACCGCTGACCGCCCGCTGGATGGGAGATCCGGAGCTGACGGCAGCACTCCGCTGGATGGGCGCACCGTTCTTTCTCGTACCGTTTTTTGCCCTGGCGAGAGGATATTATCAAGGAAAGCATGAAACACTGCCGACGGCCGTTTCACAGGTGACAGAACAATTTGTTCGAGTTGCGGCCATTTTGATTACAGCCTGGGCGGCCATGCAGGCAGCCGGGGTGTATGAAGCGGGAATATCAGCAGGTATTGGCGCGCTTGCCGGTGGTGCAGCCGGCTTGACGGTGCTCTACTTCTATGTAAGGCGTTATGACGGATGGTGGAAAATGGATTTCCGGCTCCCGCAGAACTGGCTCTCCCTGCTCGGGAAACTTCTGAAACAGGGGTTGTTCGTTTCAGCGAGTGCCATGATCCTCGTCCTTTTTCAGGTAGTGGATGCTTTCACCATCGTTCAGCTGCTGAATGAGGGGGCGGATTCGGCGGTGTTAAAAGGTATCTACGACCGGAGCTGGCCGCTGATTCAGTTTGGAGCGGTCGTTACGACCGTTTTTTCCTACGCTGCGCTTCCGTCCGTCACAAAGTACTGGAATGCCGGACGGATAAGAGAGGCGTCGGAGGAAGCTGCCAAAGCCCTTAAAATCTGTTTTGTTTTCGGAGGAGCGGCAGCTGCCGGAATGGCGGCCGTTATGCCGGAAGTTAATGCGGCGATGTTTACTGATACGGAAGGTACTGCTGTACTGCAGCTTGCTGCTCCTGCTGTGCTGTTCGGCAGCTTGTTTATGACAGCGGCAGCGCTTCTGCACGCTATTGGAAAAGATGGAGAGGCAGCCCTTATTCTTGCCGGAGCCGCCGGGATCAAAATTGTTATGAACGTGCTTTTAATTCCGGAATTTGGAACTTCCGGAGCTGCTGCGGCTTCTTTTATTGGAACTGGAACAGCAGTAGCCGGCGCACTCTACTGCCTGAAAAAAAGGGGAGGATTTTCATTTCTTCCGTTTCCGGTGACAATAAAACCCGCCGCTGCGGCTGCCGTGATGGTGCCGGGCGTTCTTCTGTTCCAGGAGATGGGCGTGCTGCTTCCGGACAGCCGGGCAGTTTCTGCAGGGATTTCGCTTTCCGCCGCCGCTTTCGGAGCAGTATTGTTCATCATCGTTATATGGAGAATGTCTTTATTTTCAAAAGAAGAATGGGAAGAGCTTCCGAAGCTTCATAAACTTCTGCCGCACCGCCGGTAATTCAAGGAGGAAAAAAAGAATGCAGGAATCACATATACGAATTGTCGGCCTCGGGGCCGGCGGTCTCGACCAGCTTCCGCTCGGAATGTACAAACTGCTGCTTGAGCAGCAAAACGTGTGGATCCGTACAAAGGATCATCCGCTCGTACCCGAACTGGAAGCAGAAGGCGTAAAGTTTCAGAGCTTCGACAGCCTGTATGAAAAAACGTCGTCATTCGACGAAGTCTACCCGGCGATCGCTGAAGCGCTGATGCACGAAGCAGAGCAGCACGGCACGATCATCTATGCCGTACCCGGACATCCACTTGTCGCGGAAATGACAGTGCAGCTTCTTCTTAATCAGCCGGCAGTACCGGTAACCATCGAAGGCGGCCAGAGCTTTCTTGATCCGATGTTTACTGCTTTGGAAATCGATCCGAACGACGGATTTCAGCTGGTGGACGGTACGGCTCTCCGACCGGAGGAACTCGTAATGACCCAGCACATCATCATCAGTCAGGTATTTGACGAGCGGAGTGCTTCCGAAGTGAAAATTGCGCTGATGGAGCGTTATCCGGATGATTATCCGATCACTGTCGTTACAGCTGCCGGTACGAAGGAGGAGTCGCTCCTGACCGTTCCGTTGTTTGAAGCGGACCGGATGAGTGGAGTCAGCAACCTCACGGCTTTTTACGTTCCGCCTGTGACAGAGGAACGAATGCTGTACCGGGAATTCTCTACACTGCGTACAGTTATCCGCACGCTGCGCGGACCGGACGGATGCCCGTGGGATAAAAAACAGACCCATGAATCGCTGAAGCGGTACGCCGTGGAGGAAGTGTACGAGCTGCTTGAAGCGATCGACGAAAAAGACGACGACCACATAGTGGAAGAACTCGGAGACGTGCTTCTTCAGGTAATGCTTCACGCGCAGATAGGTGAAGATGAAGGTTATTTTGATGCTTCGGACGTGATTGAACACGTAACAGAAAAAATGATTCGGCGCCATCCGCACGTTTTTGGTGAAACCAAAGCAGAAGATGCCGAAGAGGTACTTCGGAACTGGGAAGAAATTAAGAAGGAAGAAAAGCAGGGCAGTGCACGGGAGTCAGCGCTTGACGGTATTCCTGCGGCCCTTCCCGGACTGCTTCGTGCGGCCAAACTTCAAAAAAAAGCAGCCCGAACCGGTTTTGACTGGGATGAAGAAGCACCGATATGGGGTAAAGTAGAAGAGGAAATCGCTGAATGGAAAGAAGAACTGGCAGCAGGCAATAAGGAGGCTTCTGGAGAAGAACTGGGAGATGTATTGTTTGCTATCGTTAACGCTGCCCGCTTCCACAAAATTGACCCCGAAGATGCACTTCAGCAGACAAACCGGAAGTTCGCCCGGCGCTTCCGTTATATCGAAGAACGCCTGCAGGAAGAAAACAGGGATATCCACAAAGAATCACTGGAAGATCTGGACGTATTATGGGAAGAAGCAAAATCAGAAGAAAGAAGGTGAGAGCATGAGGCTCGATAAATTTTTAAAAGTGTCCCGTCTCATTAAACGCCGGACGATGGCGAAGGAAGTAGCAGACCAGGGAAGAGTGGAAGTGAATGGAAATAAAGCGAAAGCCGGCACGGATGTGAATCCGGGGGACGAGCTGACGATCCGCTACGGTCAGAAAACGGTCAAAGTAAAAGTGGAACGCACCGACGACAGTGCAAAAAAAGCAGAAGCAGCATCCTTTTACGAAATTATTTCGGAAGAACGCCCGGAAAGCTGATAAAACAAGCTTTTCCCCCTTGTACCCGAACGCTTCCTGTCATATGATAGGAGAAAAGGGAGAAGGAGGGCCGGCCTATGAAGGAAAAGCGAAGTCCGCAGGTACGCAGATTGACTTCAGAATATATTGAGCACCAGGAACGCCAGAAGGAAGAACGCGAACGCCGTATGAAAGGCGTTAAACGAAGACTCAGTGTTTTCGGAGGGTTCCTGGGAGCTTTTATTATTTTTGCAGTTATAACGCTGTTCCAGCAGCATAGTGCGATTCAGGATCAGCAGCAGGAAAACTCCCAGCTGGAGCTGCAGCTGGCCGATATGAAAGATGAGGAAGAGTCGCTGGAAGAAAAGGTGGAGGCCCTCCATGACCCGGATTACATTGCAGAGCTTGCCAGACGGGATTTCTTTATGTCAAAGCCCGGCGAAACACTTTTCCAGCTGCCACGCAGCCAGGAAGTGGAAGAATAGCGGCTGTATAATCCGCTTTCGGATGGGCTGCTATTCCGATATAATACTGAAGGAGGAACGTCAGCTGACATGGCCATTGAAGTGGGAAACATCTGCCAGGGAAAGGTAACGGGTATCACAAAATTCGGAGCTTTCGTAGAGCTTTCGGAAAATAAAACCGGTCTGGTACACATCAGTGAAATCGCAGAGGGTTATGTAAAGCAGGTGGGAGACCACGTCAGTACAGGAGATGAAGTAACGGTGAAAGTGCTTCAAATCCAGGAAGACGGAAAGATTGCACTGTCGATCCGGAAAGCACACAATGGAGAGGAAAAAACGAGGCAGGCGGGCAGGAAACAGGAAAGTCCCGGCTCGTTTGAGAATAAAATGAAGCAGTTTCTTCAGGACAGTGAAGAACGGCTGAACGCACTGAACAAAAAAACAGAAGGCAGACGAAAATAAAGCAATAGGAAAGCATAAAAAGCAGTACCGGCAAAAGATGTGACCAGCCCTTTCTGTCAGGGAGGCACATCTTTTCTTATGGTCAGAAGGCAGAAGAAAGGAGAAAACCGGATGGGAGCAAAAGCGGATAAAGTTATGGACGTCTGCCTGCGGGCGGGAGAAATAATGCTTACATACGGGGCAGAGACCTACCGGGTGGAAGAAACGCTCGAACGGATGGCCCGCGCCGCCGGGTTTACGAATGTTCATTGTTTCACAACAACTACCGGGATTTTTCTTTCTTTTGAAGAAAGAAAAGGCCGGGGGGATCTGATGCAGATGGTCCGGGTTGATGACCGGATGCAGGATTTGAACAAAGTGACGGAAGTCAATCAAGTGTCCAGGGAATTTACGAGCGGCATGCTGACTGTACAGGAGGCGGAACGCCGCCTGGAAGAAATATACGAAGCAAAAATCCAGTACCCGATCTGGGTTATTCACATCGCAGCAGGGGTAGCGGGTTCCGGCTTTTCCTACCTATTCGGCGGCGGACTGTTCGACCTGATTCCAGCCTTTTTTGCCGCATTTATCGCCAGTTTCGCCCTGGTGGAAATCGAAGGATATTTAAAAGTCCGTTTTGCGTCAGAGCTTGCAGCGGCTTTTATCGGAAGTGCCTCCGCGATTGCCTTTGTTATGCTCGGACTGGGCAACAACATTGACCAGATTATTATCGGTTCCCTCATGCCGCTCGTGCCGGGTGTTCCTCTGACGAACGCTGTACGGGATCTGCTTTCCGGAGATCTGCTTGCCGGGATGAGCCGGGGGGTGGAGGCACTGCTTACGTCTCTCTCCATCGCAAGTGGAGTGGCACTTTCTATTTCTATTTTCCTGTAGAAGCGATTTGGAAAGGAAAGTCCTCTTTATCAGAAGGGGAAGAGAAAATTTCTGCAGCGGGTGCCATTAATTAAATAACAGACCGTTGTATACTATTTTTACTAAGGAGGACGCTGATGGATCTTCTGCTGGAAGTTGTTATTACTTTTTTTGCTATTCTCGGCTTCGGTGTTATTTTCAGTGTGCCGAAGCGGGTGCTGTTAATCGGAGGAGCAGTAGGGGGGTGGACCTGGTTTGCGCTGCAGATGAGTCTTCAGATGGGCATCACAAACGTTGTGGCGACGGTCATCGCTTCATTTACTGCCGCGGCTATGGCCCACTTTCTTGCAAAAAAGCTGCATATCCCGGCAACGACGATTTCCATTCCGGGTATCCTTCCTCTCGTACCGGGAAGTCTTGCTTATTTTACGATGCTTGCATTTGTGGAAGGGGAATATATTACCGGATTGGAAAACGGGGTGCAGACGATGCTTCAGGCTGGAGCGATTGCTGCCGGAATGGTTCTCGCTCTCTCCTTGTTTTCATTCGGAAAAGGGATAGGCAACCGCTATGAAACAGGAAATTGATCAGTTTACTGCCCGTCATGATCTTTTTAAAAAAGGAGAAAAACTTGTGGCGGCCGTTTCCGGAGGGCCGGACAGCATGGCGATGCTTCACTATTTGAGCCGGCAGTCAATAGAACTTTCGGTGCTTCACGTTCACCATCTGCTGCGTGAGGAAGCGGAAGAAGAGGCAGAGCTGGTAAGAAAAACAGCAGAAGCACTGGACCTTCCTTTTTTCCTGCGGCGTGTAAACGTTAAAGATATAATGAAAGAATCCGGGACGGGGCTGCAGCAGACAGCCCGGACAGAGCGGTACCGGCTGTTCCGGGAAGTAATGGAGGAAACCGGTTCCTGTAAAACGGCAACTGCCCATCACGGGGATGATCAGATTGAAACAATGCTTATGCGTTTTACCCGCGGAAGCATACAGGGAATGAAGGGAATTCCGGTAAGGCGTCCGCTTGGCACCGGAGAAGTGATCCGGCCGATGCTTGGAGTAACGAAAGACGCTATTGAAGCCTACTGTGCAGAACACCGGATTCCATACAGAGTGGATGTTTCCAACAGGAGCAGGAATTATATGCGCAGCCGGATCCGGCACGAAATCGTTCCGGTGCTGAAAAAGGAAAATCCCCGGCTTCACGAAGCGGCCCAGTGGCAGGCGGAAATACGGGCGGAGGAAGAAAGCTATTTGAATGAGCAGGCAGAAACGGCACTTGCTTCCGCTATCCTCGAAAAAACCGGTGGAGCTGTTTTGATTCAAAAGAAACTATTCGCAGCTGTGCCTGCTGCTTTACAAAAAAGAGCGGTTCATCTACTATTGACATATCTTCGGCCGGATGCGCTGTGGACACGTTCGCACGTCCAGGCTGTACAGGATCTTTTCATGTCGGAAAAAAGGCCTCATGCCACGTTTACCGCACATGATATTCATGCAGAAACAGCGTACGAAACGGTGTTTCTGCAGAAGGGATCTCCTGAATCAGAAGAGCCGTGGACAGCCCGGGAAGCAGATATACCATCCCGGACAGACCTTCCATGGGGGGTGCTTTTTGCTGGTCCCGGAGCACCGGCGGACGCAGATGTTTCCACCTCTATCGCTGTTTCCACAGAGGAGCTGCCGCTTATTGTACGTCCGCGTAAACCAGGGGACCGGATTCGGACATCAGCCGGAACCAAAAAGCTGAAAAAAATCTTCATTGATGAAAAAATTCCGGCAAAAGAACGGGAACGATGGCCCATTATTACAAACAGACATGGTACAATATTATGGGTTCCTTTTCTTTATAAAGCAGAAGGAACTACGGACTTCGGTCAAACAAACAAACAAACGGTCCAGCTTGCTTACATAAAAAAGCATGAAAACCGGTGATATCACTAGGAGGAATCAGACAAATATGAGAGACGACATTCTGGAAGTACTTATTTCGGAGGAAGAGCTTCAGAAAAAAATTGCTGATCTCGGTGCCCAGCTTACCGATGAGTATGCTGAGCGCTTTCCACTCGTAGTCGGAATATTAAAAGGCTCCCTGCCTTTTATGGGAGATCTGATGAAAAAGATTGATGCCCACCTTGAATATGACGTAATGGATGTATCAAGCTACGGCCACGGTTTCGTGACGTCCGGGGAAGTGAAAATCGAAAAAGACCTGAACACTTCCATTGAAGGCCGGGACGTTATTATTGTAGAAGATATTATCGACAGCGGGAATACGCTGAAATACTTAACGGACCTTTTCCGATACCGGAAAGCAAAGTCAGTCAAGATTGTGACGCTTCTCGATAAGCCGGACGGGCGGCAAGTTGATATCTACCCGGATCTGGCCGGTTTTGTCGTACCGGATAAATTCGTTGTCGGATACGGTCTCGATTACATTGAACGCTACCGGAATCTGCCCTACATCGGAGTATTAAAACCGGAAGTTTACCAAAAGTAAATTCGTTGTGCATAAAACATGGGTTATGGTACTATGAAAAAAGTGTATTTGATGTGGAAGGAGGTTCAGGATGAACCGGATATTTCGTAATACGATATTTTATTTACTGATTTTTCTGGTAATCATTGGTATCGTCAGTGTTTTTCAGGCGGATACGGATGACACAACCCAGATTTCGTTCAACGAGTTCCAGCAGGAACTTGAAAACGATAATATTGAATCCTTGACGATTCAGCCGAATTTAGAAGTATATTCAGCAAGAGGTCAGCTCCGCGGAGCAGAAGAAGACGAGTTTTTCACGGTGAATATACCTGATCTGCAGGTGTTTCTCGAAGATGTAGTCGCAGCGACTGGAGAAGAAGGCATAAATGAGTTAATGGTGGAAGAGGCGGACGAGCCGAGCGGATGGGTCAACTTCATGGTAGCCATCATTCCATTTGTTATTATCTTTATTCTGTTTTTCTTCCTTCTGAGCCAGGCTCAGGGCGGCGGCGGCGGAAAAATGATGAACTTCGGGAAGAGTAAAGCGAAGCTTGTCAGTGAAGACAACAAAAAAGCCCGCTTTAAAGATGTAGCCGGTGCGGATGAAGAAAAGCAGGAGCTGGAAGAGGTCGTTGACTTCCTGAAGGATCCGCGCAAATTCGCAGAAATCGGTGCCCGTATTCCAAAAGGGGTGCTCCTTGTAGGGCCTCCTGGTACTGGTAAAACGCTGATCGCCCGTGCGGTGGCAGGGGAAGCCGGAGTACCGTTCTTCTCCATCAGTGGTTCGGACTTCGTAGAGATGTTTGTTGGTGTCGGTGCCTCCCGGGTACGTGACCTGTTCGAAAACGCGAAGAAAAATTCTCCGTGTATCATCTTTATCGATGAGATTGATGCGGTCGGAAGGCGCCGGGGAGCCGGAGTAGGCGGCGGTCACGATGAACGTGAACAGACGCTGAACCAGCTGCTCGTAGAAATGGACGGGTTCGGCGTCAACGAAGGAATTATTCTGATTGCGGCAACAAACCGTGCTGATATTCTTGACCCTGCCCTCCTACGTCCGGGACGATTCGACCGTCAGATTACTGTCGGCCGTCCGGATGTTAAAGGCCGGGAAGCGGTACTTGGTGTACACGCTAAGAACAAACCGCTTGCAGACGATGTCGATCTGAAGGCTATTGCCCAGAGAACACCTGGATTTGCCGGGGCAGATCTGGAAAACCTTCTGAACGAAGCGGCACTCGTTGCGGCCCGGTCGGATAAGAAGAAAATTGACATGGCTTCCATTGATGAAGCGATTGACCGGACTATCGCCGGTCCGTCGAAGAAAAACCGTGTTATTTCGATGAAGGAACGTAACATTGTGGCCCACCACGAAGCAGGACACACGGTGGTCGGCGTGAAGCTTGAAAATGCTGATATCGTGCATAAAGTGACGATTGTACCGCGCGGCCAGGCCGGCGGATATGCCATGATGCTTCCAAAAGAAGACCGCTACTTCATGACGAAGCCGGAGCTGATCGATAAGATTATCGGACTTCTCGGCGGTCGTGTAGCAGAGGAAGTTATGTTTAACGAAGTGAGCACCGGTGCTCACAACGACTTCCAGCGGGCAACAGCAATTGCCCGGAAAATGGTTATGGAATACGGCATGAGTGAAAAGCTCGGCCCGGTCCAGTTCGGCAGCTCCCAGGGAGAAGTTTTCCTTGGACGCGACATCAATAACGAGCAGAACTACAGTGATGCGATTGCCCACGAAATCGACCTGGAAGTTCAGCGTATTCTTAAAGAGGCTTATGCAACGTGTAAGCAGATTCTTACAGAAAACAAAGACAGCCTGCAGCTCGTTGCAGAAACGCTGCTTGAATACGAAACACTCGATGCCAAGCAGATCGAATCTCTTGTTAATCAAGGGAAGCTTCCGGACGACCATTATGCAACAAGAAATGGGGAGGAACAGCCGGCAGAGGATGCAGCAGATGCTGTAACACCGGATGAAACAGCTGAATCAGAACATGAGCCAGCAGAAGCACCTCCCGAAAGCGAAGAAACAGAACGACGCAGAGACGAATAATAGATGGAGGGGCGCTTCGTGTGCACGGCAGAAAAGCTGCGGCACATGGGGGCTCCTCTTTTTTACCTGAAAGCAGAGAGGGGAGCGGGCTGATGAATCTTGTTATTAACGCAGGAAACTCGAACACTTCGTTCGGCGTATTTGAAGAAGAGACACTGCTTTCCCATTGGAAAGTAAAAACAGACTCAAAACGAACGGCGGATGAATACGCCCTGCTGCTTTACCAGATGATGGATATGCACGGCATTTCCCCGGAAAAATGCCGGGGGGCAATGGTCTGCTCTGTTGTTCCTGAAGCAGACAGTTTTCTTTCGGAAGCACTGACGGAGCATTTTCATCTTCCAATACAGTTTGTCGGTCCGGGAGTGAAAACCGGTCTGAACATATTGTATGAAAACCCCCGGGAAGTTGGTGCAGACCGTATAACAAATGCTGT
This sequence comes from Bacillus sp. (in: firmicutes), assembly GCA_003560495.1. GTDB lineage: Bacteria > Bacillota > Bacilli > Bacillales > Salisediminibacteriaceae > Alkalicoccus. The sequence goes on along the minus strand of PWLM01000224.1, from coordinate 5,553 downwards.
AGCGGGGAAAGAGAAATATGGAGGGCCGCTGATCATTATAGACTTTGGAACAGCGACCACCTACTGTTATATCGACGAAAAAAACCGATACCTAGGTGGAGCGATCAGCCCGGGTATGGAGCTTGCAGCAGAGGCACTGGCTCAAAAAGCATCCAAACTTCCCCGCGTGGAAACACGGCGCGCGAGCCGGGTGATTGGCAGGAGTACGGTGGAAGCCCTGCAGTCCGGATTCCGCTACGGCTTTGTCAGTGAAGTGGAAGGGATGATCCGGCGTATTCAAAAAGAGGCGGGACAAAAAGCAGCAGTGGCTGCGACCGGTCCTGCGGCAGAATGGATAGTGGAAGAAACGTCTCTGATTCAAAGTACAGATCCTTATTTAACACTTGAAGGACTTCAGATTATTTATAATAAAAACAATGAATTATTTTCCTGAGGAGGAATATGAAATGACTGATTATTTAGCAAAGGCACTCGCCTATGATGATAAAATTCGTATTTACGCCGTCCGCTCCACGGAAATGGTCCGGGAAGCTTCCCGCCGTCATAAAACATGGCGTACGGCAACGGCTGTACTCGGCCGTTCCCTGACTGCCGGAGTAATGATGGGAAGCATGCTCAAAGGAGAAGAGAAGCTCACGATAAAGATTGAGGGAAATGGCCCGGCTGCCCCGATTATTATCGACGCTACCGGAAGGGGTACGGCAAGAGGCTATATCAGCGAAAGCCAGGTCGATCCGGAACGAAAGGAAAACGGCAAGCTGGACGTTGCGGCAGCAGTTGGAACGGAAGGCTCTCTTTCTGTCGTAAAGGATCTTGGTATGCGGGATCATTTTACAGGCAGTGTGCCGCTTGTATCCGGAGAACTGGCGGAAGACTTTACGTATTATTTTGCTACTTCCGAACAGACACCATCTTCTGTGGGACTCGGTGTAGTCGTTGGCGCCGAAGATGAAGTGGAAGGAGCCGGAGGATTCATCCTGCAGATTATGCCGGGAGCTTCCGACGAAATTCTGGATGAAGTGGAAGCACGCCTTCAGGCGATTCCGCCAGTCTCTTCTTTAATCAAGCGCGGAGATACACCGGAGCAGATTATCGAACAGCTGGCCGGAACGGATAACTACCGCATCCTGGAAAAGAAAGAAACGGCGTTTGAATGTCAGTGTTCCAAGGAAAGGATTATTAATGCGCTGTACAGCATTGATAAAAATGAAATTTACGCAATGATCCACGAGGATGGAGGAGCAGAAACGACCTGCCACTTCTGTAATGAGCAGTACTGGATTACGAAAGAGGAGCTCCAGGAAATTTATGAAACGGAAAAAACGAATTAAGCCGGGAGTTGCTTTTTAGAAAAGGCTCTGCTACTATCTAAATATAACTAAACCAATTAAAATACTCAGGATTAAAAAGGAGGCGTTTTTGAATGGCAAGAGTAGTTAACTCCATTACAGAACTTATCGGGGATACACCACTCGTGAAACTGCAGCGAATGGTGCCGGAAGGATATGCAGACGTTTATCTTAAATTGGAATTCCAGAACCCGGGAGCAAGTGTAAAAGACCGGATCGCGCTTTCCATGATCGAAGCAGCAGAAGAAAAGGGGAACCTGAAACCGGGAGACACGATTCTGGAGCCGACGAGCGGAAACACCGGTATCGGGCTCGCAATGGTAGCTGCGGCAAAAGGATACAAAAGTATTCTCGTTATGCCGGACACGATGAGCATGGAGCGCCGCAACCTTTTAAAAGCGTACGGATCCGAGCTTGTTCTCACTCCCGGAGAAAAGGGAATGAAGGGAGCCATCGCTAGAGCGGAAGAACTGCAGAAGGAGCACGGCTACTTTATGCCTCAGCAGTTTGAAAACGAAGCCAATCCGAAAGTGCACCGGGAAACAACAGGTAAAGAACTTCTCGAGCAGGTCGGAGATCAGCTTGATGCCTTCGTTTCCGGTATTGGAACGGGCGGTACAATCACCGGCGCCGGGGAAGTGCTGAAAGAGAAATTTCCTGAGCTTCACATCGTTGCCCTCGAGCCGGCAGATTCGCCGATTCTTTCCGGAGGAAGCCCGGGTCCGCATAAAATTCAAGGTATCGGTGCGGGATTTGTGCCGGAAATTCTGAACACGGACATTTTCGACGAAGTAATGGAAATTTCCACAGAAAAATCGTACGAATATGCCCGCCGTGCCGCCCGGGAAGAAGGTATTCTCGGAGGAGTATCTTCCGGTGCAGCAATCTATGCTGCCATCCAGCAGGCGGAAAAGCTCGGCAGCGGTAAAAAAGTCGTTGCAGTGATCCCAAGTAATGGGGAACGCTACCTCAGCACGCCGCTTTACCAGTTTGAAGATTAATGATCGAAGCTTCGAGAACGGTGCAGCCGCCTCTCGAAGCTTTTTTTATTCAGCAAAGCACTTTAAGACAAACTCCACTGCAGTCAGTGGCGGAGGGTAAGCCCCTGAATATAGGGGGAAAAACGGGTTATCGGGAAGGGGAGGTACGCGGTAACACGTTTCATAATGGTCCCAGCGGTTATTTCCCGGGAAACATTATTTGCACCTCCTGTTGCTGGGCCTTATAATGATGGGAGAAAAAATAAGCGCTCATCTACAGTCGGGAGTGGAGAACATGGAGGATATACGCAGGCCGTCTGCTGCTAAGCATTCACTGAAAGAAAGCAGACAGCACTGGTTTGACACCTATCGGATTTTATCTCAGCTTGAAACAGACCACCTGCTTCTTGAAAGCGGAAGAGGCGGGAAATACTCAATTATCGGCCTGCGTCCATTTGCGAAGCTGCGTGGGAAAAACGGGCGGCTTGCGGCGGAGGAAAATGGAAAAACAACCGTTTATGAAGGACCGCTTCTCGAGTCGATACGAAGCTGGCTGAATCACTATAAAGCGGAAAAAGACGCCTCTCTTCCGGATTTTCAGGGGGGAATAGCGGGGCAGTTCAGCTATGACCTTGTCCGGGAATTTGAAAAGCTTCCGGAACATGCTTCAGACGACCTCCTGACAGAGGATGTTTTTCTGCTTGCTTTCGACGAGCTGTATGTCATTGACCATGAAAAGGATATCCGGTGGGACATCATTATCGATACAGATACAGCAGGAGCGGAGCGGAAGCTGGAAAAAATGAATAAGCAGTGGATGGAAGCGGAACATCAGAAGCTTCCGGCACTGGAGGGGGAAGCTGCAGGCGGGGAAACGCCCCTGCGTTCCTTATCAGAAGAGGCGTTCACTGAAGCAGTTGCAAAAACAAAAGACTATATCGCCGGTGGGGACGTTTTTCAGGTGAATCTTTCTGTACGGGAATCACGCCCTTTAAGGACGAGCCCGATGCATATATACAGCTGTCTCCGGAAAATTAATCCCTCTCCGTATATGAGCTATATGCATACACCGGAGCTCCAGTATATCGGCGCCTCCCCTGAGCTTCTTGTGAAGGTGGCCGGGGAGGAAGTCAGTACGAGACCCATTGCCGGCACGCGCTCCCGGGGGAAAACGGACGCAGAAGACCGCGAACTCGCCGAGACGCTTTTGAACAACGAGAAGGAACGGGCAGAGCATATTATGCTCGTTGATCTGGAAAGAAATGATCTCGGCCGGGTCTGCGCCTACGGTACGGTTGAAGTGGACGAACTAATGGTTATTGAAAAATATTCCCACGTCCAGCATATCGTTTCCAATGTGAAGGGAAAGAAAGCACCCGGCTGTGATACACTCGATGTTATTGCCGCTGCTTTCCCGGGAGGGACCATTACCGGAGCACCTAAAATCCGGACGATGGAAATTATTGAAGAACTTGAACCGGTCCGCCGGGGGGCTTATACCGGCTCAATGGGATGGATTGGTTTTAACGGCGACATGGAACTGAATATTACTATCCGGACGATGATCGCGAGGCATGGGACAGCCCACGTACAGGCCGGAGCCGGTATTGTCATTGATTCCGAGCCGCGTGCGGAATACCGCGAATGCCTGAAAAAAGCACGGGCATTATGGAAAGCAAAAGAGCAGAGTGAAGAAGAGACAGAGCAGAGGAGGATGCTGAAATGATTTTAATGATTGATAATTATGATTCCTTTACGTATAACCTTGTGCAGTATTTGGGGGAGATGGGCCAGAAGCTCGTCGTCCGCCGCAACGATCAGATCACACTGGAGGAAATAGAAAAAATGGATCCGGACTACTTGATGATTTCCCCGGGGCCGTGCTCACCGGATGAGGCGGGGATCTCCATGGAGGCAATCCGCCGTTTTGCCGGAAAAATCCCAGTGTTCGGTGTCTGCCTCGGTCATCAGTCCATTGCGCAGATTTTCGGTGGGGACGTTGTGCGGGCGGAGCGGCTCATGCATGGCAAAACCTCGGAAATTAACCATGATGGAAAAACTGTTTTTGAGAACCTGCCGCACCCGTTTACTGCAACGCGTTATCATTCCCTGATCGTTAAAAGAGAAACCCTTCCGGACTGTTTCGACATCACTGCAGAAACAGACGAAGGGGAGATTATGGGTATCCGCCATAAAGAGCTCGCGGTCGAAGGAGTGCAGTTTCATCCGGAATCAATCATGACTGATACCGGTAAAATCATGCTCCGTAATTTTCTGGATCACTATAAAAAGGACGAGCAGGTATGTATCTCTACGTAAACGGGGAAATTGTGCCGGATCATGCCGCAGTTATTTCTCCGTATGAACACGGCTTTCTTTATGGAGCGGGGCTTTTTGAGACGTTCCGGACTTACGACGGAAAACCTTTCCTGCTGAAGGATCATCTCACCCGTCTCGGGGAAGGAGCAGAAGAGTACGGCCTGTGTCTTCCCGACAAACTGGAAGAGGAAGTCCACCGGGCAGTGGCAGCGCTGCTGAATGCCAATGAGCTGAGGGAAGGATACTTTCGTCTTAACGTGTCCGGAGGAGCGGAAGGGATCGGTCTGACGGCGGAAGTCTACGAAAACCCGCGTATTATCATATACGTGAAGCCGCTCCCGCCGGCGAAGATGAAAGAAAAAAAGCTGCAGACGCTGAAGATTAGAAGAAACACTCCGGAAGGAAGCGTCCGGAGAAAGTCACATCATTATATGAACAACATTCTCGCCAAGCGGGAAACAGGAGCTTCAGGAAATGTAGAAGGCCTGTTTCTTACGGAAAAAAACCGGCTGTCGGAAGGAACCGTCTCGAATTTGTTTTTTATAAAGCAGAAAACAATTCATACGCCGGACACTTCCTGCAGCTGTCTTCCCGGAGTGACGTCCCGCTTCGTGATGGAGCTCGCCTCCGCACTCGGATATCCGGTCAAGGAAGGAAGCTTCCATCCAAAGGATATGCGGGATGCAGATGAAATATTTGTAACCAACTCCATCCAGGAAATTGTCCCTGTTTTTTCATGGGACAACCAGGTATTTCCGGGAAAAGAAGGAAGGATCACCCGGGAGCTTCAGTCTGCCTACAAACAGGCCGTCCAGTTAGTAAAGAAGCAGCCGGGAGAGCAGGGGGAAAGAAGTAATGAATAAAATACAGAAAATGACCTGGAACGGAAAGGAACTGGATTTCTG
>PWLM01000161.1 GCA_003560495.1 Bacillus sp. (in: firmicutes) | reverse complement strand
TATAAAAAGACTACTTATATTTTTTATTATGGAATAAAAAACGTTATATTCTATGTTTTCCATTTTGGTAAACATGACAAATGTCATGTTTAAACCCTGACACCTATGTCTTACAGGTACCTGAAGAAGCCGGTAGAATAAGAATTAACAAACAGCAAGACTCAGGAGGAATTACTATGAGCAGAAATCAATTAGCCGAACTCAAAAAAAGTGTAGCACCTTTTGCTTCTTCTAATTTAAAGAGCAGCATCTGGCAGATAGTTAATTCTATTCTTCCTTTCATTATTTTATGGTATCTTGCTTATCAGAGTCTCAGCGTTTCCTACTGGCTTGCACTGCCGTTCATCATTCTGGCTGCGGGCTTTGTCGTCCGTACGTTCATTATTTTTCACGACTGCACACACGGCTCCTTCTTTAAAAGTAAAAAAGCGAACCGTATAACAGGTTTTATTACAGGAGTAATCACTCACTTTGCATTCGATAAATGGAAGAGAAGTCATACGATACACCATGCAACAAGCGGTAATCTTGATAAAAGAGGCACCGGTGATATCTGGATTATGACTCTGGAAGAATACGCCGAAGCAGGTTTTTGGAAGCGCCTTTCCTACCGTCTTTACCGTAACCCGCTCGTAATGTTCGGGCTTGGACCTTTCTTCCTTTTCATGGTGGATAACCGCTTTAACCGCCGGGGGGCAAAAAAAGCTGAACGATGGAATACCCACATGATTACAGCTTCTATTGCACTTATTTATGGACTGTTAATCTGGGGCATCGGCCTTCAGGCATTCCTGCTCATTCAAGTACCGGTACTGTTTATATCCGGAGCACTTGGAATCTGGCTGTTTTATGTTCAGCACCAATTTGAAGATGCCTATTTTGAGAACGAATCTGAGTGGGATTTTGTGAAAGCTGCGGTCGATGGCAGTTCTTATTACCAGCTTCCGAAAGTTATTCAGTGGCTGACAGGAAACATCGGCTACCACCATGTTCATCATCTCAGCCCGAAAGTACCGAACTACCATCTGGAAAAAACTCATGAAGAAACGACTCCTCTTCAGCAGGTAACTACGATTAATCTATGGACGAGTTTAAAAGCGGTACGCTTCCGCCTTTACGATGAAAAAAATAAACGCTTCACTGGATACAAAGCAGCAAAAAAATTAAAACGGCAGGAAAATGTTGTCCGCCCTGCAAAAACGCAGGTCAGCTCTTAAATAAGTTTTTTTGTAGCCCTTTTCCCCTGCGGAAGAGGGCTTTTTGGTACACTTACAGTATAAGGTCTGCACCAGTGAAGCCCGTCAAAAAGAACATTAAAGAATTCTGAAAAAATTTAAAGTGAAGGAGGTGCCTGCATGAGAAACTGGTTTCACATTTTCCCTGAAAATACCGGCTTGAGTCTGTATGCGTGGATTATTTTTTGTCTTCTGCCATTCTATTTTGTTATCGCCAACTCAACCCCGGGAGAGGTTATCGCCGGTGTGCTTATGATCGTGCTGTTTTTTACTGCTTACCGTCTCTCCTTTATTAAAAAAGGGTGGATAGTCTACGCTGCTGTAGGAATAGAACTTGCTATAAGTATAGGCATGACTCTTTACTTCGGCTATGTGTACTTCTTTTTGTTCCTGGCATTTTTTGTAGGGAATATGAACAGCCTCAGAGGATTTATTCTGCTCTACGTGTTAAACGTTTTATCTGGAGGGGCTGCCGTAGGGTTCGGTTTTTATATTCAAAGTGAAATCTTTATGATGCAGATTCCGTTTATTGTAATCAGTCTGATAGGAATTATTCTCCTTCCATTTACGATCTATAACAAAAATAAACAAGAAAAACTGGAAGGCCAGCTGGAAGATGCGAACGAAAGAATATCCCAGCTGATTGTGATGGAAGAGAGACAGCGGATAGCCAGGGATCTGCATGATACGCTAGGGCAGAAATTATCATTGATCGGGCTGAAGAGCGATCTCGCAGAAAAACTGATCACCGCAAAACCGTTAAAAGCCCAGCAGGAAGTTCAGGACATTAACCGGACGGCACGTCTTGCCCTGAAAGAAGTAAGAGAACTTGTTTCCGAGATGAAGGGGACCCGTCTTCGGGAGGAAATGCGTCACGTGAAGGAAATTCTCGATATGGCAGGCATCAAACTGCAATTTTCAGGGAATCAGGAACTGGGGGAAATCCCGCTTCTCGTCGAAAACACTTTGAGTATGTGTCTGAAGGAAGCGGTAACTAACATTGTGAAACACAGTTATGCCTCGCTCTGTGAAATATCTATTGAGGAGTCTTCGAGAGAAATTCTCGTGGAAGTGAAAGACAATGGAGACGGTTTTTCTGCAGAGACGGTTTCCCTGCAGGAAAGTGGTATCCAGGGAATGAGAGAAAGGCTGGAATTTGTAAACGGGACGCTAGAAATAAAATCGAATGCAGGAACAACTTTGTCTATGCGTGTTCCGAGAATTGTACAACCCGTAAGGAAGGAGAGAAAAGCATGATCCGGATCGTACTGGCAGAAGACCAGCAGATGCTGCTTGGAGCTCTAGGGTCCCTGCTGGATTTAAAAGAAGATATGGAAGTGGTCGGTAAAGCTGATAACGGGGAAGCTGCGGTGGACATGGTACAGCGGCTGAATCCAGATATTTGTATTATGGATATTGAAATGCCGACAAAGAGTGGACTTGACGCGGCAGAGGAGCTGAAGAATCATCCATGCCGTATCATTATACTGACGACGTTTGCCAGATCGGGATATTTTGAGCGGGCAAGGAAAGCGGGGGTGAGCGGCTATCTGCTGAAGGACAGCCCCAGCGAAGATCTCGCGAATTCCATCCGTACAATTATGGATGGGCGGAGAGTATATGCACCGGAGCTTATAGATATGGTGTATGACAGCCGGAATCCTCTCACTGAGAGGGAAAAAGAAGTAATGAAGCTTATATCGGATGGGAAAACGACAAAGCAGATTGCTTCTGCTTTATTTCTTACAAATGGTACCGTCCGAAATTACATTTCAAGCGTGCTCGATAAGCTGGAAGTATCGAACCGGATAGAAGCCATCACGCTGTGCCGGGAAAAAGGCTGGCTGGATTAAAAAGTGATGTTGACCAAAAGAAATACAGCTCGTTTTCCCATGAAAAAACGCTCATGACTGGAATATCATGAGCGTTTCATTATTCTCGTGCTGAAAATGCTTTAGAAGCCGCCTTCCAGTTCGCTTTCGTCTATCTGCTCCGCCTCTTCAAGGACTTCCGGAGGGATAGTGATCTCGCCGATTTCATCGAAACTGTCCATCGTCATGTCAACCGCCTGATCCATGGATGTAGTCTCCCCCATCATATCCATCGTCATTGACATGGAGATGGAAGCAGCCGTCTGATAAAAAGTGTCCGAATCAATATGAATGGTATAATCAAATTCCTGAATGTCAACGTCCTCCATGACATCCATCATTTCCCCCATACCGTCCATTCCACCCACCTGCTCCATCATTTCTTCCACGTCCAGGTTTTTACCCGAGAGATGGATAATATATTCATCATCAGTAGTTTCCACTTCGATATCCGATACATGTTCCTGAAACTGCTCGAGCTGATCTTCCGGGTTCATCTGAATTTCCGCCATGGCCATCATATCTTCCCGTGCTTCATCCGGAAGCTGCATCCATCCGCCCATTAAAGGATCCTGAAGGTAAAATCCATGGTCCTCATGAAAGTAGGAAGTAAACTCCATTTCCTCGGCTTCGCCCATCATCGTCATTTCTGTCACTTCGTGGTAGGCAAGAGGGTTCTGTGTTACTTCCATCCGGCTGTTCGTGGCAAAATCCATCGTTTCCGCCCCCGTTTCCATCGTCTGATCCACTTCCGAGGAAACAGCGTAGGACGAAACGTTTTCCATAGCTTCTGCTGAACGGGTAAGTATTTCTTCTGTCGACATTCCATCATCTGCTGCACCGCATGCTGTGAGAAGGAGTGCAATGGGGAGTGTCAGACCAGCTGCCTTTTTCATTAACTTCATCCTTTCTATAAATACGTCTCTTTGTAGTATAGCGGAAAAGAAAGCAAAAGGTTTCACCAAAAAGTCGTTTTTCTGGAAATAGTGAGATATGATATTATTAGAAGGGCTGAAAAAGCTTTGTAAAAGTAAGCCGGGAGGCTGCTTCATATATATGGAACTGTGAGGGAGGGGGTTTGGAATTGGAGGAACTGACACATATTAACTGGAATATTTTCCTGCCGCTGATGATGCTGGATATGGTGCTCACACTTGCAGCGCTGATAGCCTGTATACGACAGGACATGACGAAGGAGCGCCGTGTTGTGTGGATTCTGGTTATTGTATTTATTAATTTTTTCGGTCCGGTTCTTTATTTTATTTTCGGAAGGAGGAAATAAAAAAAGATGCTGAAAGCGGTTGGAGTGCATAAAACATACGGGGTAACAAAAGCAGTAGACGATGTGGAAATGCATATTAAAAAGGATCGGTGCACTGCTCTGATCGGGCCTAATGGAGCAGGGAAAACGACACTCTTGTCTATTATTACAGGGCTTTTGAAACCGGATAAAGGGGAGATTATTCTTTCCGGCAGTCAGAAGGACCGCAGAGAGGTGCTCGGGTATCTTCCGCAGTTCCCGCAGTTTTATGATTGGATGACCGGGAGGGAATACGTGCGGTATGCAGGGGAGCTGTTTGGTCTCCCGAGAAAAGAAGCAGAAACCCGGACGGAAGAACTGCTGGCTGTGACGGGTCTTGAAGAATCCGGATCTAAACGGATTGCTGCCTATTCCGGAGGGATGAAACAGCGGCTGGGCATTGCCCAGGCTCTTGTTAATCGTCCCGAACTTCTTATTCTCGATAACCGGTCTCCGCTCTGGATCCGTTCGGACGAAGAGAGGTTATCGAGCTGCTGAAAAAGCTGAAAAAAGATACTGCGATTCTTTTCTCCACTCACGTTCTCTGGGAAGCGGAACAGGTGAGTGACGATATTTATATGATGAAAGACGGGAGAATAATAATGGAAAGCACGCTGGCAGACTTGAAGAAAAACTATGCGCTGCCGGTTTTTTTAATAGAAACGAAAGAAGGGATGGAGGAGCTGGCTGAAGCTTTCCGGAAACAGCCATGGGTGGAGGAGATAGAACTTGACGGCAGACAGCTTCGTATTCAAGCGGTCAATATGACGCAGGGCAGGGATGGAGTGCTGCGTCTTCTCCGGGATAATAATGCTCTTTATACGAAAGTGGAAGCAGAAGCTGTATCACTGGAGGAGGTATTCATGAAGGTGATGCGCAGGTGAAACAATTTTGGGTAATGTATAAAAAAGAATGGCTGGAAGCCTTGAGAAGCTGGAAAGTACTATGGATTCCGCTCGTCTTTATGATACTCGGTGCTTCCCAGCCACTGACAACCTACTATATGGATACGATCATTCAGGCGGTTGGAGGACTTCCGGAAGGCACTGTATTTGATATTCCTCTCCCGGAAGCAGAAGAAATTCTTCCGCCCGTTCAAAGTCAGTTCAACCAGATCGGCTTGCTTATTCTCGTTCTGGCTTTTATGGGTACGACAGCCGGAGAGAGGCAGCAGGGGACCCACCTGATGATTTTATCGAAGCCGGTGAGTGAGACGAACTTTATACTGGCAAAAGCTGCCCACGCCTTTTCTCTGACCCTTCTCGCTTACGCAGGAGGTATAGCCGCGGCTGTTTATTACACAGTGGTTCTTTTTGGAACTTTAAATCCGGTGAATGTTTTTCAAGGGGCTGTTGTGTATACGGTCTGGCTTGCTTTTGTTCTTTCCAGCCTTCTTTTTTTCAGCTCGTTTATTAAAGGGTATGCCGGGTCGGCATTTCTCACGCTTGTGACCGCTCTTCTCGTGAGCTTGTCTGCTTCTTTTCTACCGGAACGTCTTATTTATTCTCCGGGGGTTCTATCGGCGCAGAGCAGCAGTTTTTACTTAACCGGAAGCAGCAGTGACGGCTTTTTAGGAGCTTTTGTACTGACTGTCTTTTTAATCACGGCGCTTCTCACTGCAGCCTGTTTAATATTTAAAAAGAGAAAGCTTGCCTAAAAATTCAAAATCTTTACCAATCCCTCTGGAAGAGGCGCCTGCTGTGGTGTAGAATGTAGGGAAGCAAGGAGGGAAAAGTATGACAGACAAAGAACGGGAACTATTACTTTTAATTGAAAAAGAAGGCCGGATGGCGTCTGATAAACTGGCAAAAATGCTGGAGCTTCCGATAAATGAAGTGAAGGATATGCTGAGCGATCTGGAAGAGCGGAAGGTGATACTCGGCTACTCTGCTATTATAGATTGGACAAAAGCAGTCGGCACGGAAATGGTCACTGCGATGATCGACGTAAAAGTCACGCCGCAGCGTGGAAGAGGGTTCGATGAAGTAGCAGAAAGAATCTACCGGTTTAATGAAGTGAAAGCCTGCTATCTCATGTCAGGAACCTATGACCTTTCTGTAGTTATTGAAGGGCGCACAATGTCGGAGATTGCCAACTTTGTTTCTGAAAAACTGTCTACGCTTGAATCGGTTATTTCCACAACGACGCATTTCCGGCTGAAGCAGTACAAACATGATGGAATCATTTTTATTGATGATGACGAAGACGATCACCGGATGGTGGTATCACCATGACTTACGTAAAAGCGGATCACAACGTGAAACTGTCACAGACTGTAGAAAGCATTGCCCCTTCGGGTATACGCCGTTTTTTTGATCTCGCCTCTTCAATGGATAATATTATTTCTCTAGGTGTCGGAGAACCGGACTATACGACTCCCTGGAACGTAAGGGAAGCGAGTATCCATTCCCTGGAACGGGGGCTGACTTCCTATACAGCCAATGCCGGTCTGATGGAACTGCGGGAGGAAATTGCGAACTACATGGAGGAACGGTTTCAGACGAAATATGATCCGGCTGACGAAGTGATCGTGACAGTTGGAGCGAGCGAAGGGCTTGATATTGCTTTACGTGCCGTGGTGGATCCAGGGGATGAAGTACTCGTAGTCGAGCCGTGCTTTGTTTCCTACGCTCCTCTAGTCTCCCTTACAGGAGGAATTCCGGTACCAGTACCGACATCCATGGAAAATGACTTTCAAGTAAGCGTAGAAGCTATTCGTGAGCGGCTGACGCCGAATACGAAAGCGATCATGCTGTCGTTTCCGAACAATCCAACGGGAGCTGTTATGGGAAGAAAAGAACTGGAGGAGATCGCTGGACTTGTCCAGGAGCATGATCTGGTCGTTTTTTCAGATGAAATCTACGCTGAGCTTTCATACGATGAAGAGCATGTCAGTACGGCTGCACTAAGTGGTATGTGGGAACGTACAGTTCTGATTTCCGGATTTTCCAAATCGTTTGCGATGACCGGCTGGCGTGTGGGCTATGTATGTGCCCCTGCTCCTTATGCTAAAGCCATGCTGAAAATTCATCAGTATGCGATGATGTGTGCTTCTACAATGGCTCAGTACGCAGCGCTTGAAGCAATGAAGAATGGACGTCAGGAAATGGAAGAAATGATTGTCAGCTATCGGCAGCGCCGGAACTATTTTGTTGAATCTCTGCGGGAAGCAGGTCTGCAGTGTCACTCTCCCGGGGGAGCTTTCTACGCATTTCCTTCCATCCGTGCGACAGGTATGACTTCGGAGGAATTCGCGGAAAAACTTCTCATTGAGCAGCGGGTGGCCGTTGTTCCCGGCCATGTTTTTGGAGCCGGTGGAGAAGGACATGTACGCTGTTCCTATGCTGCATCCATGAGTCAACTGGAGGAAGCAGTGGACCGCATAGCAGCGTTTGTTAAAAATGTACGGAATTAAGTCTTCTTTCCTTTTGTCATTTTTGAAGAATCATGTTACAATTACACAGTTAAAAAATATATAGGAGTTGTTTGCATGTCAGGTCAATACGAAGTTGGAAGTATCGTTGAAGGAAAAGTTACTGGAATCAAACCATTTGGTGCATTTGTTGCGTTAGACGAAAAGAAGCAGGGTCTCGTTCACATCTCACACATCGCCCACGGCTATGTGAAAGATATTAACGACGAGCTTTCTGTAGGAGACGTTGTTAAAGTAAAAGTCCTTTCTGTTGATGAACAGTCCGGCAAGATTTCTCTTTCCATTAAAGAAACCCAGCCGAAGCCGGAGCGCCAGGAGCGCCCACGTCAAAGCCAGGGTCAGGGTCAAGGTGGCGGCGGCCAGAAGCGCGGCGGCGGAAGCAGCCAGCAGAGCCAGCCACAGGGATTCAACACGCTGGAAGATAAGCTGAAGGACTGGTTGAAGCAGTCTAACGAAATCCAGGCGGATCTTAACAAGCGCATCAAGAAGTAAGATTTCATTCTTTTTCTCATGAGCGTCGGATTTTTCCGGCACTTCCAGACTAAAAAGCCGTCGTCCATTTTGGGCGGCGGCTTTTTGTGTCTGTGAAATCAGATGATGTACAAAGAATTTTATCAAAAATAAGGGGGAAGAGGCTTCCTCGTATCAGGAATAAGATGTTCTTTTAATTCTATATAGCAGGAGCAGATTTATGTCTCTTTAGCTCGGATACTTGGTGATTTTAAGTTAGAACACTGTTGGTAAATAGCAGTCAAAAAATAAGTATGTCTCAGAATAAAGAGAAGGTGGAGAAAAACAGGCTGTTTATAAAGTATTTTTTATACAGGCGTAGACATTTCCCTGCTTTCGCCTCCGCAGGACGCTTTCCGGGCGGGCCGGCTTCAGCTAATTTCTTCCTCTCCATGCTCGGAAGAAATGGATCTTCAGCTCGTCCTATCTCGCCCCGGAGTCGCC
>PWLM01000027.1 GCA_003560495.1 Bacillus sp. (in: firmicutes) | reverse complement strand
TAGGCTGCAGAGGCAGACCCCCATAAAAAATTTTCAGGAAATGGCTTTTTGTGTTCATGATGCATATTTATCCCTCCAGAAGAAGTAGTATAATCAGCAGTATTTACGAAATCGTTTTCGTAAAAAGTATATGTTATTTTTCTTGGTTTGTCAAAAGCTGCAATGAAATAAAAGGGACTTAATTTTTTTGATATGAATAATTTGCTCTAAATAATATAAAACGGTTTCGTTGATATGTTTTCCCCGGGGGAATAATGTTAAACTTATACGTAGACAGAAACCGGATGAGAGCATTGGAAGTCTGCGTACTCAGCAAAGGAGAAATTTGAAATGAAAATGACGATAAAGGAAATTGCCAAGCTGGCAGGAGTGTCCCAGGCTACCGTTTCCAAAATTATTAATAACTATGACGATGTCGGGGCGAAGACGAAAGAAAGAGTCCTCGGGATTATGGAAGAGTACGGCTACCGTCCTTCCTATGCTGCCCAGTCCTTAGTGAAAAAAGTGACGAAAGTAGTCGGTGTCATCTATGCCGGCAAAATAAATGCGAATTTTAACCACCCTTTTTTCGTGGACGTGATGAGTATGTTTAAAAAAACGATGGGATCTGAAGGGTATGACCTCCTGTTTTTCTCCAACGAAAAATTCCATAAAAACAACGAAAATTATTTAGCGCGATGTCAGCACTACAACGTGGACGGCTGTATTATTATCGGAGGGGACGAAGTTGAACCGTCTGTTTATGAGCTGGATCAGAGCGAGATTCCCTGCATTGGGATCGACCTTCCACTCAGTGGAAAGCATTCCGGATACATTATGACCGATAATGCGAAAATTTCCGCCCTTGCTGTGGAACATTTCTATCTTTTAGGAGAGAGAAATATCGCTTTTATAGGAGGAAAGAAAACTTCCAACATTTCAAGTGAGCGACTGCACGGCTTTAAGGAAGTGATGAAGACATATGGTCTGCCGGTGAAGGAAGAATGGATTAAGCACGGGGACTTTTTTGAAGAAAGTGGTTTCGTGGCGATGAACGAACTTCTCGAACAGGAGGAGTCTCCAGAAGCAGTTTTTGCTGCGTCCGATCTAATGGCGATGGGGGCCGTGCGGGCTATTAAAGAGAGCGGGAGAAAAATAGAAGATTTTGCGGTTATCGGCTGTGACGATATTACAGCGTCACGGTATATTGATCCGCCGCTGACAACAGTAAAGCAGGACAAGGACAAAATTGGAAAAATGGCAGCCTATGTTTTAAAGGACATGATCAACAATCAAATAGAGCAGACGTCGGTCCGGGTGGAACCGGAATTAATCATAAGAGAATCATGCTCAGAAAAGAAAAGGCAGCTAAGATGAAAAATATCCAAACACTGTCTGAATGGATTTACCGCCTGGCTGTTGTTAATATTTACTTTCTGTTCGGCACGCTCCTCGGAGGGGTGATTTTTGGAGGAGGCCCGGCAGCTGCAGCAATGTATGGCACACTCAGCCGGTACTTGGAGGAAGAAACGAAGGAAAGCTCCTGGAAAATTTTCTGGAGCTTCTATAAGAAATACTTTTTCCGCGCTAACGGCCTGTTTCTTACGGCAACAGTTCTCGGAGCCGTCCTTTTTATGAATTTTTATGTGTCTTTCCGGCTGGAAGGGCTTCCCGGCAGTATGCTGCTCGGCATCAATTTCTTTCTTCTGATCATGTACCTTATATTTGTTTTTTACGCGCTGCCGATTCTCGCCTATAAAAATTATTCAGCTGTCCACGCTGCAATGTATTCTTTCATCTATGCGTTTTCAACTCCTGTTCTTACAGCAGCCGCTGCCGGAAGTATCGTCATTGTTCACTACATTTTGTTTTTATTCCCGGTGCTTTACTTATTTTTCATAGCCAGTCTCCCGGGGCTGCTGATTACAAGTGTCACTATTCATGCGGCAGACCTGCCCCGATTAAAGAAGGCAAAACAGCACATTTAAGTATAATTCACCGATTTAAGAATGTTAAAAAAACTTACAAAGAAAGCGTTGACATAAAAAGCAGAACGCTATACAATGACATTACGAAACCGATTTAGATTTAATTGCTCACAATATTTTACTATCACAAAAGATTGAACCGGACAGGTTCAATCAAAACTTTCATCTTTTACGAAACCGATTTAGTTTTTAGTTGTATGAAGCTCTCAGTCTGAAAAATATTTTTAAAAAGTACTTAATCATATTTCAGGGGGAATGAATGATGAAAAAATCGAGTATGCTTACAGTTCTTACGGCCATGGCTTTTCTGACAGCTGCCTGTGGAGGCAATGAAGCAAATAACGAAGAAGCGCAGGCGGAAAATGGAAACAATGAAGCAAATGTTGACAACGAAGACGCAGAGGTCACGGATCTCGGAGCCGAGGATGCCGAAGTCGAACTTTCCTTCTGGCTTTTCGGTGCAACCGGCTACCCGGAACTGGCTGAAGAATATATAGAAGAAAATCCGGAAGTAAGTATTACGTTCCAGGAAATTGATATGGAGGATCACCATAACAACCTTTTCACAGCGCTTTCTGCAGGAAGCGGTGCTCCTGATATGGCTGCTATTGAAGTGTCAGAAATAGACGGTTACAAAAACGCAGAAGACCGCTTCGTAAACTTGTATGATCTTGGAGCGGAAGACGTGGAAGATGATTTCCTTGACTGGGCGTGGGAAGTAGGTTCAAACGTTGAAGGGGACTTCCAGTTTGGTCTGCCAACCGACATCGGTCCGACGGTAATGTTCTACCGGGCAGATATTTTTGAAGAAGCAGGACTTCCTTCTGAGCCGGAAGATGTAGAAGAGCTTCTGCAGACATGGGAAGATTTCGAAGAGGCTGGTGACACTGTCCTTGAGGAAACAGGGACACCGATGACCGGCAACCCGGAAACTCTTTTTAACGCCAAACGGGATCAGGCACCAGAGCATTATTTTAATGAAGAAGATGAACTGATTCTGGATTCTACTCCATATGTAGAAGAAGCATTCATGGATACTTCTGCATTGATCGAGCAGGGCCACGTAGATAACTACGGTATGTGGACGCCTGAGTGGGGCGGAGCGATGGACGACGGCGGTTACGCAACGCTTCTTGCACCGGCATGGATGCAGGGAGTAGTAAAAGATAACGCACCGGACCAGGAAAACTGGCGCGTAGCTTCTATGCCTGAGGGCGGTGGAAACTGGGGCGGTTCCTATATTACTATCCCGGATCAGTCCGAGCACCCGGAAGAAGCATTTGCTTTTATGGAATGGCTCCTTGCGCCTGAACAGCAGCAGAAAGCTTTTGAAAACATGGGTCTTTTCCCATCCACACCGGAAGTGTATGAAATGGAAACCTTCACAGAATTCAGTGATGACTACTTTGGCGGGCAGAATACAGCGGAAGTCTTTGCTGAGTCTGCACTGGAAAACGAACATGTGCACAAAGGTCCTCAGTACGGGGATGTAAACACCGAAATTCTGGACGGCCTCGACAATGTCTATGATGGAGCGGATCCGGAAGAAGAATGGGAAGATGTTTTAACACGGGTAGAGCAGAGAACTTCCAGATAACACTGGTGAAGAAGAGAGCGTAGTGGTCTCACTGCGCTCTCCTTTTTCATACATACCAGGGGCAGGATAAGGAGGTACAACATGTCAAACACACTTAGAAAAGAAATAAATACCGGGGCAGAAGAACACGACGGTGAAACAGAAAACAACGTAAAAAAGCCGAAGAAACCAAAGAAAAGGCTTTTTTCCCAGAAACAGAAGGATATGTCTTCAGGTTACTTGTTTATTTCTCCATTTTATCTGCTCTTTGCGGTATTCGGAGTCTTCCCGATTCTATTCAGCTTTTATCTCGCCTTTTTTCGATGGGACGGACTTGGAGAGATGGAATTTGTCGGATTAAATAACTTTAATATCATATTTAATGACCCGCTTTTTTGGAAATCACTGTACAACACGATCATTATTGGTCTCATGGGGACCGCCCCGCAGCTTATCGCGGCGCTTCTCCTCGCTTTTGCACTGAATTCGGTTTTAATTAAATATAAAAGTGTTTTCCGGCTGGCCGTTTTTCTGCCGTATGTTACTTCCATCGTGGCAGTGGCCATTATTTTCAGTGTTATTTTCAGCAACCAGGAATCCGGACTCGTCAATTCATTTTTAGGGGTGTTCGGTATTGATCCAATTACATGGACACGCTCGGAATGGGGAGCAAAAGTTGCGATTTCCGCAATGATTTTCTGGCGCTGGGTAGGATATAATACGATTATTTACCTCGCAGGGATGCAGGCTATTCCAAACGATTTATATGAAGCAGCCAAAATTGACGGAGCGACGATGAGGCAGCAGATCTGGCACATTACGATTCCTATGCTTAAGCCGTTTATTATCTTCACGGTTTTTACAGCGACAATCGGAGCACTGCAGATTTTCGCAGAGCCGCATATTTTCCAGGGACGAGGCGGTCGTCCGGAAGGCATCAGTATCGTTCTTTATCTTTACCGGGAGGCCTTCGGAAGCAACTTCTTCGGAACTGCTTCGGCTACAGCGATTGTTCTCTTCTTTATTATTATCGTATTTTCAGCAGCAAACCTGCTTCTCGTTAACAGAATCGGACGTTCCGGCAAGGTAGGTGAAAAGTAATGAGCTCTGAAAAGAAAAAATTAAGATCTGCCAAGCTGTTTATTTACACCAGTCTAATACTGGTTGGACTGGCTTCTCTCTTTCCTTTTTACTGGATGTTCGTCATGGCGACGAATCCAAATAATCTGATCAACAGAAATCCTCCGGTGATGACACCGGGAACTGAAATGTTTTCCAACTTCCAGAAAGTTCTGGACAGTATCCCGTTTTTCCAGGCGATGCTTAACTCACTGATCGTTACGACAAGTATTACATTTGGGGTATTGATTCTCTGTTCGCTCGCTGGGTTCGCTTTTGCGAAACTGCATTTCCCGGGAAGAACGATTCTGTTCGTTTTCATTCTTGGAACTATGATGATTCCCCCGCAGCTTGGTTTAATACCTACGTATTTTATTATTACCGAGCTGGGATGGCTCAGTGATCTCCGTGCCGTCATCGTGCCGGGGCTGATGAACGCCTTCGGAATCTTCTGGATGAGGCAGTATATCTCCAGCTCTGTTCCGGATGAATTGATAGAAGCTGCCAGGATCGACGGCTGTTCCAACTTCCGGATTTACTGGAATATTATCGTACCGGTTATTCTGCCGGCGTTTGCAACGCTCGGAATTATCGTATTCATGGCTATCTGGGGAGATTACCTGTGGCCGCTTGTCGTACTGCAGGATCAATCCACTCATACGATCCAAGTTGCGTTAAGATCCCTGATGGATGACCGGGTGCGCGACTATGGAATGATTCTGTCCGGTACCTTCTGGGCTACAGTGCCGTTGATCGTTGTCTTCCTGCTGTTCAACCGTCTGTTTATCAAGAGTATTACAGACGGAGCGGTGAAGAGCTGATAAACATGTCTTTTCAGCTGCCTTGAAAATAGCTCGTTTAAGAGAAAGGCATAATGCTGCTGCACTTTCAGCGGAGCTTACCCGAGGGCTTGTTCTCGACTAATTTTGGTGGAAGAACCGTCCGCCAAAATGGATTCTCGAACGGCGCTGATCCTCTGGGTGTCTCCGCCTTCGTTACACAGCATAAAATAGCTTCATTTTTCATGGGGCAGTTTTTAACTGCATCCATGTCTCTGTTCAAGCTCTAAGTTTATGAGAAGGGAACCTTTGCTCTTTTCACAAAATGCGATATTTTATTTACAGCCTGAAACGGTCATGACGATTCCGTCATGGCCGTTTTTTCAAAATTT
The DNA here is from genome assembly GCA_003560495.1 of Bacillus sp. (in: firmicutes). Classification (GTDB taxonomy): domain Bacteria; phylum Bacillota; class Bacilli; order Bacillales; family Salisediminibacteriaceae; genus Alkalicoccus. Next base: position 2,966 of record PWLM01000027.1, on the reverse strand, counting down.
CCCGGAAGCTTCGTATTCCTGGTTGAAAAAACTCCTTTAAAGCCGCGTTTTAAGCATGCTAAAGTTCCAGATTTTCATAAACCGCAGGAAACTGCACCAAAAGATCCTGATGGAGGTATACAATGTATCGATTAGAGAACGACCATTCATTTACTATAAATAACTACCAGCATCTGCCGACATTCTCGAGCTTTCTTCCGGGCATCGCGGGGGAGAATGGTATCCCGATATGGGCATTTTATGTGAACCGAGGACAGGGCATCGCCGGTTTCGGCTTACAGGACAAAGATCATGCTGTGATGGAATTTTTTCCGGCGGATAAAGCGTATCACATGGTCTACAGTCAGGGGTTCCGCACGTTTATAAAGATTCATCAGGAAGGTACGGACCAGTTTGTAGAACCTTTTTCTATACAAAGCAAATATCAAAAAGACGTGACAGAAAAAATGAATGCTTCCGAAAATGTGTTGAAGCTGGAACATGTGAACAGCACATTGGGACTCACTGTGCAGGCAGAATACTTTTCTCTTCCGGAGCTTCCTGCCGGGGGACTGGTGCGTTTTGTGAAAGTGACAAATACGTCGGATGACGTGCAGACGATGGAAATGATTGACGGGCTGCCGGCGATACTTCCGTCAGGCGTGAAAAATATGCCTTACAAAGAACTCGGCAATACGCTGAAAAGCTGGTTTGAAGTGAAAAAACTGCAAGATAATACGGCCTGCTATATGCTTCGGGGAAGTATCGAAGACAGTTCTGAAGTAAAGGAAACGAAAGAAAGCAGTTACTACTGGAGTACAGTTTTTCAGGGGGGAGAAGAATACCGGCCGGAACCGATTATCGACCGGTCCGTTCTGTTTGGATCGGACACTTCGCTTCAGTATCCGGAAAATTTTCTGAACCATTCTCTTACGGAACTGGCGGCAGAAGAGGAGCAGACGACTAATCAGGTTTCTTCGGGCTTTACTCCCGTGCAAGCATCTTTAAAACCGGGCGAAAGTGTCGAAATCTGGAGTGTGATGGGAGCGGCTTCCTCTCTCGAAAAGATTGAGAAACTGACAGCATCCAGCTTTACAAAAGAGAAGCTTGCCGGGGCACGGAGAAAGGCAGTAGGTATTACCGGGGATCTGCTGGCTCCAGCCAATGCAGAAACCGCCCAGGAAGTTTTTGATGCCTATGTCAGACAGAGCTACCTGGATAACGGACTGCGTGGAGGGTTCCCGAAAGTATTTGAAACGCAGGAAAAGAAAAATGTATTTTATCTGTACTCCAGAAAGCACGGGGATCTGGAAAGAGATTATAATTTTTTCTCGACTAACCCTACGTATTATTCTCAGGGAAACGGAAATTACAGGGATATTAATCAGAACCGGCGGATGGATATTTTCTTTGAGCCGTACGTATATGATACGAATATTCATCAGTTTATGAGCCTGATCCAGCTGGACGGGTACAATCCGCTCCAGGTACAGGGCGTCCACTATCGAATGCTGCCGAAGAAAATGACAGAAGTTCTTTCTTTTTTCCGAAAGGAAGACGAGCCACTCTTAGCAGCATTTTTCAGCGGAAGCTTTACTCCGGGAGAAGTAAAACACTTTTTGGAAGATCAAAACATCACCTGTGAAGTGGATTTTCACAGCCTGCTTGCCGTACTGCTTGCATCCTCGGAGCAGCTTTATCAGGCAGCCTACGGCGAAGGATACTGGATCGATCATTGGACATACAATCTTGATTTAATCGACAATTTCCTTTCTATCTATCCGGATCATTCAGAAAAGCTGTTTTTCGGTAAAGGCTATCCATTTTACGACAGCGGGATGTATATAAAGCCGAGAAAAGAAAGGTATGTAATAAAAGAGGGTGAAATCCGTCAGTATCATGCGGTAGTGGAAAGCGGAAATAAAAATTTCCGTTCCGAAAGTCCGTGGGTCCGGGAGGAGAACGGGAATATTTACGAAACGAACCTGTATTCCAAGCTGGTGCTGCTCGCGGCCGTGAAAACCGCTGCGTTGTCTCCATACGGTCTCGGGCTGGAAATGGAAGCGGACAAGCCAGGATGGAATGACTCCTTAAATGGTCTTCCGGGCATGCTCGGTTCCGGCACGTCGGAGCTGATGGAGCTCTACCGGCTGCTTTTCCTCCTGAAAGATACCGGCGGAAAAGGAGATATCCGGCTTCCATCCGAAGGAGCGGAATTGCTGGACCATCTGTCAGAAGAAATTATCAGAAAAGAAGAAACAGATCCCATGACTTACTGGCACCGCGTAAATGAGCATAAAGAAAAATACCGTGCTTCTGTTCGCGGAGGAATAACCGGTTCGGAAAAAGTGTATACGCGGAAAGAAATAAATGAAAAAGTGGAACAGATGCTCTCCGTCATAGAGCCAGCTGTGGAAAGCGTAAAGTCGTACGAAGAGATTCCGCCGACCTACTTTTATTTTCAGACAGATGCCGACAACCTGCCGGAACATGAACTGCAGAAGCTGGATCTGACGCCGAAAGCTGTGGCACCATATCTGGAAGGAGCAGTGAAGGCACTGAAGACTTCTGACAGAGGGGAAGCAGAGGATCTGTATAGAAAAGTTAAGCAGTCGAACTTATTTGACAAGAAGCTGCAAATGTATAAAGTATCCTCCTCTATCGAGGGAGAGCCGAATGAAATAGGTAGGGCAAAGTCTTTTACTCCCGGATGGCTGGAAAATGAGTCTGTTTTTCTTCACATGGAATATAAATACCTGCTCGAAGTTTTGAAGGCCGGGCTCGTGGACGAGTTTTACAAGGACGCCGAAAATATCCTTATCCCTTTTATGGACCCTGAAGTCTACGGCAGAAGCATACTGGAGCATTCCTCCTTTATAGCAAGCTCCGCACACCCTGATCCGAAAGTGCATGGAAGAGGATTTGTCGCAAGGCTGAGCGGCGCAACCGTGGAATTTCTAAACATGTGGGCCTGGATGACAGCCGGT